>CAYVEQ010000046.1:0-12264 GCA_964450835.1 uncultured Synergistaceae bacterium
TCAGGCTCCGCTCGCCACTTCGCTCCTCTTTATCTGTCTGTCATGGTGCCGCGCTCTCTCGGGGAAATTCCGTAGAACTTATGCCCCTTGCGAGCGCACGGTTAAGTATATCAAGCTTCTCTCCAAAGTCAACAGATATAATTTGTAAGTAATATCTCGTATATCTTGTCTGAAAGTATTGTTATTTTGACTATCCCGGACGTTAAAATATAAATATCAACTTCTTTGTGGACGTATAAACAATATCGGCGCTGTTCATCAATGAAAGAGCGCCGATATTGTTTTAATGTTTTTTTATTTTTTCGCGGCGTCTATTTTTGCCGTGAAATTTATTTTTTGTCATCGTCGGCGGCGTCTATTTCCAGTTTCAAGACTCCTTCCTCAAGCAGAGCTTCAACGTTGTCGTCAAGGGTGCTCTCTTCGGGCTCTTCGCGCGCCGGAGTGTCGTCGGCCAGTCCGAGTCCAGCCGCTACTTTGCCCAAGACTTCTTTTGTTATCTCTTCCATCAGGTCGGGGTGTTCTTCTATATAAGCGGCGACCGCCTCTTTGCCCTGCCCTAACGTCTCGCCCTTGTATGCTATCCACGACCCCTTGCGTTTGAGTAATTCGCGGTCAAGCGCCATGTCGAGTACCGCCATCCCTTTCGGAACGCCTTTGCCGTAAATCAGAGTGGTGTGGGCTGTGCGGAAGGGCGGCGCCTGTTTGTTTTTGACGACCTTGATGTAGAGTTCGTGACCTATGACTTCGTCTCCGCGCGTGATCTGTTTGCCGCGGCGAACTTCTATTCTTACTGAGCTGTAAAATTTAAGCGCGCGTCCGCCTGTTGTCGTCTCGGTCGGCCCCTGGCTGTAGCCGGAGCTTATCTGGGCGCGCAGCTGGTTGATGAAGATAACTGTGGTGTTGCTTTTCGCAATCGCGGCTGTGAGGCGGCGGAGCGCGTAGCTCATAAGGCGCGCGTGGAGGCCGACCTGACGGCCGCCCTCGTCCATTTTGCCGTCGATTTCCGCCTGAGGTGTGAGCGCTGCGACGGAGTCTACCACTACAAGGTCGACGGCTCCGCTCCTTACCAGCGCGTCAAGGATGTAGAAAGCCTGCTCTCCGCTGTCCGGCTGGGAAAGGTACAGATTCGCCGTGTCTACGCCGAGCGCCGCCGCAAGGCGCGGGTCGAGCGCGTGTTCGGCGTCTATGAAGGCCGCTATGCCTCCGGCTTTTTGCGCTTCGGCGAGTATGTGGAGAGCTATGGTGGTTTTGCCGCCGCCTTCGGGGCCGAATACCTCAACCACGCGGCCGCGCGGCACGCCCCCTATGCCAAGCGCGACATCAAGCGGCAGTATGCCGCTGTGTATGACTTCCACAGCGCGCTGCACGTCGTCGCCGAGGCGCATGATCGCGCCTTGTCCGAATTTTCCTCTTATTTCGCTGAGCGCCTGCTCAAGTATGTCTTCGCGTGTTGTCGCTTTTTTTGCCATAGTTCAGCCTCCGTTTGTTATTGTCTATTGCCGATGAGATTATAACAAACGAAGGCTGTCTTTCACAATGTTTACAGTTTGTAAATTTTAAGCGGCGTGTAGAGCGGCCCTTCCGGTGTGAGTTCGCTGCGCATGAATATGACTTCGCTTACTCTCCAAGGGGGGAGGATCAACGTGTCGGATGTGAGTTCGCGTAAGCTTTGTCCGTCAAGCGGGCCGCCTTCGCTTCTGCGGCCGAGCGTTATGTGCGGGGAGAATTTGCGGCGTTCTTTCGCTACGCCGCGGCGGGCTGCTATGTTGTCCGCCGCTTTCGCCAGTTTCGATAATTTTTCCGTGTCACCAGCGAGTCCTGTCCATATTACGCGCGGCGCCTCAATGCTTGGGAAGCCGCCTATGCCGCGCGCCGCAAGCTCGAACTGTCCGCGCGGGAGTTCTCTGTCCAGCAAAGAAGATATGCCATGAACCATTTCTTCGTGGATCTCTCCGCAGAATTTGAGCGTTATGTGTATGGTTTCGGGTTTTACCCAACGGATGCCGTCGCTTCGCGGCACGCTTTTTCTTGTTTCAATCCAAGATGCAAGCGCCGCTATGCGACTTGGCGGCAGTTTTACGCAGATGAACGTGCGCAGGAGCCTTCCCGCGAGCGGCGGGATTCAGCCGCCCATTACCGCTCGCCTCCGGCTTCTTCGGCAAGCGCGCTTTCCGCGAGGCGTCGCAGTATCTCAGCGACGGTCTGCGTGCGCACAGCGTCCCGGTCACCGGCAAAGACGCGGCGGAATGTCACGGTATCTTCTGCCGTTGCTATCGCGAACCACACCGTGCCGACAGGTTTCTCCGCGTTTCCGCCGCCGGGGCCCGCGATGCCCGTTACGCTCGCCGCTATGTCCGCGCCGTAGATACGCCGCGCGCCGCGCGCCATCTCCGCTGCGCACTCTCGGCTTACCGCGCCGTGCTGTTCTAAGGTCGCGGCGCTTACGCCAAGGATGTGTTCTTTCGCACTGTTGACGTAGGTAACGGCTGAGCCAAAGAATATATCGGAGGCTCCAGGTATTTTCGTGAGGGCGGCGCCTATCATACCCCCCGTGCATGACTCGGCAAAGGCGAGCGTCAGTCTTTTTTCACGGAATATTTCAACGACGCGTGAGGCTAGAACTCTCTCTTCCATTGTCAGCGCCCCACCGCGGCGAGTATTGCCGTGAGTCCTTCCTCAAAGAGGAGCCAGTGTGTAAATCTTAGAAGAATGTTTACTATAATGCCGCCCGCCAAGTCATCCGCCATTATGCCGAATCCGCCGCGGATTCTGTCAAGGCGGCTGACCGGGAAAGGTTTTACTATGTCGACTATGCGAAAGAGGAAGAGCGCGGATAAGGCGTAGGTCATGTCAAATCCGAACGAGGCTGTCCACACGCCTACGACCTCGTCTATAACTATTTCGCCCGGGTCGTCGCGTTCCGCAGCTTTTTCGTATCTGTCCGCCGCGACGCAGCCGACTGCCGCTACCGCCGCTATGATCCATATCGGTATGCCTCCCGAAAGAATCCAGAGGGCGCTTCCGGCTATTGAGCCGAGAGTGCCCGGCATCTTCGAGAAGCGTCCTAGGGTTCCCGCCGTGGCAATCATGCCGTACCATGTCTTCATTTCTGGCGTGAGTATCAAAGGACTTCCTCCCCAATCATGTCGTGCGGCATGGCTTCGGTTAATTTTACTGTTATCATGTCGCCTTCTTTTAATCCCCTTCTTATGTTCCGTATTTCAATCAGACCGTCGACTTCGGGCGCTTCGCGGAACGACCGTCCCTCCGCGAAGCCTTCGTCCGGCACTGTTCTTTCTACAAGCACCTTGAGCTCGCGTCCGACGAAGGCGCACTGGCGCTCGTATGAAATTTCCTCCTGCAGGCGCATTAAGGTGTCGAACCGTTTTTTCTTTGCCGCCTCGGGCACCTGCCCGCTCATACATCCGGCCGGGGTTCCTTCCTCCGGGTAGAAGGTGAAGGCTCCCATACGGTCGAAACGGACTTCTTTGACAAATTCAATGAGATTGTCGAAATGTTTTTTCTTCTCGCCGGGGAAACCGACCATGCAGGTGGTACGCAGGGTGAAGTCGGGGTTTATCCTGCGCGCGGCGCTGAATATGGCCCGCAGCGCACGCGGCTTTATGTCGCGGTTCATGTGAGCCAGTATCTCTGGGTCGGCGTGCTGTACCGGTATATCAAGGTAGGGGATTATCTGCCGTCCCGACGCGACGCGTTCCAGGAGTTTTGTCGTAACGCGGTTCGGGTGCAGATAGAGCAGTCTTATCCATATATTTTCCGGCAGGGAACTTTCAAGCTCGTCAAGCAGCTCGAAGAGCTCGCCTTCTCTGTTTCTGTCCATGCCGTATGCCGTGAGATCCTGCCCCACCACACAGAGTTCGCGCGCCCCCTCCTCGACAAGCTGGAGCGCCTCGCCGACGACGGCATCCAACGGCAGGCTGCGCAGCGGGCCGCGTATCAATGGTATTGCGCAGTAGGAGCACCTGTTGCCGCAGCCTTCGCTGATTTTAAGATAGCGCGTGAATTTCGGGGAAGCCGGCAGAGATTCTCGGCGGCGTCTGCCGTCGCCCGGCGTGGCGAGGCTTTTGAGCACTCTTTCCCAGTCTTCGCTCTCGGCCCAGAAGTCTACCGACGGCAGCTCCGCTATGAGGTCGTCGCGGTAGCGGTTGACGAGGCAGCCGACTACGCCGATTTTCTCAAGCCTGCCTTTTTGTTTGAGTTCTTCGAGGTCGAGTATCGCCTCGATGCTCTCTTCCACAGCGGGGCGTATGAAGCCGCAGGTGTTTACGATGACAGCCTGCGCATCCTCCACAGCGGACGCTATTTCGTGTCCCGCCGCTTTGAGCGCCCCCGCGAGACATTCGCTGTCGACTCTGTTTTTCGCGCAGCCGAGGCTCAGGCAGTATATTTTCATAGTTTATAGAGCTCCGCCGTCTTGTCCGACACCGGCCTGTTAAGCATATAGAGGCTCAGGCCGTTGTGGGTCAGCCCTGAGGCGATGCCGAGCGCCATGCGTATGCGCGCCTTGAAGGGGTTGAGCTTTCCTCCCGATATTACGCCGAGTTCCTCGAGTTTCTCAAACGACCCCTCAAAGTCATCCGTCTTGTGGACGCTGCCCTGAAAACAGCGCGATACAATCGCGACTTCCACACGCCCTCTCACGAGGTTGCGTATCATCGGCACCCACGAGGGCGGTACGTTGCCCGCGCCGAAGCCCGCGAGCACAAGCCCTTTCAGGTCGCGGGCGTGAAGCAGCGAGGAAAGCATCCCGTCGCCGCCGCCAAGCGAAGCCCACATGATTTCAACGTAAGGTATCTCTTTCGGCCTGACCGCGAGAAATGCGGGGCGGTGCGGCGCGCTGAGGAATTTCAGCTCGCCGTTCAGCATTTTGCCGACGGAGCCGCGCGACGGCGACTGGAAGGCGTTGTCCGGCGACTCGGGGTCTGCGAGGACTGCGTCGTCCGCGCAGAAGAGTTCGCCGCTTGAACACATGAGCACGCCTCTGCCGCGGGCGAGCGGCGAGATGGCGGCAAGCACGGCGCAATGCAGGTTCATCAACCCCTCTTTTACGCCGGCGCGTCCCTGCACCATGAGATTCGCGAATATCACAGGCTCGCTTCTCTTCCAGAGAAGGTCTACAAGGTAGGCCATTTCCTCCATTACTCCGCAGCCTGAAACGACTATTAGACCCGCATAGCCTTCGTCCGCGACCGATTCGAGCATCTCCTCCATCGCGAGTGTCATCGGCATCGAATAGTGCGTACTCGGCTGACAGCTCCATTCTTTTATATCACACCTGCAGGCCAGCTCTTTCGGAAGATAATTCAGCAGCATACCGGGGTCGGCGTTCTCTTCGGCGGAGAAGTTCCCCGCTATGACGAGCGCGAGTCTTGGCAACGGTTCCATAACGATTCCTCCATCTGTATTTCTGTCCGGGAGGAGAACCTTCCCATCAGTGCATTTTAACGCAAAGCGCGCGGCGTTTCAAATTGCGCCGCCGCCTATGGACTTTCGACATTTTTCGGGTATTATTACTCACAGAAAAAACGGAAGGGGCTTTAAAGTTTTGGAGGCGATTTTTTCTTTGTTCGGCGGCCTCGCCGAACTCTTCGGAAATTTCATCGGCTGGCTCGTCGAGGTGATCGGACACATGGGCTACGCCGGCATAGTCGGGCTGATGTTCCTTGAATCTTCGTTCTTCCCTTTTCCCAGCGAGGCTGTCATGCCGCCCGCCGGCTACCTCGCGTGGAAGGGCGGAATGAATATCGCTCTTGTGCTCGCGTCGGGAATAGCGGGAAGCGTTCTGGGCGCGCTTTTTAACTACTGGATTGCCGTGCGCTGGGGCCGCCCCTTCTTTGCGAAATACGGAAAATACTTTTTCGTGACGCGCGAGTCGCTCGACAAGGCGGAGATTTTTTTCGCGCGCCACGGACACATCAGCACGTTCACCGGACGTCTCCTGCCTGTCATACGCCAGTACATCTCACTGCCCGCCGGCCTCGCTCGCATGCCGCTTTCGCAGTTCTGCTTCTACACGGCGCTCGGCTCTGGCATCTGGGTCACGATACTTACTCTGCTCGGCTATTTTCTGGGCAGCAACGAATCTCTCATACACGAGGAACTGCGCAGGATAACAGTGATACTTATCTCCTGCTGCGCCGTTCTGATCGCGTTCTACGCGTTTCTCTGCAAAAGGAAAAACAAAAAATAACAAAATGCCGCGAGTGATGCCGCGCCGAACCTTCCGCGCGTCAAAAAAATCCGTGGCCTGCGACGCGAGGCGGCGGATAATTTTTTTGTTCCGGCGCGTCACGGGCCGTACGGCGCGCTCTTCTGTACGGAAGGCGTCGCCTCGGGATTTTTTCGCGCGACTGCGAGCTCCGCTTTCTTTATAGCATGTCTGAAGCCTACGACGTGGGCCGCGGAAGTGACGATCCACGAAACGGGATAAGAGAGATAGACGGCTGTCACGTTCCTGAACCCGGGAATCTTAAAGAGCAGATAAATCCACACGAGCCTGAGGCCGCACGCGCCAACCAGCGACACTACGGTCGGCACGACAGAGTAGCCGAGGCCACGCAGAGCGCCAACCATACCGTCCATAAACCCGCACAAAAAATAAAGAGACGCCACGATATGAAAACGGGCGATGCCGGCCTCGATGACGGCTTCGCTCGGCGAGTAAATCCGAAGCAGACCGTGGCCAAAGACAACGCACAACATGCCGAGAGCCAGACCCGCGGTCATGCTGCAGGCGAGACCCGTCTTAAGTATACGGCGCACGCGCCCGACGTTGCCGACTCCCATATTCTGGCTTGTAAAGGAGATTATCGCCTGATAGAAAGCGTTCATCGCGACGTAGACAAACTGCTCGACATTCTGCGCGGCGGAGTTGCCAGCCATCGTGACGGCTCCGAAAGTATTTATAGACGACTGAATCACAACGTTGGAAAATGAAAAAAGCACGCTCTGTATCCCCGCGGGCAGGCCGATATGAAGAATCTCAGCGAGCTTGTCCGCATAGAGGCGGGTCCGCCGCGGGTCAAAGCGTATGCCGCCGCTCTCGCGCGCGAGACAGCGCACCACGAGCGCTGCCGATACGCACTGCGATATGACTGTCGCGATAGCCACTCCCGCCACGTCAAGGCGCAGATTTATGACAAAAAACATATTCAGCGCAACGTTGATGACGCCGGCTGCCGCAAGATAAACGAGCGGGCGCCGCGTGTCGCCGACCGCCCGCAGAAGGGCGCTGCCGAAGTTATAGAGCATCACGGGCGTCATGCCGAAAAAATATATCACGAGGTATAAAGTCGCAAGGTCCAGCACCTCGGCGGGGGTCTGCATGATTATCAGAATTTCGCGCGCGAAGACGACGCCGACGAGAGAGAGCAGAATCCCGCTGACGAGCGCGAGGAACATCGAAGTGTGCACGGTTTCTGAAAGCGACTTGTCGTCCTTGGCGCCGTAGCAGCGCGCGGCGAGCACGTTCGAGCCGACGGAAACGCCGATAAAGAGGTTCGTGAGCAGCCCGATAAGCGCGCTGTTGGATCCGACGGCGGCGAGAGAGTTGTCCCCGGCGTAACGGCCGACGACAATAATGTCCGCCGCGTTGAAAAGAAGCTGCAGGATGCTCGAAAGCATAAGCGGCACCGCAAAGAGCAGCATCTTCGGCAGGACGGGTCCGCTGCACATATTTATCTTAAAGCTTCCGCCGCCGGCGCCGCGCGTGTGAATCCTACGGATTTTGAAAACGTTCATGCGAAAAACCTGCCTGTAAATTATTACGCGAAGCGCCGCGCGCCGCGCCTTCTTTCCATTTTAGCACGCCCGCGCTCTTACGCGAAAAGAAAATTTTTCAATAAAACGCCGCGCGCAAAAAAAGAGACGGGCTGCCCCGCCTCTTTCTGAGCGAAACGCGCGCGGTTGCGGCGCGCAATATTATTTCCCGAGCCCTTCCACCGCCTCTTTGATTCGCCTCAGCCCCTCCTCGATATAATCGTAGGCGCGGCAGTAGGCGAGTCTGATGTGCCCCGGCATTCCGAAAACTTCGCCGGGAACGGTCGATACCCCCGCCTCATCAAGCAGCCACGAGCAGAACTTAAAGCCATCCATGCCGAGAGACGCAATGCGCGGGAAGGCGTAGAAAGCTCCGGCGGGCGTGATGGCCTCGAAGCCCTTGATACGGTTCAGCCACGACATGACCATATCGCGGCGGCGGCGGTACTCGCGCACCATCGCCTCAACGTCGGGGTCGGCATTCGCGAAAGCCTCGACGACGCCTGCCTGCGCAAAAGAGTTGGCGCAGGTCGTGAGATTCTGATGGCACTTGTTCACGTAGGGGCGCATCGCGTCGGGCGCGACCACCCAGCCGATGCGCCAGCCTGTCATCGACCATGTCTTTGATGCTGCGGAAACCGTCACCGTGCGCTCCATCATGCCGGGCAGACTCGCTATGCTGACATGCTCTCCCTCATAAAGAAATTTTTCATAGCACTCGTCCGAAATCACCCAGATGTCGTGCTCTACGGCGAAAGCCGCGATCTCTTCCAGATTGTCGCGCGTGAGCACGGCTCCGCTCGGATTGTTCGGAGAGTTGAGAAGGATGGCCTTCGTCTTTTCCGTGCGCGCCTTCCTCAAGTCCTCGACGCGCAGCCTGAAGCCCTCCTCCATCCTTGTCGCCACAGGCACGAGAACCGCGCCCGCCAGCGCGAGTTCGTCGGCGTAAGCCGAGAAGTAGGGCGCTGCGACGAGAACCTCGTCCCCCGTGTTCAGCAGAGAGAGGAAAGTCGCTGTCAGCGCTTCCATAGCGCCGTTGGTAATCAGAATATTTCTGTCGGCGTCCACGTCCATTCTGTTGACGCGGCGGTACTTGGCGGCCACAGCACAGCGAAGGTCGTAAGCGCCAGCCATATCCGTGTAATGCACGTTGCCTGCGCGCAGCGCGGCAATCGCCGCCTCTTTGGCGCAGGCGGGCGAATCGAAGTCCGGGCGCCCTATCTCCATATGGATAATGCTGCGTCCCTCGCGCTCCATTGTCTCGGCGCGCGTCAGAATCTCGCGTATGCCGCCTGCCATCTTTACCGACGACATACGAATGTTCGGAAACGTTACCTTAGTAGCCATCGCAGTTCCTCCCGCAAATAAAAATCACAGGATAATATTATTACAAAGTGCGCCGCAGCGACAGAAAAAATTTCACAAAGAACCGTAGCGGCGCGTAGCCCCGGCCATCGTTGACAGCCGCGGCCGCCATGATGTTATAATAACGGGCGCCGGTTTCTGTCAGTCCGTTGATTAAAGCGCCGGATTAAAATGGCGGCGCGAATAAATTACATAAAAAAGCCAAGCTCTTTTACAGAGGGACGGCGCCGCGCGGAACGCTCGCTGTCCGGCGCGGATAACGCCACGTTCGCGCAAGTGCGTTAAAGCGCCGCGCGCGTACGCCGAACGGACCGGCACGGCGGCAAAAGCCGCAAAAAAACAAAACACGGAGGAAGGCGGTAATCAATGTATCTGACTGACGAAGAGAAGCTCATTCTGGACGGGGGCGAAGGCATCGGAAAGCAGAAGGCCATGGAGCTGCTTTACGCTCTCGCCCTGACATTCGACGCCGAAAAGCTCATACCGATCAAGCGCGCTCATGTCGCGTTAAGCGGGCAGGAGGGGGACACATACTGGTGCGAGCTGCTGGTGAACGGCGGCGCTACATGCGCCGTCCCGCCGACGACGAACCCCTATTGGGACACGGCCTATCTCACGAAGTTCTTCGACGTAACGCGCGAGGAGCTTGAGCTGGCGGAGAGAACAGGCGACGCCTACCGCAGAATCGGCGCGAGGCTTTCGTATCATTGCGCGCCTGGACTCTGCTCGAACGTTCCGTTCTTCAAAGAGCACGTGGCTTTTTCGGAGTCAAGCGCCACTCCCTACGTCAACTCGGCAATCGGTGCGCGCTCAAACCGCGAGTCCTCCGTAAGCGCGCTTGCCGCTGCCGTCATCGGAAAGACGCCCTACTACGGCCTGCACCTCGACGAAAACCGCAGAGGCGACTTCCTAATCGACGTCGATGCCGCTCTGAACGAATGCTACGACTGGGGCATGCTCGGCCACTGCGTAGGCAGAATAGCCGGCTCGCGCAATCCCGTGCTCCGCTTCAGAACTCCTCCGCGCCCGTCGCAGGAGGATTTTCTTTATTTCGGCGCCGAGGCGGCGACGAGCGGCTCGGTCGCGATGTATCACATGGCGGGCGTCACGCCCGAAGCGCCTACGACAGCGGCGGCTTTCGGCGGCGGCCGCGTGCCGTCCGCCGAATACGTGATAACGGACAAAGAGTTAAAAGCCGAAGAGGATATGTTGACTGCCGCGACCGGGCCTATAAACCTCGTCATGCTCGGATGCCCGCACTACACATACACGCAGCTTCTCGAAGTCGAGCGGCTCTTCGCTGGGCGGCACGTGTCCCACGACACCGCTTTTTGGATACTCGCGGCGCCCGATGCCGTGGAGCTTGCCGAGAAATCGCACCTGCGCCAGAGGCTTGAGCTGATCGGCGTGCGCATGGTGGGAGACACATGCATTGACGAACCCTGCTGGAAATCTTTCGAGGGGGCGCTCGGCGTCACCGACTCGCCGAAGTGCGCCTATTACCGCGAACGCCGCGGTCAGCCGTTCGCGATACGCCGCCTCTCCGAATGTGTGGAAGCGGCCGTCAAAGGGAGGCTCGACTGATAATGGACAACAATATGAAAGAGTACAGGTGCCGTTCCATAGTACGGGGCAAAGGCGAAGGCGAGGCCATCGTGTCGACCGACGCGATGTGCTTTTATCTCACAGACCCCGCGACGGGCGTGGTCATTGAGAGAAACCACGCGATACAGGGGAAAAGCATCGCGGGCAAGGTTCTTGTCCTCCGCTCGGGCAAGGGAAGCTCCGTTGTGCAGGTTGACGGCTTCTATCAGCTGTGGGTCAGGCACAACCTTCCGGCTGCTATCATACTGAAAGACGCGGAGCCTGTCATCGTTTCCTCGGCTGTCATAGTCGGCTCGACTATGGTCGACAGGCTCGAGGAGGATCCCTTTGATGCCATCGAGGACGGCGACTACGTGGAGGTAGACGCGGACGCATCGACGGTGCGCGTATGGAAGGGCGGCAAAAAATCCTCGTAAGGAAACCACTTGCCGCACCGCGTGCCTTTTGCGGGCGCGGACTCTTCAAGACGCCTTTCGTCACGGCTCGTCAAGCCTGCGTCTCGCGGGCCTTCGCTCCCGCGAGCGGCGGCGCGAAGCGGACAAAAAATATTTTCCGCGCCGGCCTCGCGGCCCGCGCGGATTTTTTATTTCCGTAGCGGCTTTTCAATTATAATTAACGCTATAAAATGCCGAGGGGGAATGTTCCGTGAGTATAAAATCGCCGTCTGAGATTTCGCGGGCCGTGCTTGACGCAGGAATCGCGAAGAGCCGAATGGCTTTCCTGCCGATGATCGTTATGGGGCTGCTTGCGGGAGCATACATAGGCATGGGCGGCACCTTTATGCTGGTCGTCACTCAGGACGCTGCCAAAATAGCGGGTGTAGGGCTCGCGAAGCTCGCGGGCGGCGTCGTCTTTTCGCTCGGACTTTTTCTCGTAGTGGCGGCCGGCGCCGAGCTTTTCACCGGGAACTGCCTCATGCCGATCGGACTTTTTTCCGGCAGAATTACTTTCCCCGCGATGATGCGCAACCTCCTTGTCGTCTACTGCGCGAACTTCGCCGGTGCGGCTTTCTTCGCAGCGCTTATCTATCACAGCGGAGTCCTATCCCCGCTCAGCGCTGCCAGCGCCGTCTCGCTCGCGGCGGCCAAGTCGTCGCTGCCCGTGAAGGATATGCTTGTGCGGGGCGTTTTGTGCAACTGGTTCGTCTGTCTTGCCGTGTGGGTCTCTTTCGGCGCGCAGGACACGGCGGGCAAGTTCGTTTCGGCTCTTATGCCGATTTCCGCTTTCGTCGCGATTGGCTTCGAGCACTGCGTGGCGAATATGTTTTTTATCCCTCTCGGCATTCTGCTTAACACGGGCGCAGAGCCCGGCCTTACCTGCGCCTCTTTCCTGAAAAATATTTTTTTCGTCACGGCCGGCAACGTCGCCGGCGCCGTGCTCTTCGTCGCGGCCGCCTATTTTGTCGTATTCCGCGACGGGCTCACGAAGGCGTAGGCCGCAAACCTCGGAACGAAAGTGTTTCGCTTTTCGCGCCGCCTCGCACGCGGCGCTTTTTTATTTTCCGCACGGGCGCTG
>CAYVEQ010000047.1:0-6141 GCA_964450835.1 uncultured Synergistaceae bacterium
CGGAAGAAGAGACGAAAGGCCGAGGAACTTGCGAAATACTGCCGCTATGCTATGCTTATGGGCGAAAGAGCGGCGCGTCTCGCACGCCTGACGAAAGAAGCGGGAGGGAAAGTGTCATGATTGTAAAACTTGTAAACGCGGAAGGACAGCTCCGCACGGCGAAAGTCGGCTTTAGCTGGACGACATTCTTCTTCGGTTTTCTGGTGCCGATATTTCGGGGAGACGTGAAATGGACGGTCATTATGTTCCTGGCCAGCTGCCTCACGCTCTTCCTCGCGCAGGTGGTTCTGAGCTTTACCTACAACGGGACATACATCCGCGAACTTCTGAACAAAGGCTACCGTCCCGATGACGAATACTCGCGCGCCGT
Organism: uncultured Synergistaceae bacterium; assembly: GCA_964450835.1. Classification (GTDB taxonomy): domain Bacteria; phylum Synergistota; class Synergistia; order Synergistales; family Synergistaceae; genus Caccocola. The sequence goes on from CAYVEQ010000047.1 coordinate 371, forward strand.
GCTTGTGGCAAAGGGCTTCATCACGGAGTGACGCGAGCTTAAAACAAAAAATTCCCCCGCACGTCCGCGCGCGGGGCTTTTTTATATCCGCCGGCGGTTCAGCAAATTTGTTTGTTTGATAAAATTGCCGACTGTAATATAATCGCGTAAGAGTTATTTCTGTTCGCGAAAAACGGCGAAGTGCCGATTGGGGGAAGAATCATGACGAACTTCCGCAGGACTGTAAGCTGTATCGACGCGCATACGATGGGCGAGCCCTTCCGCGTCGTGACTTCGGGCGTGCCGCCGCTTTCCGGCGCGACGATTCTGGAAAAACGCGCCTGCTTCAAAGAGCGTTACGACAGCATACGCCGCCTGCTTATGCTTGAGCCGCGCGGACACTCGGATATGTACGGCGGCATTCTGCTGCCTCCCGTAACGCGGGACGGCGACTTCGGCATACTTTTCATGCACAACGAGGGAATGGGCACGATGTGCGGCCACGGCTGCATCGCGGCAACGACGGTAATTTTCGAGACCGGCATGATGGAAAGCCGCGAGGGGGAAAATCTGCTGAAGCTCGACACGCCCGCCGGACGGATAACGGCGCGCGCCGAAGTGCGCGGCGGCCGGGTAAAGCGCGTCTCTTTCGAGAATGTCCCCACATTCGTGTACATGGAGAACGTGCCTCTTGAAGCCGCCGGAATCGGTGAAATCCCCTGCGATATAGTTTTCGGCGGGGACTTCTACGTATTCGCCGACGTTTCGCGCCTCGGGCTGGAGCTGGCGCCGGAGAACGCGCGCGAGCTCGCCTCGCGCGCGATGGAGCTGAAACGCTGCGCTCTTTCCCGTTACGAGGTCGTCCACCCCGCGGAGCCGCGGCTTCGGGGGATATACGGCACTCTGCTGACAAGCGGTCCGGAGGTCGAGGGCGGCGTCGCGCGCGCTCGCAACATCTGCGTGTTCGCGAACGGCGAGATAGACCGCTCGCCCTGCGGCACCGGGACTTCCGCGCGCCTCACGCAGCTTTACATGAAAGGGATAATAAAGCCTGGAATGAAACTCGAACATCACAGCATCATAGACACGGTCTTTGAGGCCGAGGCGGTGCGCGAGACGGAGGTGGCCGGGCGCCGCGCGATAATCCCTCGCGTCTCCGGCAGCGCGAACATCACCGCCTTCTGCAATTTTGTGCTCGACGAGGACGACCCTCTTCCCGACGGGTTCCGTCTCTGAAAAATTTTTAAGGAGGAAACGAGATGAGCTACCGCTCCAAAGAACTCGGACTCTTTTCGGGAAAAGGCACTTCTTCGAGAAGAGCGATTTACAAAGGCTGCGGCTATGACGACGACGACCTGAGCCGCCCGCTCATAGGAATTGTAAACACGGCGAATGACGCGGGGCTCGGCCACACGCACCTCGACCGTCTGGCGAAGCGCGTGCGCGCGGGGATTCTGCAGGCGGGGGGCACGCCCTTTGAGTTCGGCACGATTGCGACCTGCGGCGCCGTGCCGATAGGGATGCCGCACTTCCGCTTTGAGCTTGTGATACGCGACGTCATAGCAAGCTCGGTGGAGATAATGACGGGGGTGCAGCTGCTTGACGGTCTGGTGCTGCTTGCCTCGTGCGACAGCATTATCCCCGGCGTGCTTATCGGAGCGATACGCGCCGACGTTCCCGCGATAATAATCACGGGCGGCCCGCAGGAAGTCTGCCGGATCGAAGGACGCAACACCGTCATGAGCGAGCTTGACCAGCTTGTGTTCGGCGCGGACTACGCGAGCGAAGAGGCGCGCGAAAAAATACGCTATCTTGAGGATCATGTCTGCCCCGGCCCCGGAGCCTGCTCTCTCATGGGAACCGCGAACACGATGCAGATTCTCATGGAGGGACTCGGCATGGCTCTGCCCGGCTCCTCCGCGGTTCCCGCAGTCTACGCGGAGAAAGAGCGCTTCGCGACACAGACGGGGCGGCGCATCGTAGAGCTCGTCAGACAGAACATCAAGCCGAAAGACATTCTGACGCGCGAGGCGCTCTTAAACGGCGTCATAATCACTCTCGCGATTGCCGGCTCGACGAACGCTGTGCTCCATCTTCTCAGCCTGGCGCGCGAAGTCGGGGCGGAGCTGACGCTCGACGACTTCGACCGCCTCTCCGAGGCCGTTCCCGTGATAAGCCGCGTTATCCCGACAGGCAGGGCAAGCGTTGTCGACCTCTACCGCGCGGGCGGCGTTCCCGCCGTCATGGGGGAATTAAAAGATTTTCTCCACAAGGAGTGCGTCACGGTATCTGGGCGGACAATCGGCGAAATCGCGGCGATCGGGAAATCTCTTGACCATGACGTGCTGACTCCGGCCGGCAGTCCCGTTTTCAAAAACGGCGGAATTGTCGTGATTCGCGGCAACCTCGCGCCGGACGGGGCTATCTGCCGCACGACGACAATTTCCGAAAAGACACGGAAGTTCGAAGGCCCGGCGCGCGTCTTCCACTCGGACGAAGATGCGCACGCGGCCGTCGTCTCCGGAAAAATAAAAAAAGGCGACGTCGTCGTGATACGTTACGAAGGGCCGCGCGGCGCGCCGGGAATGCGCGAAATGATGATGACGACGGACGCGCTTGTCGGCCTCGGCATGGGGCAGGATGTCTTCGTGCTGACCGACGGACGTTTCTCCGGCTTCACGGAGGGAGCGGCAATCGGACACATATCGCCGGAAGCGGCGGTCGGCGGTGTGATTGCGGCAGTCGAAGAGGGCGACACGATAAAGATAGACATCGACGCCCGTTCCGCCAGCCTCGAAGTGCCGGAGGAAACAATCAAAGAACGCCTTTCGAAATGGCGCCCGCCGCTTAAAAAGTCGCGCGGCATACTCGGCATCTACGCCAAGACAGCACTTCAGGCGCACTTGGGCGCCATGATAGACGACGAAGTCACAAGCGCGGAGCAGATTTTAAGAAAAGAGTGACCCCTCTGCGGCGCGGGAGGCGGCAGCCTCCCCGCGCTGCGGAGAAGCCCCAGCCGTGCGGGGGCTTTTGTTTTATTTACTTCGCGGCGAGGGCTCTTATCGACTCGACGGTGTAGTCGATTTCCTCCTCTGTCGTGTAGTAGCCGGGCGAGAGACGAAGCGCGCCTTCCGGGAAGGTTCCGAGCGTCCTGTGCGCGAGCGGGGAACAGTGAAGGCCGGGGCGCCCCTCTATCCCGTATGTCAGGCCGAGATCGTTCGCCACCTCTCCGTTGTCTTTGCCGTCGATGTTGAAAGCGTAGACGGGAAGACGAGGTGCCTCGCCGCGCGCGGCACCCAGAAGACGCAGGCCCCTTATCGAAAGCAGCCCCTCTTCAAGACGCGCGCCGAGCTTTTCCTCGCGTTCCTTAATCGCCGCTGTCCCTGTTTTTTCTATCCAGTCAAGAGCAACGCCGAGGCCGGCGAAGCCGGGGAGGTTCATCGTGCCGGCCTCAAACTTGTCGGGCATCGCGTCGGGCTGCGTCTCTTCGTGCGACATGCTCCCAGTGCCGCCCTCCATGAGAGGCTGGCAGCGCTCGGCAAATTCCGGATTCCAGACGATTCCTCCCGTGCCCTGCGGGCCGAAGAGCCCTTTGTGGCCCGTGAAGCAGAGCGCGGCGAGTCCCAGCTCCGAAACGCTAATCGGGAGTATCCCGCCCGTCTGAGCGCAGTCGACCACGAGAGGGATTTTTCTTTTCGCGCATATTTCGGCAATATCCTCTATCGGCTGCACCGAGCCGCAGACGTTGCTGCAATGTGAGACAATCGCGAGGTCCGCGCCGTCAAGCGACCAGGGCAAAAATTTTTTCGGGTCGACGAAGCCGCGCATGCTCGCCTGAATCACTTCGACAGAAGCACCCCCCTTCTGCGCCTCGCGCAGAGGGCGCATCACCGAGTTGTGCTCCATCGATGTGGTGATGACGCGCGTTCCGCTCTTGACGAAGCCTTTTATGACGATGTTAAGCGAGTGCGTCACGCTCGACGTCAGCGTGACATATTTCGGGTTGGCCCCCATGCAGCCTCCGAAGAGCTTCGCCGCCCCGGCCCGCGCGGTGAAGAGAATATCGAGGCTTTTTATGTCGCGCTCGGAGGCCGAGCCGCGCGAGGCGTTCGCGCCGTCCCGCGTCATGAAGCCGTAAACTGCCTCCGCGACCGCGGGCGGTTTAGGCCAGGTCGTCGCCGCGTTGTTGAGGTAGACCTTCCGCATACGCCCTATCCGTGTATTATGGCCTTGTCCGCCTTTGCGAGCGTTTCCGAGATCTCAAACATATTAGAGATTACGCCGACGGCGATTCTGTCGGTGATTTCAAAATGCTTCGCGCAGGTGCCGCAGATGAGCAGCTTCGTGCCGCGTCTTTCGATTTCTTTGAGCGTGTCGAAAGTCGAGGATTCGGGCAGAGCCATCTTGACCCCCTCGTTCATGAGCGCGATTGATGCTGGCGGGACTTCGGCCTGGGCTATCGTGCCGAGGTATGCCTTCATCAGGACCTCGCCCAGACCGTTTGATTCGGCGCCGATTTTGTCGGAGGTAAAAAGCATCGCGGTGCTTACGCCGGTTTTCTCTTTCCCCGCCGCTTTGCCGCTCTTTATGCCCGTTACGAAGAAAGATCTGCCGTCGGGAGCGTCTTCACGGCTCGCAGCGTAGCCCGCGCTTTCGAGAAAACGGGTGACGTTGCCGACCGCGACTTCGTTATCCACCCGGACGCGAAGCTCTTCCGTGCCCTTATCGGCCTCGGCTTTCGTAAGTAGGACGGGTTTCGGACATTCCAGTTTCCTTGCGTCGATTTCAACCATTTTCGATGACTCTCCTTTGCCTGGGCGATTTATGGATTTCCCTGCAGACCGGTGTTTTCCGTCTTGCGTTGTCGGGATTTGTTTTTTTGCGCCAACGCCGCTATTGTATCAGAGTTTTATGAAAGAATAAGCCGGCGAGGCAAAGTGTGTGGCCTTGCACAAAAAATGTATAATGTAGCGGGAACGGAGCGAAGGGGCGCTCGCGTCTTTTATTTTTTATACGGGCGGTGATGTTCATGGCTGACGGAAGAGCCGTTGAAATTATGAGAGCTTCAGCCGTTTCGAGAAACGGGCTCGGTGTCGTTCCTTTCAAGGTGTGCCGGGAGGCTGCCGGGCGTTGCGGCATGAGCGCGCGGGAGGCGGAGATTGCCGCTCTTCGCGCGGGGCTTTGCCCGTCGAGGTACGAGCGCAACGTCATGGCTCTCGGGCTGGAGGGGCAGGCGCTGCTGCTTGAGTCATGCGCCGCTGTCGCCGGCTGCGGCGGGCTGGGCGGCTGGATTATCGAAATTCTGGCGCGCGTCGGAGTAGGGCGGCTGATTCTTGTCGACGGCGACGTTTTTGAGGAAAACAACATGAACAGGCAGCTCAACGCGACCGAAGAAGCTCTCGGCAGGCCCAAGGCCGAGGCGGCGGCGCTCCGAGTAGGGGCGGTCAATTCCGCCGTTGAAACGGCTGTCTGGCCGGTCTTCCTTGACGGGACAAACAGCGCGGAGATTCTGTCGGGCGCGGACGTCGTGATGGACGCGCTTGACAACAACAGCTCGCGCCGCTGCGCGCTTGAAGCCTGCCGCGGCATGGGGATCCCTTTCATACACGGCGCGGTCTCCGGATTTTTCGGCGAGACGGCCGTATTGCGCGAAGGCGACGCGGCGCCGTGGGAGATATGCGGATTTTTTGAAAAAGGGACGGAGACGGAGCAGGGAACGCCGTCGTTCACGCCGCCTTTTATCGCGTCCGCGCAAGTTTCGGCTGCTGTGAAAATTCTCGCGCGCGCGGGCG
>CAYVEQ010000047.1:6241-11928 GCA_964450835.1 uncultured Synergistaceae bacterium
AACAGAGTGCAGAGCGAGCTTAACGTCCTGATGGAGGACGGCAAAATAGCCGAGGTCACGGAACGCGAGCCGCGCGCGGACGAGATCGTGGAAGCGTCGGGGAAAATCGTCGCGCCGGGATTTATAGACATTCATATGCACGAGGATCCGCTTGAGGCGGACGGAACTCTTTACCGCGACGAGGAGAAGGCTATTTTCAACTGCATGCTGCGCATGGGAGTGACGACGGCAATCGGCGGCCAGTGCGGCCTTAACGTTCACTCGCCCGGCGAGTATCTCGACGTAATAGACAGTGAGGGCGCCGCGGTCAACGTCGGTATGTTCGCCGGACACGCCTTTCTCCGCGAACAGGCAGGACACCTCGACAAATACACCGGCGTGACGGAGGACGAACTGCGCGCGATTGAAAAATCGGCGGCGCGCGAACTTGACGCGGGATGTCTCGGCGTTTCCTTCGGTATACGCTACGTGCCGGGCATCAATGAAGAGGAACTGCTCCGCGTTTCCGCCACGTGCCGCAAAGAGGGCAAGATAATCGCCGCTCACATACGCGACGACGCGGCGGGAGTCGTCGCCGCAGCACGCGAACTTCTTGAAACGGGGCGCGCTCTCGGTGTTCCGGCGCAGGTGTCGCACATAGGCTCCATGGGAGGCTTCGGGCAGATGGGCGCTTTACTGCGTCTGGTGGACAGTTTCCGCATCGGCGGCCTTGACGCGTCATGCGACTGCTACCCTTACGTTGCCTTTTCAACGATGATCGGCTCCACGACCTACGACGACGGCTGGCTGGAACGCTATAACTGCGGATACGGCGCCGTTGAAATCTGCGAAGGCAAATACCGCGGCAAGAGATGCACCGAAGAGATTTTCAACGAGGTGCGCCGCGAAAACCCCGGCTGTCTCACGGTCTGCTACGTCATGACGGAGAGCGATATAGACATGGCGCTTGCTCATCCCAACGTCATGCTGGCAAGCGACGGAATTATGAACCATGGCCGGGGCCATCCGCGCGCGGCCGGCGCCTTCCCGCGTCTTTTCGCCGAATACGCGCGGAAAAACAGGCTCACGCTGTACGAGGCGGTGCGCATGGCATCTTATATGCCGGCTGAAAAGTTCGGGCTGAAAAGCAAAGGCCGCCTAAACCGCGGAGCCGACGCGGACGTCGTAATTTTTGACCCGCTGAAAATACGCGACCGCGCAACCTTCACGGAGCCTACGCTGCCGCCCGACGGCATAGAAAGCGTATGGATAGGCGGCAGACTCGCCGCACAAGGCCGTCGCATCGCGAACGGAAGGCTCGGACGGGCCGTGCGCAGATAAAAAACACATTCAGCATAGGAGGAATATAAAAATGGAATTTGGCTTCTGGTCGGTAGTGCCGCCTATTGTGACAATAGCTCTGGCGCTCATTATCAAAAACGTCTTCGCGGCGCTTTTTGTCGGGATATGCCTCGCCTCTGTCATACTGAGCGGCTGGAACATATTCGCGGGAATCAACGGCGCTTTTTACAGCATCGTGCATACGTTTGAAGGCAACGGCAACACAATAGTAATAATGTCTATGTTCCTCATCGGCGCCCTTATTCATCTTATTGAACACTCAGGCGGCATAGACGGCTTCGTAGACATAATGGTAAGAAAAAAGGGAATTATCAAGACCAAGAAATCGGCGGCATTCTTCACGTGGCTGCTCGGAATCGTCGTCTTTACCTCCGGCTCGCTGAGCTGCATGGTGACCGGCTCCGTCGCGCGCCCTCTCAACGACACCATGAAAGTTTCTCACGAGAAGGCCGCCTTCTTAGTCCACACCACTTCCACGCCGTGGTGCGTGCTGCTGCCGCTCAGCGGATGGCTCGCCGCTATGACCGGCTACCTCACCTCCGGCGGGGTCCCCGAAAGCGAAGCGATCGGAATGCTGCTGCGTTCTCTGCCGCTTAACTTCTACTGCATTATCGCCATTGTTTTCTCTCTGCTTACCACTCTTATGCCGCTCGACTTCGGCCCGATGAAGAAAGCCGAACTGCGCGCCGATACGACCGGCGAACTGGACGACCCGAACTCCGCGCCGGAGGACGACGGCTCCGCTCCGGTGCAAAAACGCAGCGCGGTTCCTCGCATGAAGAATATGCTCGTCCCCATACTTACGATGGTCGGCGTGATCCTCGCCGTCCTCGTCGTCACGGGCAACGGCAATCCGACGGCGGGCAACGGAATGCAGTCTCTGCTCTGGGGCTGCATGGTTTCCGTGCTTGTCATTTCAGTGATGTGCCGCGTTGAGAAGCTTTACTCGCTGGAACGCCTGGTCAACGAGATACTCAAAGGAATGGCGACGATGCTCCCGATAGCCTGCATACTTCTAATGGGACTGACGATGGGTGGACTTGTCAAGCAGCTTGACACCGGCAACTACCTGTCCTCTATATTCATGCGCGCCCTTGTTCCCGGGCTTCTGCCGCTTCTGACCTTCATTATCTCTATGATGCTGTCGTTCGCGACGGGAACTTCAATGGGCACGATGGCCATTATGTCCGTCATATCGCTGCCGATGGCTATCAACATGGGAACGGACATACCGCTCGTCGCGGGCGCTCTCTTCGGCGGCTCCATATTCGGAGACCACATCTCCCCCATTTCGGACACAACGATTATGTCCTGCGCCACAACCGGCTGCAACATCATAGATCACATCAAGACACAGCTGCCGTACGTCGCGGGATTCGCGATAATTTCCATGATTCTGTACGCCGTGTTCGGCCTTATACTCTAAAGCTGCAGACAGGGAAATTAAACAAAAGAGAAAGCGCCGCGCAAAAGCTGAATAAAAAACGCGCAGCGGCGCACAAATAGAGAGGGCGACCATGGTAACGGCCGCCCTCTTTTTAGATGGAAGAATGGTGTGTGGAGATGTCGGAAGCCGGCATGCAAATCTTACCGACCAGTCAGGAAAACCAATCTTAAGTTTTAGAAAAAACGCAAAGATTCACGTGCTACGAGAGCTTTCTTACCACCATCGCAACGCCCTGTCCGCCGCCGATGCAGGCGCTGGCAAGCCCGATTTCTTTATTCAGGCGCTTCAGACTGTAAATAAGAGTTGTAAGTATTTTTGCGCCGCTCGCTCCTATCGGATGGCCCAAAGCTATAGCGCCGCCGCATATATTCAATTTGTCCATGTCAAACGGCATTTTCCGATGACATGCGATTACCTGTGCCGCAAAAGCCTCGTTTATCTCAATAAGCTCCATATCCTCTATCTTCATGGCGGCCTTGTCCAACGCTTTGTGTATTGCGTCAACCGGAGCTATCGGGAAGTGCTGAGGATCCGTTGCCGTGACGGCATAACTTACGATTTCCGCAATAGGCGTCAGCCCGTTCGCCCTCGCCCAGTCCGCGTCCGCAACCATGACCGCGCTGCCCGCGTCGCATAGAGCGGAACTTGAGCCTGCGGTGATGCTTCCGTTCTCTTTCTTGAAAATCGCCGGCAGCTTTGCCAGAGAATCCAGCGATATGTCACGGCGCGGAATTTCGTCCGTGTCTAAGACAATCTCGCCTTTTTTCCTGTCCTTCACCGTAACGGGTATTATTTCCTCTTTAAACGCTCCGCTCTCTATCGCCGCCAATGCTTTCTTGTGGCTGTAATATGAGAACGTGTCCTGTTCTTCACGGCTGATTGACAACTCAGGGATAACGTAGTTCTCGGTGATTTCACCCATAAGCGCTCCGGCCAGGGGGCACTGGAATCCGTCGGCGTGCAGCACGTCAAGCGCCTCCTGCTTCCCCATGCGGAATCCCCAGCGTGCGTTCGGCAAAATATACGGGGCATTTGTCGCGCTTTCCATTCCGCCGGCCAAGACCGCGGAAGCGTCTCCAAGGCGGATTTTATCCGCGGCAAGCATTATTGTGCGAAGCCCCGAACCGCAGCGGATATTAACTGTAAACGCCGGTACGCTGGCGGGAATCCCTGCCTTGTACATCGCGCCGCGTGCCGGGTTCGCCCCTACGCCCGCTTGCCACCCGTTGCCCATTATCACTTCTTCTACAGATTCCGGCGAGGTTCCGGATCTGGCTAGCGCCTCTTTCAGAACAACCGCTCCGAGGTCGGTGGCGGAGAATTTCTTGAACTGGCCTCCGAATTTACCGCCCGCCGTGCGGCAGGCGCTTAAAATAACCGCTTTGCCCATCAGTTATGCAACCTCCAATCCTTTATAGACGGCCAGATTATCGGCCACCTTATATTCCGCAGCCGTATTCTCTTTGATTTGCTCCAGCGTGACTTCAGGCGCGATTTCAAGCAGGGTCATTTCTCCGTTTTCTATTTTAAAAACAGCGAACTCCGTTACGACCATGTCGACAACGCCGACCGCAGTCAGCGGAAGAGTACATTTTTTCAGTATTTTGGGCGCGCCTTTCTTTGTCACGTGTGTCGTCGCGACATAAACACGTTTCGCGCCGACAACCAGATCCATTGCTCCGCCCATTCCCGGAACGCTCTTCCCCGGTATCCACCAGTTCGCAAGGTCGCCGTGCTGGTCAACCTCCAATGTTCCCAGCACCGTGGCGTCGACATGTCCGCCGCGTATCAGGCCAAAGCTGATTTCGCTTGAGAAAAAGCTTCCCCCGGGAAGCAGGCTGATGAAGCGGCCGCCGGCTCCTATGCACCGGTAATCGGGCTTTTCCGGCGGCGCGCCAAGCCCGATGGCGCCGTTTTCGGCTTGAAATATTACACGCTTGCCTTCGGGGATATAGTCCGCCACCAGAGTAGGAATGCCTATGCCCAGATTCACTACTTCTCCCTCTTCCAGTTCAAGGGCTATTCTTTTGGCTATGCGCTCTTTTATGATTTTTTCATCAAGTTCTGGAAGCATAGATAGAATCTCCTTTCAATACCAGCATATCAACAAGTATGCCCTGGGTAACTATGTTGTTGGGGTCAAGCTCGCCCACGTTTACAACTTCGTCAACTTCCGCAATCACTATTTTTGCCGCGGTAGCCATCATCGGGTTGAAGTTCTTATTTGTGCCGATATAAGTCAGGTTCCCCATTCTGTCGGCGCGGAAAGCGCGAATTAAAGCCACGTCGGCGGTAAGAGGCAGTTCAAGAATATATTTTCGTCCGTTTACTTCTATAACCTGTTTCCCTTCCTCTACAGCCGTTCCGACCCCAGTAGGCGTAAGAAATCCGCCCAACCCAGCACCGCCGGCGCGTATTTTTTCAACATACGTGCCCTGAGGGAATAGCTCAAGCTCCATTTTGCCTTCATGGAATAAGCGCCCTGTGGTCTTGTTAAGCCCCACGTGAGAAGCAATGACTTTTTTGCATCGCCCGCCGGCTACCAGCTTTCCTTGCCCGCAAAATTCGTATATGGTATCGTTGGAGATAAGAGTGAGCTGATCTGTTCCCTGATCGTACAAAGCGTCGGTCAGAGTATACGGTATGCCGCCGTAGTTGAAGCCCCCTACCATAACGGAATCTCCGTTCTTAATGCATTTCACGGCCTCGCGCGCTGAAACGACAGGTTTTATAATCGGTTTTGGCATAGCTGTTCCTCCTTTATGAAATTTCATGAAGCCGCAGCTGTCTTCAGCCGAACCTTCTGCAGCAGATATATCCCCGCAACGATGGCTACTCCGATGACGTTTGACATCAGAGTCGGGTAGATAATGAAGAAAGGCACAGTAAAGATAGCGGC
>CAYVEQ010000048.1:0-11915 GCA_964450835.1 uncultured Synergistaceae bacterium
CCCCCGCCTTTACAACAGACAATCATAACATAACTCGCCGTACAATATAACCCGCAGACACCGAAAGAACGCGGGAGCAAGGCGACAGCCGGCGGTTCAGCCGTCCGGATACCGCCGGGCACACCTGTTTTTGCGAAACGTTGCGGATAAGGCGCACGGGAACTGCCGGGCGGTCTTAGAGCAGGGCCTAACAGGATGTTTGACTGTGATGTTTGACCGCGATCTGATTCGCTGAGGCGCGCTGCAAGCAAAAGGAAAACTTAACTGAAGGAATTTACATACTTTCGGGGGAGTTGACTTATAATATTACGAGGCCGCAGTGAAAAAATACGGAAAACGGCGGAAAAGAGAGGATGCATACCATGGATAAATTCTTATATTATGTACCGACGATGGCGCTTTTCGGAGCGGGCCAGCTTAATAACCTGCACAGGCAGCAGCTGCCGGGACATAAGGCGATGCTTGTCATTTCCAACGGAAAATCTACACGCGAGAACGGTTACCTTGCGCGCACAGAGGAGCAGCTTGCGAAGTCCGGCACCGAATATTTTATTTTCGACCGGATAGAGGCCAATCCGCTCAAATCCACCGTTATGCGCGGCGGTGCTTTCGCGAGGGAGCACGGGTGTGATTTTATAGTGGCGCTGGGCGGCGGGAGCTGCATGGACGCCGCCAAGGCCATCGCGGTGGTCGCGACCAACGACGGGGATCTCTGGGATTACATACAGAGCGGCAAAGGCGGCAGAAAACCGATAGCAAACAGGCCTCTGCCCATCGTTGCCATAACCACCACGGCAGGTACCGGCTCGGAGACCGACTGCGGCGGCGTCATCACTAACCCGGAGACACATGAGAAAACGGGCATCGTCAACCCCGCGCTCTTTCCCGTGATCGCCATAGTTGACCCGGAGCTGATGTGCAGCGTACCGCCGAGATTCACGGCGTACCAGGGGTTTGACGCGCTCTTTCACAGCACCGAAGGCTATATCTCAAACAAGGCCAGCCTTATGAGCGACATGGTGGCCATTACCGCGATAGAGAACGTGTCGCGCAATCTGGCGGCGACAGTGCGCGACGGCAAGAATCTTGACGCGCGCACCAAAGTCGCATTCGGCAACTACCTTTCCGGCATACAGATGTGCGTCGGCTCGTGCACGAGCGAACATTCGCTGGAGCACGCGATGAGCGCCTACCATCAGGAACTGCCGCACGGCGCCGGACTTATAATGATAAGCCTCGCCTATTATGAAGCGCTCATTAAAAAAGGCGTCTCGCCGGACCGCTTCGTGCGCATGGCGAAGGCCATGGGGAAGGAAGACGCGAATAAGCCCGAGGATTTCCTCGCCGCCTTATCGGAACTTCAGAACGACTGCGGCGTCGCGGATCTTAAAATGTCAGATTACGGCATAACGCCGGACGAATTTGAGAAAATGGTGCTAAACGCAAAAGATTCCATGGGCTGGCTCTTCACAAACGACCCTGTTGAACTCTCTGTCGAGGACTGCCTGGAGATATACAGAACATCCTATAAATAAGGGGATTCCGTTCCCACGCAGGCGCGGATATTCCGCGCCTGCCCGCTCATAAAAAAGACAAAAGGCCGCTGAAAGAACGGAGGAACGGAGAAATGTACGAACTCATTCAGGCGGGTGAAAAAAGCTGGTACATAAAAAGCCCGGCCAACGTCGGTGTTTACAGAATGAACGACACGGAGGTATGTCTGATTGACTCAGGCAGCGACAAGGACGCGGCACGTAAAATCTTAAAAGCCCTCACGGAACGTGGCTGGCGAGTGAACTGCATAATCAACACGCACTCAAACGCCGACCACACTGGAGGCAATCGGTTCATTCAAAGCAAGACGGGCTGCCGCGTGATGTCGACAGATGTGGAAAGCGCGGTGGCACGCCACCCGTGGCTTGAAAGCTCACTGATCTACGGCGGCTTCCCCTATGCCAAGCTCCGCAATAAATTCCTTATGGCGCAGCCAACGGAGAAAACCTGCCAGCTGTCGGAAAATCTCCCAGACGGGTTAACGGTTATAAAACTTCCTGGACACTTCCTCGACATGATCGGTCTTATGACAGACGACGGAGTCTGCTTTGCCGCCGACGCGCTATTCAGTCGCGAAACAATCGAAAAATATCACGTCATATTCATCTACGACGTCGCGAAATTCATTGAAACTCTTGATATGCTGGGAACTCTTGAGGCGAGACTCTTCATCCCCTCCCACTGTGACGCATCGCCCGACATAAAAGAACTAATCGCTCTCAACCGTGCTAAAGTTCTTGAAATCGAATCGCTCCTCTTAGAACTCTGCCGCGAACCTGCGACGTTTGAAAAAATCCTGAAAGAACTCTTCGACCGCTACTCTCTCACGATGGACGACGGACAATACATCCTCGTGGGAAGCACAGTAAAGTCCTATCTCTCTTATCTTTACGACAGGGGTAAAGTACGAATCGAATTTATAGGCAACGAAATGTTGTGGGGCGCGGCATCTTAAAGGCAAGACAGACAGAATGATTTCCCCCTCGTGTGCAGACGCTCCCTCTGAAATAAGGAGGATATCCGATGTCACCGGATATGACAAGATTGGAGCCCCGGCGCTTCAGCGTCCGAATGGCGCATTTGCCCTCTTCACGCATTTGCACCGGCCTTTCTTGCATTCCGACGGAGATGTGGCAGGGCAATAATTGTCCGCAGCGACGGCAGTGTTTGATAGATGTGCGTATCTGCATTTATTCTGACGCAGAGACGTGCGGGCTCACTTAAACGCTCGAAACAGGATAACGGCGAGCTTTCGCGGGGTTTGACACTTTCCCCGTGTTAGATTTTGTATTGCGTTCGCAAAGGTCGCGGCGCCGAGAGTTTTTTAAGGAGAACCGCCTCCAGTTGCGGAATGCTCGAAAAACCGCGAGTCGTGCATGACACGTAGGCACAGTGCCAAGGCATGCCAGTTGCCCGATTATATCTGGATGACTGGGAATGTCGGCAAGCTTCCGGTCATGCTCCGCCGTGCGGCATAGATATTGTATAATACATTAACAAGCTAGAAAGAAAAAATCAATGCAAGGAGGAGTATTCCTAATGAGCAAAGCAGAACTTCCAGAAGACAGGCTGAGCAAAGGCATTAAGGTCCCGCACGTGTGGACTATTATTTTGTTCTGCCTTATCTTTGCGGGAATAATGACTTACATCGTTCCCGCCGGAGTGTACGACAGAGTGGAGGTTGTCGGCAGGCAGGTAATCGATCCGGCTTCCTTCCACTACGTGGAACAGACACCGGTAACGCCTTTCAGCTGGTTCGTATGCATCATAGACGGACTGACAGCTTCCATGGCAATCATGTCGATGATCTGGTTCACCATCGCCGCCACTGACGTTTACACAGAAAGCGGCACACTCCACAAGATGGTTGGGTGGATAATCAAGGTCTGCAAAGGAAACTATCTCTTGATAATGGGTGCCCTTATGGCATTCTTTGCTGTTCGCGGCGCCATGGGCGCTTTCGAGCTGCACATACCGTTCGTGCCAATGACGGTTGCACTTTCGCTTGCATGCGGTTGCGATGTAATGACGGGCTTGGCAATAGCAATGATACCGACATTCGCTGCATTCGCATACGGCCCGATCAACGTGTACACTATAGCGGTAGCCCAGGGGATAGCAGGGCTTCCGGTATATTCTGCCATGGGATTCCGCGTCGTTGTGTGGCTGGTGATGATGGTGGTCACGTTCTGGTATGTGCTTCGCTATGCGTCCAAGGTGCATTCCGACCATTCCGTCAGTATTTCAGGCTTCACAAACCCATCTGCGGCTGAATTTGACCTAATCGCCCTTCAAAAAGAAAAAATGACCGGCCGCCAGAAACTGTTAACCCTAATGCTTCTCGTTACAATAGCGTTGCAGATGGCGGGACCGATGCTTTGGAAATGGAATTTTGCCGAGATAGGCGCCCTTTGGCTCATCTCCGGGATAATAGCCGGCGTTGTCGCCGGATTCGACAATGAGAAGATATGTGAAATAATGGGCAGGGCCTGCTCAAGCATATTCGTTGGAGTCATATGCATTGGTCTCGCCCGCTCGGTATCCGTGGTGCTGACAAAGGGCAACATACTGGACAGCGTCATTTACGGGCTGTCCATACCGCTGAAACAGATTCCTTCTTCTCTGTCTGCCATCGGCATGCTGGTCATACAGTCCATAATCAATTTCTTTATCCCCTCAGGTTCCGGTCAGGCGGCCGTTACGATGCCTATTATGGCTCCCTTGGCCGATGTCGTCGGGTTGACACGGCAGACTGCGGTCATGGCATTCCAGCTCGGCGACGGCCTCACCAACATGATAATACCGACGATGGGCGCGTTGGTAGTTTACATCGGCGTCGCCAAAATCCCGTTTTCAACCTATTTCAAGTGGGTACTGCCGCTTTATGCAATGCTTATGGGCATCGGAGCCATTGGGCTCCTCATTGCCACGTTCACGAACCTCGGCCCGTTCTAAGCGTGACGACTAAACGAAGTGCCGGTATAAAAACAACCTGTTAATGCCAGCGGGGAGGAACGACCACAAAACCAAAGCGTTTCCTCCCCGCTCAGTTTTGGCGTGTCTGCCGGCCGCATAATCGAGTCCGGCAGAATTTGTTCGCCGATGCAAAAATAAAGCAATATACGGAACGGGGCGCCGGAATGTCGTCTGCCCCGTGTTTTTCCTCACGCCGTTTTTCAGCGCGGCCGGCGTCAGACATATAAGATTTTCAAAGATTAAACGAGGTTGCCCGCCGTGCCGCTTTATTTTTTCCCCGCGCCGCGATAAAGCTCTACAAAAGGATGCCGGGTTGTAAAAACCAGTCGGCCGCAGTTTCACTCAGCCGCGGCTCAAACAGATGCCGTCTCTTTTGCCCCCGATAACTCAGGCACGGTTAAGGTCAGCTGCTCAACACCGGCCATGCGGAAGAGCCGCGGCCTTTTTCTTTTCGGCGCCTTATCCGGACACGGCAGCGGCATAACGGCTTTGCTTGTTTTTCTATCCTTTGGGAAGCGTCATAACGAACGCGGCTCCTCCGAGTCTGCTGCCGCCCAATGTCAGGCTGCCGCCGTGGCGTTCCGCGATCCTTCGCGATATGGAAAGCCCAAGCCCGTAGCCGCCGCAGTTTTTGCCTCTGCGGGCCCGATGTCCGTCGCCTCTGCGGAAACGCTCGAAGATCACTTCCCTGTCCGCAGCTTGCACGCCGGGACCGTTGTCGTCAACCGTTATCCTCCATGTCCCGCCGGCATCATCGACAGAGATGTCTATTTCGGCGCAGTCACACTCTCCGAGCTCAATATATTTATTGGCGTTTTCAGTAATGTTCAAGAGAGCGCGGCGCAGGTCGCCGTAAACGCCTTTTACCGAAGCGCCTTTGGGAACGCGGGCCGCAATCCTGAGCGGCTTAGAGCGGGGCAGCGCCTCTGTTTCATCACGCACGTCTTCTATGAGTTCGTTCAGGCTGACTTCGCCGAGCGCGGGAAGCGCCGGAGCCGCGTTCGCGTCCAGTCTGACCAGCAGAAGCATGTCGTCCACCAGACGGGTCATTCTGTCCTGCTGGAGGAGCAGGCTATTGATTGTTTCAATGTCTTCAGCGCAGTCCGGTCCGTTAATATGAGGCGAGTTTTTCATAAGCTCCAGACCTGTGCGGATAATCGCCAGAGGCGTCTGAAATTCATGCCCGGCGTCTATAAAGAAGTCGCGGCGCGCCTCCTCAAGCAGTATTTTATCAGTGAGGTCGTGAAGCACAATCATGCGCCCCCGGGGAAGAGCGAGCGTCGAGGCTTCTGCTTCGGTTCTGTCTCCGTGTATGAGAGAAACAATCTTCCGGCCGTCCGGTTCATCGAGCATATCGTACAACTCGCCGGACGGCAGGACGGACTCAACCGCCGCGCCGCGCGCCGGAAGCGCGCCGTCATGACCGCGGCATATCCTCGACGCCTCGGCGTTGATATAGCGTATGCGCTTTTCTTCGTCTATCAGAATTACCCCGACAGGAAGAGCCCCGATTATCTGCGCGAGTTCGGCTTTGCGCTCCCGCGCTTCGTGAATCACTTTGTTAAGAGAATCCTGCATGCAGTTGAGCGTGTTCGTGAGGGTCATTATATCTCCGTCTTCCGTGATGGGAAACCTTGCCTTTTCCCCGCGCGCTATCTGCGCGGCCGCCTCATTCAAAGTGCGCAGCGGCGACATTATCGATCTGAGCGCAATAAACGTCCAGAGCCATATCAGCACAAGCGCAGCCGTAAAGTATTTGAGAAACGGGACTGTGACATTTTGCGCTATTTCAGAAAGACGCGCCACGGGATAAGAGAGCCGCACAACGCATTCGCCTCCCCCCGGAAGAAACGTCCTGCGCGCGAGATATATCTGCCACGCGCCCAGCGTCTTGCTGTATCGCATCTCGAAACCTTCGCCCGTCTCAAAAGCGCTTATTACTTCCCCGCGCGTGTAATGGTTTTCAAGCACGCCCGCGTCGGCCTTATTGTCCAGCAGCACATCCCCGTCCGAGTCCACGACCGTCATGCGCCCGTCCGGATATAATCTCTGCCATATCTCCGCGGTTTTTTCAAGCCCCGTGAGGCCGTCCGTCACGGCCGAATCCGCCGCGACGCCGAGATAACGCCCTATTGTGTTTCTTGCGCTTTCAATGTCGCCGCTTCGTTCGGCATTATAGATTATGAGCCAAGCCGCGGCTCCTATCGCGCAGGCCGCCAAGGTCATCAGCAGCACGATTTTCCTTTTCATCGTCAGAGAGCGCACGGACCCCAATGCTATTCGCCCTCCTCCCAAATCAGCCTGTAGCCGCGCCCCCGCAGCGTCTGCGCGGATAACGCCGGCCTGCCGCCGTCGTTCAGCTTTCTGCGAAGCCGCGACATATGCACGTCCACGGTACGTGTATCGCAGTTTCCGAATCCCCATATCTTTCTCAACAGTTCGTCGCGCGATACAATGTGACCCATGCGCAGCGCCAGCGCTTCGAGAATCGAGTACTCCGTCGGGCTGAGGTCTATTATGTTTCCCCGCAGCCATACCTCTTTTTCGGCTGTGTCAAGCTTAAAATCGCCGTCTTCTATGACTTTCTTCGCCGCCGGGGCCATCCGCGAACGGCGAAGGAGAGCGCGCACGCGGGCAAGCAGCTCGTCAAGCGGGAAAGGTTTCCTTATGTAGTCGTCGGCGCCGAGGTCAAGCCCCTGCACAACGTCCTCCGGAGAACTCCTCGCCGTAAGCATGAGTATGGGGATATGACGAACCGCGGCGTCGGATTTCACGCGGCGGCATATTTCCCATCCGTCCATACGGGGGAGCATAAGGTCGAGCACCACGAGGTCCGGCATCTCCTCATACACCAGAGAAAGCGCGCAGTCGCCGTCATACGCGCACACTGTCTTGTAACCCTGCTGACGGAGCGCCCTGCATATGAACAGGACAAGATTCTCCTCGTCGTCGACGACAAGTATCTTCTGCGCCATGGCCTCTACCCGCGCCTCTTGCGGCGGCAGTCCGACGCCCTGACGGGCCGGCCCGTGTACATGTACGCAATCCGCTCCGCGACATTCGTCGCATGGTCGCCCGCGCGTTCGAGGATGCGCGACACGTTCATAAGGCCGATGGACTGTTCAATCCGTTCCGGCTTCTCCATGATAAGCAGAAGCAGTTCTCTGATTATCTGTCTGTCCAGGTCATCCATGTCGTCGTCGAGCGGGAAGACATTCAGCGCTGCGGCGACGCTGCGGCTGTCCAGCGCCTCCGCTGATAAAGAAAGCATCTTTTTCAGAATCTCAACCATGCAGGGAATGTCTGTCAGCGGCTTCAGCGGAGGCTTCCCGGAAAGAGCGGCAGCCGATTCCGCGATATTTTCAGCATAATCTCCTATACGTTCAAGGTCGACGGCTATATGCATAAGGCTCACTACCGAACGGAGGTCTTCGCCGAGCGGCTGATAACGCGCGGCGAACTCCATGCATCCGGCGTCCACTTTATCTTCCAGTTCGTCTAAAGCATCTCCGGCTTCTATTACTTTTCGGGCAAGTTCCGCGTCACGGTTTTTCAGGGCCCATACGGCCTGTTCAACGGACTCGCCGGCCATGCCGCACATGCGGTAAATCATATTTTTCAGCGATGACAGATCTTCTTCCACTCTTTTGCGCGTGTTTATCGTGCTCATCCGTCTTCTGCTCCCGTCTTTATAAGTTCTTTTTCTAGCCGAATCTCCCCGATATATAGTCTTCGGTGCGCCTGTCCTTCGGTGAGGTAAACATCTTCGCGGTCACGTCATATTCTACCAAATCGCCCGACAGAAAGAACGCCGTGTAATCGGAGACACGGGCGGCCTGCTGCATATTATGGGTAACAATGACGACAGTGTAATCGCGTTTAAGTTCATTGACGAGTTCCTCTATCCTTGCCGTCGACATCGGGTCAAGCGCGGAAGTCGGCTCGTCCATCAGAAGCACTTCGGGGCGGGTAGCCGCGGCCCGCGCTATACACAGACGCTGCTGCTGCCCGCCGGAAAGCCCTGTGCCCGGCTCTTTCAGCTTGTCTTTGACTTCTTCCCAGAGAGTCGCTCCCGAAAGGCTCTTTTCGACTATCTCGTCAAGTTTGTTCTTATCTCTGATCCCGATGAGCCGCGGGCCGTACGCTATATTATCGTAAATCGACATAGGAAACGGGTTCGGCTTCTGGAAAACCATGCCGACTTTACGCCGGAGCGTGATGACGTCCGTTCCGCGGGAAAGTATATTTTCTCCGCCGATATTTATCGAGCCTTCGGCACGCGCCGATGAGATGAAGTCGTTCATTCTGTTAAAGCATCTCAGGCAGCTGCTCTTTCCGCAGCCGGACGGGCCGATGAACGCCGTAACTTTATTGGCTCCCATATCGAACGTGATGTCTTTGAGGACTCTGTGCTCTCCGTAATAGAGGTTCAAATGTTCAGTCCTTATCTTTGCCGTGAAGGAAGTTTTTCCCGTTTCCGTCTTCGTGTCTCTGTTCTTTGTCACGCCCCGCATAGCCTTTTTTTCACCCATCTATCTCCCGCTCCTTTCCGAAAGAGACGCGCGCGCTATAACGCCGGCGGCGCTTGTCACCGTGACCAGCCCTGCCAGAACCAGGATCGCGCCGTATTCTACAGGCTCTGCGGCCGCGGGGTCGGTTGCCGACGCGGCAAGCAAGTATATATGATACGGAAGCGCCATAACCCTGCTGAACAGGCTTTTTGCAATATCCGGAGCAAAATACGCCGCCCCCGTGAACATTATCGGCGCTGTTTCGCCGGCCACGCGGCCTATGGCAAGTATCGCGCCGGTTATTATTGCGGAAGCCGCCGACGGAAGCACGACCTTGAAAATCGTCTGATATTTCGCAGCGCCAAGCGCGTAAGACGCGTTTCGGTAATCCTGCGGCACCGACAGGAACGCCTGCTCCGCGACGGTAACGATCAGAGGCAGCGACAGACACGCCAGAGTCAGGCCCGCGGAAAGGAGGCATGAACCGAATCTGAGGAAAACGACAAAAAGTGAGAGCCCGAAAAGGCCGAATATGACCGAAGGCACTCCGGCCAGGGATCTGACGGAGATGCGCATGAAGCGCACAAGCAGCGAATCTTTTTTCGCATATTCCGCGAAATACAATCCCGTAATTATGCCGACGGGGAGCGCGACTCCCATTGAAACCAGGACAAGCTGCACTGTGCCGATAAGCGGCGTAAGGATGCCGCCGGCCGTCATTCCGTCGCGAGGCGGCGAAAGCAAAAACTCAGCGGAGAGAGTGCCCGCGCCTTTTCCGATTAAATAAATCGCGACCGAGCATATGAGAGCCGTGAAAGCAAGAGCCGTAAGACACAATATCGCGGTCGCCGATTTGTCACAGAGCCTGCGTCTGCGGGTGCGGTTCATCTCTTATCACCTCTTTTTTCAACATATAAAGAAGCAAGGTTTATGGCCAGGGTCATCAGCAGGAGCAGAAGTCCTGCGAAAAACAGCGCGTGATCGTGCGCGCTCCCTACCGCTGTCTCTCCCATCTCGGCCGCTATCGCCGACGTAAGCGGCCTTACCGGATCCGTCGGCGAGGCAGGAATAACGGCGGCGCCGCCTGCCGCCATAAGAACAACCATCGTTTCCCCGAGAGCCCTCATAACTCCGAGCAGTGCCGCCGCTATGATTCCGGGAAGAGCGCTCGGAAATACTACCTTAAAAACTGTTTCCATCCTTGTGGCTCCCAACGCGTATGAAGCGTCGCGCCGGTCGTCCGGCACAGATGCCAGAGCTTCATCGGAAAGCGAGGCTACCGGAGGAATTATAATGAATCCCAGCAAAACAGCCGCGTTAAGCAAATTCAGCCCGCTTTCCACACCGAGAACTTCCTGCATCCATGGGGCTGTTATCATCATTCCTATAAAACCCGGCACAACCGACGGCAAGAAACCCAGCACTTCAAAGAGAACTTTAAAGCACTGCCGCACTTTGCGCGGCGCTATCTCGGCGGAAAAAACCGCGAGCGCTATAGAAACCGGAACCGCGATAACGCTCGAAAGAAACGTCGTTGCAAGCGTCCCGGCTATCAGCGCCGCCATTCCGAGAGCCGGCGGCTCTTCCGCCGGGTACCAGTCGCGCGAGAAAAAGAGTTCCCAGACAGGAACGGATTTAAGGACCGGCAGCCCGTTGGCCGCAAGGAATCCCAGAATGAAGAGCAGGACGATTATCCCCGTCGCCGCCACGCAGAAAACCGCCCGCGACATTATCATGTTCCCGGCGCCGCCGAAAGCGAACACCGGTCCGTCCCTTGTTTTGTCCGCGGCAATACGCATTGTGCAGTCCGCCTTCTTCTTTCCGTCAACGGCTACTTTATTTCCCTCAGCGGGACAAAACCGGCGCCGTTAACTATCTTCTGCCCGGCGTCGCTTTGCATATACATAATAAAATCGAGCACGTCTCTCCCCGGCCAGCCGTCTGTGAACATGTAGAGGAAGCGGGAAAGCGGATACAGCCCATTGCGCGCGGCGGCGGCGCTCGCCGGTACTCCGTCAACCTTCACGCTCTTGACGGTGTTATTAACGTAACCCATGCCTTCATATCCGATCGCGTTCGGATTTCTGCCTACGGCTGCGAGCATTGCGCCGCTCGAAGCCGCCACTTGAGCCTTTGCCGCAACCCGGGTCTTTTCGTCCGTGTCCATGATCATTTCCTGCCATGTGCCGTAAGTGCCGGAGCTGGTGTCGCGCCCCACTACGACTATCGGGGCGTCGGCGCCGCCGACTTCCCGCCAGTCGGTAATCTTTCCGGAGAAAATATCTTTCAGCTGCCGTCGTGTGAGGCTCTCAACCTTATTGTCCTTATGCACTATCGGAACGATGCAGTCTAAGGCCACCGCAAAAGGAACAGGATAAACCCCTTTCGATATGCAAGCCCGTATTTCAGAATCCTTGATAAAGCGCGAAGCGTTCGCTATCTGCGCCGCGCCGTCGGCAAGCGATTTGAAACCGTTGCCGGTTCCGGTTCCGGAAACCGAGAACTGCGCGCCTCCGTGCTCTTTCATATACCGCTCAACCGCGACCTGCCCAAAGGGGAGAACCGTTGTCGAGCCATCCATGACGACGGGCGCCGCAATTGCGGCCGCAGCCGCGGTCAGAACCGATATTGCCGTTAATGCCGTCAATACTTTTTTCACAGGTACCCCTCCTGTTTATTTTATGCTTACAGTTTATTCGGACACGGTAAACGATGTGTGTATGAAGTGTAACGGTATCGTAAAGGATCCGCCGGCTCCCTCAGCGCGGCCGCGCGTTGCCGTTCTCCGCTAAGGCCGCAGCGCTTTCGCTGCCGCGGACAAAAAAACAAGGCGCCCGCGAGGGGCGCCTGTCTTCTGCCGCGCTGCCGTTTTAC
>CAYVEQ010000049.1:0-2303 GCA_964450835.1 uncultured Synergistaceae bacterium
GGGATCAAAGAAGAATTATCGCAGTTGAAAGGGGTGATAATATGGCAACAGAAAAGATGAAGCAGAAATTTGAAGAAAGCAAAGCTGAAAAATGGGGTTGCCGTGGAATAAACCCTGTGTTTTGCAGAACTTGCATTTTCGCGCACGGCGAAGCGCCTTTTGCCGATTCCCCCGAAAAGGCATATTGCAGGATTTACGAGCGGGGGAAGGGATCGGGAAAGCCGCCGGAAGTTTACTATGACGGCAAACGATGCGAGTATTACGAAAGGGAAAGTCGCAGGAAATAAGGCGCTTTTTGAAAGTTCACTTTCAAGGGGTGCTTTTTTCATGCCCAAAAACCGTCTTTTTAGCATTATAGGCGGTAAAGAATAAGATTCATTCGTGGTTCGTCACCCACGATAACTTTTCCCCGTATACGCTGATGAGGGGATCCCGGCGATGTGCAGCGCGGAATTAACGGGCTGTCTTATTACAGCCGGCCGGAATTTTAAGGAGGAAGATCCGTGGCAAGACAAGTCAAAGCAGACCCCCAAAAAATCTACATATATCGTTTTCCCAATAGGGAATTTCTGGAAATAGCGATGGAGGTGGATACCAGCAGGAAGAAGTTTGACGGGATTTGTTTCCAGACAACGTCTGGGCACGGACATGCGATAAAAGGGAAGGTCGGGAGAAAGACCGAAAGCGGATTCATATTCATCTCCGAGGGTTTTGAACCGGGAGAATGGGAATTTTCAGAACTGACCTATGACGTTCTGAAAGCCGGATTTTACAAGCACATCTACGCGGGAGAGAAACTGCTGGAGATGGTCCACAACACGCAGGAACTGCAGGACTACTACCACGCGAACTTCCCGGATTACGCATGAGCGCGGGATTTTTCACGCCCGATTTGAAGAACAATGAAAACGGGCGGCGCAAGCAACGTCTTCACGAGGATAGGCACGCGGGTTCATGATTCCTACTACGCCGAGGCCAACGTAGGCGGCGGCTGATACAGAATCATCATGCGGCCGGAGATTGCTGGAAGGACAGACTGGTACGCATACGACGATGACAACTATGGGAGGGCAAGAGGTAACTCGTGGAAAGAGCGTCCGGCAACAAAGAAATTCGTTTCAGACATGAGCAAGGAGTGGCAAGACTGGAAAGTTGGATACCAACCTTGCAACGAGATGATGTTTCGAGCCGGGATTTCGAAAGATGAATTCCTCGGCATTTCCTGCGAAGATGATTTTTTGCGGACAGAGTTGCTGGACAAGCTGCGGAAAGCAGGGATAAACCAGATCAACGGAATCGACATCGAGGACTTCGTCCACGTATCGACGGCGGTAGGAGAGGACAGCGACCTTGGTCTCCAAGGGCTGGCATATTACAAGAACAAGAAAAAGAGAAAGCCTTGATTCGGAGGGAAGCTGAATGGTAGACAGGAACAAGATCTACGCGGTCAAAGCGCCTGAAATCGAGGATGAGACGCTGGCTCTTTACGTTGACGTCGGACGCAAGGGCTTCCAAGGAGTAAGCTACACAGTGCCGGGGGGAAGAGGGCACTCATTCGTAGGCCAGATAGAGAAAAAGACAAGGGACGGGTTCACCTTCATCTGCACTGGGCTTTGCGAGGGCAGATTCACATTCACAGAGGTGACCTACGAGAATTTCAAGAAAAAGTACCACAAGCTGGTGCTTAAAGGGGAGGAAGTCCTCGAGCAAGTCCACAGCACCGAGGAACTGCAGGACTACTACCACGCGAACTTCCCGGATTACACATGAGCGCGGGATTTTTCACGCCCGATTTGGAGAACGCCGGAAAGCGAAAGCGACAAAGCTGAGAGAGTTTTTTCACGCATGCGCGGGCGGGGGATCCTCGGACGCGTCAGGCGCGACGGCGTTGATTGCCTCGGCGGTAATCTCGGGGAGACTGTTGACATTTATAACCTTATTGAGTAAGTTATAAACGTCTCCTCTGGAGACATTTTCATTTGAGGAAGAATCCCCCCGGGAAGAACGCGCGGTGTCGGCTGATGCGGCGATGGGCCCGTCGCCGGTCCGAGCGGGCGCGGCTTCATGGGTTTTCGTCGCAGCGTGGACGACATCATCATCATGTTATGACTGCTGACTAGAAACGACGGGAGCCTCCGGGGGGATATCTTGTAACATCAGCTCGTGAAGATAAAATTCCCGGTGCATACTTCCGGCATCTTTATTCTCAACTTCATTCACAATCGCGATAACCAGATACCTGTCGTTTGCGATCTCTATCGGCGCGCCTATCGCATAGGTGCCTTCGTCCGCATGCGCGGGGG
>CAYVEQ010000049.1:2403-11190 GCA_964450835.1 uncultured Synergistaceae bacterium
ACAGTCACCCGCGCGACGAAAGCGGCAGATTTGCGTCTGGAGGAGAGGTCGGAGGAAACAAAGAATCGAATAACGGCATTTCAACCGATAATTCTAATTCCAATAAGCAAGATGGCAATAGCCGTCAATCCGTGAATCTGCAAAGGGAAAACAATTTAACTTTCTTCGTGATGGCAACAGCATGGATGTTACCCCAGACATAACATTTCATCGGATTCGGAAATTTCATCAAGAAACGCCCACGCGGCTGTAAACGCGTAATTGGGGCATACCTGAACAATGCTGAAAGGAATGGGTTTCATATCTGATATGGTTTGCCCAACATGCGGCAGGAGATACAGGGGCCTCGCAAGGTTTTGCTCTCAATGCGAGGTACCATTGGAAAAAGATAAGAACCGCTGTCCCGCACAGGAAACACAGAAATACAAGAACTCTATTGCAAATGGTGAGCATCCGAGCAAATCAACCTTTACAAGCAAGAGCAAAAGGACGTTATCAGCAGGTTCATAAAAGATGGAACGCCTAAAATGCTAAAAGATTGGAGCATACGGATCAAGTTTACCCACGACAAGCCTATTGGGGTATACATTAGAAAAACGGTAAAGAGAAGATAGAAACATCTTCCGGCCAAATTCATCTCTCAAAAAGCGGAGCGCATATTGTACCAGACAAACCAAAAGAGGTGTGAAGACAATGACTATTGATGAAACAATGGAATATGCGGCAACTAAAGGGTTGAAAGTAAAAATCATTGATATTGATGGGATTGCATATGAGGGTGAGGCAAGCCACTACTCTAAGGCAGATGATGGAGATGACGGATATTCAACCGTATCTGTCAGCACAAAAGATAAGGGCGATTGGTGTCTTGGCGAGAACGGAATCAAGGCGATAGAGATTCTTGATTAAAAGCTCTTAGATTACTTATAGGGCTGTGCCTTTCCTTCGTATAGCAATTTTTTGATCAGGCGGTTCATTTATCAGATAAGACAGGACAAATGCCGTGCGGGACTATAAAGGAATCGTCGTAACCTGCATGACAAGGAGAAAATAAAGCATGGACATCAAATTTACGCGAAAGGAATATGACTTCATCGCGGAGGGGTTTGGGCATACGAAAGAACAGGTTGACGAAATGAGCATGGATGAGCTTTACGACCTCGCGGATGAATGCTTCGGAATTGAGGAGGAGGAGGAGGAGGAGGAGGAAATCGTCGCCGCCGGGGAAGACGGGGAGCTTTCCGAGCGCGGGGAGCTGGCGGCCCCCATTGTAACCAAAGTCAACAAGCAGACGGGGAAGAATATTTAAACCGCAGGATGGAGAAAGAGGGTGGCATCGGCCATGACTGACAAAATCATCAAGGTGCAGACTTGTCCGGTATGCGGAAAGCACACGTTCGAGGAGGACGATGATTTTGAAATATGCCCCGTATGCAACCGGCAGGACGACGGAGTGCAGAGGGATGCCCCGGACTATAAAGGCGGGGCAAACAGGATGTCTTTGAATGAAGCCCGCGCGGCATACGCGAGAGGAGAAAAAGTGCGGTAGAGAAATTTAAGCATAAAGGCGGCCTCTCATGTGGACGCCTTTTCAGCGCGCGACGCGGCGAAAGCGCCGGGCACATATAACCGATGTAAAACCAACAAGAGACTGTCGCCCGGAAGGCGGCGGCTTTTTTATTGCCGAAGATTTTCCGAACAAGGCGCCCCCGGTTTTTCCCGGATCAATATGGCGGCGTGCGGGCGGGATTCAGAGCCCACGCCGGCAAAGATGTTTCAAGCTTGTTTTCCGAAGCGGCGCGGCATGCAGCTCGAGAGACGGTTTTGCGCCGCGCCGTTACACAGCCGGAAAAAGAAAAATCCGGCGCGGCCGCAGCGTGCGGAATGTTCGCGTTGAGATTGTGAGTAAAAATATTTATGGTAAAATTGAAGCCGCGAGAAAGTTACGAAACACTTGGAAGAGAGGCTTGTGTTATGTTGATATATCGCAACCCTGAGAAGATAGCCGCTTATCTGCAAAGCTGGATAAAAGAAAAATTTTCGGAGGCGGGGGCATCGCGCGCGGTCCTCGGCATAAGCGGGGGAATCGACTCTGCGCTCCTCGCGGCTTTGCTGGCCAAAACGCTCGGCGCGGAAAATGTAACGGGCGTCATCATGCCCTGCCACAGTATGGCTGTCGACGAGGAGTACGCGCTGCTGCTCGCTAAGGCGATAAAGATAAAAACTGCGAAGGTCGATCTTTCCGCCGTCTACGACGCGGCAGTCGCCGCGCTTGAAACTGGCGGGGCAAAGCCGGACGGCCTCGCCGCGGCGAACATAAAGCCGCGTCTGCGTATGACGGCGCTTTACGCGATAGCGCAGCAGCAGGGCGCGCTTGTATGCGGCGGCGGCAACAAGGACGAGCTGACATTCGGCTATTTTACGAAATACGGAGACTCCGGCGTCGATATTCTGCCGCTCGCGGATCTGCTGAAGGGCGAGGTCTGGAGCGTGGCGGAGTTTTTAGGCGTGCCGCGCGAGATAATAGACCGCCCGCCGACCGCGGCCCTCTGGGACGGGCAGACCGACGAGGCGGAGATGGGGCTTACGTACAAAGAGCTTGATAAGTATATCGCTACCGGAGAGGCTTCGGACGCCGCGAAAGAAAAAATCGAACTCGCGAGGAAACGTTCGGAGCACAAGAGGCGCATGCCGCCGAGGGCAACGCTCCCCGATAAGCTGTAATATAAAAACTTTTAAATAAATTCATGAGGTGATTTTCTTGTCAGGACATTCACATTGGGCGGGTATAAAGCACCGTAAAGCGGCGCAGGACGCTAAGAAGGGCGTCGCGTTTCAGAAACTCATAAAGGACGTGATTGCAGCCGCGAGAGCCGGCGGCGGGGACCCTGACTCCAACTTCCGTCTCAAAGTCGCGATAGACAGGGCGCGCGCCGGGAACGTGCCGGTAGACAATATAGAGCGCGGCATCAAGCGCGGCACCGGCGAGCTTGGCGGAACGATGGAGGTTGTGCTCTACGAAGGCTACGGGCCGAGCGGCGTCGCGGTAATGGTAGAGGTCATGACAGACAACCGCAACCGCACTGCGCCCGAAATGCGCTCACTCTTCACAAAGACGGGCGGCGCGATCGGCGAGATGGGCTGCGTCGCGTGGAATTTCGACCGCAAGGGCGTTATCGAAATAACAGGCGAGGGAATAGACGAGGAAGAGCTGATGATGGCCGCTATTGACGGCGGAGCGGATGACATCGAGGCAAGCGAAGGCGGATTTGAGATTACCTGCGACCCGTCCGTGCTTTCACAGGTCGGCGAAGCTCTGAAAAACGCCGGTTACAACGTCGAAACGATGGAAATTCAGATGGTTCCCAAAAACACGATTTCGATCACCAACAAGGCCGACGCGCAGAAACTGCTCGCTATGGTGGAGCGTTTCGAGGATCACGACGACGTGCAGGCCGTCTACTCCAACTTCGACATTCCGGACGAGATTCTTGCAGAACTCGGATAACAGCAAGCAAAGCATTCGCGCGTTAGGAATAGACCCCGGGCTCGGCACGCTGGGCTACGGGGTCGTTTCGCAGTATGGGAGCGCGCTGCGGTGCGAGGACTACGGCGTCATCAAAACCCCTTCCGGCATGTCGCTCGCGAGCCGCCTCGCCTCGCTCTACTTTGAGCTGAAGCTGAAAACAGAGGAGTTTCCTCCCGACATGGTCGCGGTCGAAAAACTTTTTTTTGGACGCAACACGACAACGGCGGAGATGGTGTGGCAGGCGCGCGGGGTGGTTCTGCTGCTTTCCGCTCAGCTCGGGCTTGAGCCTTACGAGATAAAGCCGAACGAAGTCAAGCTCGCGGTCTGCGGTTACGGCGGCGCCGAAAAAGGGCAGGTTCAGGGCATGGTGGCCCATCTGCTCGGACTCTCGAAGAATCCCAGCCCCGACGACGCGGCAGACGCCCTCGCCATAGCCGTGGCCGGCCTCGCCGTACACACTTACAACAGCAATGTTATGAAAGGTCTGGCAACGTCATGATAAATTTTCTGCGAGGCACGCTTGCCGAAATTTCCAAAGAAAGCATAATTATAGACGTGTCGGGATTCGGCATCGAGGTCTACCCGACAAAAGCCCTGCTTGCTTCGGCAGTCGTAGGCGAGGAGATAATGTGCCGCGCATTTATGCAAGTGAGTGACGCCGGCGTTTCGATGTTCGGCTTCGCCGACGAAACGGAACGGAATTTTTTCATGGAGCTGCTTCAGGTAAAGACAATCGGCGGCAAACTGGCGATAATGCTAATGCGCACTCTTGACCTGGGCCGCATAATTGAGGCCGTAAAAACAGGCAACGTCGCCGCTTTGTCGGTTCCGGGACTCGGCGCGAAACGCGCGGAACGAATATGTTTCGAACTGAAGGGCAAGGTGGAGAAAGGATTTGCCGGTTTAGGCGCGGCATCCGGTGGGACTTTCGTCTCGACGTCCGACTCGTTCGTCGCAGAGGCGCTGAACAGTCTCGGCTTCTCGCACGGAGAATGCGCGCGCGCCATAGCGACGGCAAAAGCGCAGGCAGACGACGGCGCGGAGTGGACTGCCGAGAGCCTGCTCAAAGCTGCGCTCGGCATACTTCAACGCAGGTAGCGAGGTGTGAAAATGGAAGAAAACGGCCGCCCGCACAAGCTGATAGAAACCATGCGCCGCGAGAAAGAGGACGAAACATACACACTGCGCCCTCAGGCGCTCGATGATTTTATAGGGCAGAGCGCGCTTAAAGACAAGCTCACTATTTTCATGACGGCTTCGCTCCAGCGGGAGGAGCCGCTCGACCATACGCTTTTCTACGGCCCTCCGGGACTCGGCAAGACGACGCTCGCCGGCATAATAGCAAAAGAGATGAAGGGAAATCTGATTGTCACGACCGGTCCCGCTCTTGAACGCGCGGGCGACCTCGCCGCGATACTTTCCAATATCCAGCCGAACGACGTGCTGTTCATCGACGAAATACACAGAATGTCGGCCAACATCGAAGAGATACTTTATCCGGCGATGGAGGATTTTTCGCTTTCAATCGTCGTCGGCAAAGGGCCACTCGCCCGCAGCATTCGCCTCGCTCTGCCGAAGTTTACCTTAATCGGTGCGACGACGCGCCTCGGGCTGCTCACGTCGCCTCTGCGCGCGCGCTTCGGCATAGTGGAGCAGCTTCATCTTTATTCGCCGGAGGAACTGACGAAGATTGTCAGGCGCGGCGCTACTGTGCTGGGGCTGAATGTCCGGGACGAGGCGGCGGAGGAGATAGGGCTGCGTTCGCGGGGAACGCCGCGTGTGGCGCTCCGTTTGCTGCGCCGCGTAAGGGACGTGGCAGAGGTAAAGCACGTTCCGCAGGTCGAGCGCGACCTTGCCCGCGACGCTCTTGAC
The DNA here is from genome assembly GCA_964450835.1 of uncultured Synergistaceae bacterium. Classification (GTDB taxonomy): domain Bacteria; phylum Synergistota; class Synergistia; order Synergistales; family Synergistaceae; genus Caccocola. The sequence goes on from CAYVEQ010000049.1 coordinate 7,805, forward strand.
ATGCTCGGCGTAGACCCCGAGGGGCTTGACGACGGCGACCGCAAATTTCTGCGCGCTCTCGTAGAGCTTTTCGACGGCGGGCCGGTTGGCCTTTCGACACTCGCTGCGGCGTTGAACGAAGACGCGCAGACAATAGAAGACATTTACGAGCCATATCTGATACAGAGAGGACTGCTTGAGCGCACGCCCCGCGGACGGCGCGCGACGCGCAACACGTGGAACTACCTCGGAATACCCGTTTCACAGCATTTCCTGCAATACCAGCAGAACCAGCAAAGCCTTTTTCAACAGGAGGACGGACAGTGAACCAGCTTGGCAGAGCGCTGATAGTGATGGGGCTTCTCATCGCGGCGGCGGGGGCTGCCCTTTTGCTCGCGGGCAAACTCAACATACCCTTCGGCAGACTCCCCGGCGATATAACATATCATAAAAAAAATCTTACCGTTTTTGCACCTTTCGGGACAATGATCGTCGTTAGCGTCGTGCTTTCGGTGATTCTGAATATTTTTTCAAGGTGGAAGTAAAAAAATGAAAAAACATATTTTCGCGGCGGCACTGTTCACTCTCTTTTTCGTCTGCCTTCCCGCCTCGGCTGGCGAGATTACCGTGCTGCTGAAAGAACGGGTGACGCAGTGCTCGATAGGCGGCGCGCGCGTGGTGCTCACGGACGCTGGAGGAATGTACACGAAGCCTTACAGCGGAACTTTCAAGGCGGTATATTCAAACGGCACGATGAAGGCCGGAAAAGTCAACTATAAACTGCCCGTAACAATGAAAGGCAGCTCCGGCGTCACAGTCGACGGAGTAAAATATAAAGGTTCGCTTCTCATAGAAAAAAATTCGAACGGCCTCAACATAGTCAACAAAATAGACATTGAGGAATATCTCAAAGGCGTGCTCAAATCCGAAATGAGCCCGGCATGGCCGAAAGAGGCGCTCAAAGCTCAGGCCGTGCTCGCGCGCACATACGCTCTCGCCGAAAAAAGACACGGCGCATACGACCTTTGCGACGAAACGCACTGCCAAGTCTACGGCGGAACGGCTGATGAGTCGACCGCCATCACGCAGGCCGTGAACGAAACCAAAGGGCAGATACTCACCTACGGCGGCGCGCCGGCGCAGATATACTATTTCAGCGACAGCGGCGGAATGACAACAGGCGCGGAGACCGTCTGGGGCACCGCCGTCCCTTACCTGACGGCCAAGGCAGACCCCGTGGCGAATGACAGCCCCAACAAAACATGGCAGGCAAAGCTCACGATGAACGAGATAGGCAGCAAACTGACTGCGGCTGGAACCGGAGTGGGGAGGCTGAAATCGCTGCGTCCCGGCAAGCGCGATAAAAGCGGCAGAATAGAGCAGATTGAGATAAAAGGCAGCGACGGAACGAAAATCATAAGCGGAAATAAATTCCGCTTGGCTGTCGGCGCGACTGTCGTAAAAAGCACGCTCTTTGAGTTTAACCGTCAGAACGCATATAAGGTAACATCGACCGCAGCGGCGTCTCCAGCGGCCGCGAACATTGCGGCACCCGAACAGAGCGCGTCCGTTCAGATAGAGGGAATGCCCGATAAAGAAGCCGACAAACTCTACTGGATGGCGAAGAACAAAGTATTTTCGATGAAAGAACTGCTTAATATGATAGGCGACGACAAAAATTATCAGCGCTATATAGCGGAAGGTCTGGCGCGCATGGTCAAGATGAAAATTTCCTCCTTAAAAACCGAAAAAAACGCGAAGCGCGAGACGCCTAAACAGAAGACAAAGCCGCGCGCGGAGAACCTCACGGCGGAGGCATCGGCGCTTTCGATGGAAGGCACTGCGGCTCAGACCGTTGTCATCTACGGCAGAGGCTACGGACACGGCGTAGGTTTCCCGCAATGGACCGCAAAGGCGCTCGCCGAAGCGGGATGGGATTATAAACGTATGCTCGGATATTATTTTAACGGCACGCAGCTTGAAACCCGCTGAAATGACGCGAGACCTCACCAAAACAGCGGCCTACGACTATTTTCTGCCGAAAGAACTGATAGCGCAAGACCCGGCGGAGCCGCGCGACGCCTCGCGCCTTCTTGTCGTCCACAGACGCGGCGGCGCCGCGGAGGACAGAATCTTTCGCGACATCGCCGAATACCTGAAAGAGGGAGACCTGCTTGTGCTCAACGACACAAGAGTTCTTCCCGCCCGTGTCGAGGGCGTGAAAATAAACGCAGCGCAGCGCGGCGCGAAAGTGGAAATATTTTTTCTCGAACCCGGAAAAGCCAAAAACGAATGGCACGCATTAGTGCGTCCTGGACGCAAACTGCCCGAAGGAACAAGGGTGGCTCTCTGCGACAAAACAGAAGTAACGGTCGGCGCCCGCCTTGAAGACGGCCTGCGCGCGCTGATTTTCGACGAAGGCGACGACCCGCTGGCCATTATCCATAAGTTCGGCAAAACGCCGCTGCCGCATTACATCACGGATACTCACGCGGCTCCGGAGCGTTACCAGACAGTCTATGCGAAAGCCGAAAAAGAAAATTCCGTCGCGGCGCCGACAGCCGGCCTTCATTTCACGGAGGAGCTTCTGCGGCGGCTTGAGGCAAAAGGTGTTTCTCGCGTCTTTGTCACGCTTCATGTAGGCCTCGGGACCTTCCGCCCCGTAAAGACGGAGAATATAGCGGATCACATAATACACGCCGAATTCTGCGAAGTGCCGTCCGAAACTGCCGAGGCGATAAAAGCAGCTAAAGAACACGGCGGCAGAGTAGTGGCGGTTGGCACGACAGTTGTGCGCACACTTGAGTCTTTCGCGCTGCGCTTCGGCAATGTTGTGCCGGGGGCGCTTGATACGCGCCTTTTTATAACTCCCGGCTTTCAATTCCGTGTCACGGACGCGCTTATCACGAATTTTCATCTTCCGATGAGTACGCTGTTGATGCTCGTTTCCGCATTCGGCGGCTACGATACCGTAATGCGGGCCTATCATGATGCGGTTGCAAAGCGCTTCCGTTTCTTCTCGTTCGGCGATGCCATGTTTATAGATTAGGAGGGAAAGCGAAATGTCGGTGAAAATGTTCGGCACAAAAAACTGCCCTGACGTAAGGACGGCCGTTAAAATCATAGAAGAACGCGGCCTCGATGTGGAATTTATCGACATTGACAAAAGCACCGCGAATCTAAAACTCTTCCTGCGTCTTCGCGATAAAGCGCCCGAGTTTGACGAAGCCAGGAAAAAAGGAGCGATAGGCGTCCCCTGCTTCGTCGACGGAAAGAGAATCTTCTTCGACATAAGCGAGATGTAAATTTAATAGGAATCTCGGCAAGCCTGGCAGACGCGCGCCGCGCGCGACGAAGGCGGGACATACGGTGTTATTTTTCAATGCGCCAGAACTTATCAGATTACG
>CAYVEQ010000050.1:0-3140 GCA_964450835.1 uncultured Synergistaceae bacterium
GTAAAACATTGCGGGGGTCTGATGTGAAAGGCAAAGTGTTAGTCGAATATTTTTTGTGGGTGCTCGTGAGCGTCGCGGCTTTTGCGGCGGGGATGTTTCTGCCGCTGCTGTCGCCTCTTGCCGTCTTCGCGGCTCCTGTGCCCTTTCTTCTTTTCACCTGCCGGGGCGGCCCGAGAGTTGCGCTCTCTGGCGCCGTCACGGGAACAGTCATCGTATTCTTCGCTCTCGGCGCTATACACGCGCTTATCTATCTATGCAGCTTCGCGCTGCTCGGTCTCGTGATGGGAACCGCGCTGCGGCGCTTTGAAAACGGCACAGATTACTTCCTCGTGTCGGTCGCGGCGTCGGCCGCGATCAAACTCTCTCTCGTGGGAATTCTCACATTCGCGGCCGGAGTTAATCCTTTCATGCTCACGCCGGAGGCGGCGGAGTCGCTCCTTGCCTCTCTCTCAGGCGCTCTCTCGCACGGCGGCATCGCCCTCTCGCCCGACAGCGTGCGGGACTACGCGGCGGATATGGCCGCCGCGGTCGGTATGCTTATGCCCTCGATGATAATTCTCCTTTCCGCCTGCGACACGGCGGCGGGATACGCAGCGGCGCGCCTTTACTCGCGCAAAGACGCTTCAGTCAAAGTGCCTGTGCTTCCGCCCTTCACGGAGTGGCGCTTCCCGAAAAATATCTTCTGGGCGCTGCTTGCCGCCCTTGCGCTTGACATGGCATCAAAAGCAATGCCGGACAATCCGCTCTGCAAAATGCTCTCTGTTAACATGATGGAAGTCCTGCGCGGCATTTTCCTTATAGAGGGTCTGTCGCTTGCCTGGTACTTCATGACGGCATACAAAACGCCCGGCGCCGTCAAATATCTTGCGCTCTGCGCCGGGCTCTTTTTCTCGCCGGTCTCCTATTTTCTTTCGATGGTCGGAGTTTTTGACATATGGTATGATTTGCGCAGGCGTATCAAGCTAAGGGGGAAACAGAAATGAAAGTTATTCTTAAACAGGATGTCGCCAAGGTTGGCAAAAAGGGAGAGCTGATAGATGTTTCGGACGGCTACGGCCGCAACTTCCTCATAGGGCGCGGCCTCGCGGATGAAGCGACTCCCGGAAAGATACGCGAGTATCAGGAACGCATGAAAACACTTAAAGCCAAAGACGATAAACGCCGTGAAACAGCGGCGGCGCTCAAAAAAACACTGGGAGGCAAAGTGGTTTCCGTCAAGGCGAGCGCCGGAGATGGCGGCAGGCTCTTCGGGAGCGTCACGTCGGCGCAGGTCGCCGAGGCTCTTGTCTCTCAGTTCGGGTGCGCCGTCGATAAAAAAGAGATCAAGCTCGACGATTCCATCAAACAGGCCGGGAGCTTTCCGTTCAAAATCAGGCTCTATCCGGGCGTCGAGGCCGAGATGACTCTGAAAGTGGAGACCGAATAAGAGTGGAAAATCCCGCGGGATACGGCAGGGTGCCGCCTTTCAATCTGGAGGCCGAAAGGGCGGTTCTCGGCTCCTGCCTTCTGGACGCCGAGGCGCTTGGAACGGCCGTCGAAATCCTTGACGCGGAAGATTTTTACGACCCGCGCCACAGGCAGACCTTTGAAGTAATAAAGTCCATGACCGAACGCGGCGTCGCGGTAGACGAGCTGACTTTCCGCGAAGAGGCAAACAGGCGCGACCTGGTGAATATCTTAGGCGGCCTCTCTTTCATCACCTCTCTCACGGAAGCCGTAACGACCACCGCAAACGCTGAATATCACGCTAAAATTGTGCGTGACAAATCGGTTCACCGCGCTTTGATAACGGCGGGCAGCGACATATCCAAAATAGGATTCAGCGAGGATACGGACGTGGACGAAGCGCTGGAAACGGCGGAGCAGAAAGTTTTTGAAATCTCCCGCACGGGACGCACGACAAATATCCGCTCCACTCACGATATTTTCAAATCGGCGATGTCCGACATCGAAAAGCGCCTCGCAGGAGGCCTCGCGATAACAGGCGTGCCGACCGGATTCGCCGACTTTGACAGAATGTCGGCGGGCCTTCAGCCCGGCGCGCTTTATATCGTAGCGGCGCGCCCCGCGATGGGAAAGACTTCCTTTGCCCTCAACATCGGCCAGTACGCGGCGGGAGAAGAAAACATTCCCGTGCTCATATTCAGCCTTGAAATGTCCGCCGAGCAGATCGCGCAGAGAATGCTCTCATCGGAGGCGCGGGTGAACCTCATCGGGCTTTTCGACAGCCGGAAACAGCAGAGCGAGCAGTGGGAAAGCCTGAAGCGCGCGGCCGCCAAGATAGAAAACAGCCCGATATACATCGACGACAGCTCGCCTCTGAACACCGTTGAGCTGAGAGGAAGGTGCCGCCGCTTTTTCGCCAAGCACGGCGACGGGGCGGGCCTTGTCATCGTCGATTACCTGCAGCTCATGTCGGCGGCCCGGCGCATGGAGAACAGGACGCAGGAAGTCTCCGAAATCTCGCGCACGCTGAAAAGCATAGCGCGCGAGTTCAAAGTTCCGGTGATCGCGCTCTCCCAGCTTTCGCGCGACGTCGAAAAGCGGAGCGAGGGCAACAAGCGCCCGATACTCTCCGACCTCCGCGAGAGCGGCTCCATAGAGCAGGACGCGGACATGGTGCTTTTCCTCTACCGCGAGGCCTACTACGCGCAGGAGAACGACGCGCTCGACGCGACGGCCGAGGTCATCGTGGCCAAAAACAGAAACGGTCCGACAGGAAAGATAAACCTCGTTTTCTTCCGCGAATTCGCGAAATTTGAAAGCGGCTACGGCGCGTCGCGCTGACGGCGCGGCCGCGCCCGCGAATGAAAGTCTCGCGCGATACGCCCAAAGAATTTCGCGTTTCGTTGCTGCCGCTGTGTCCGCCGCCCGGCGGCTGGAGCGCGGCGTTTCTGCCGCTATGGCTTTTTATTCTCTTGCCTTTATCGCGTTCACATCTCCCGATCTGATATATTCCGGCGAGGCGCGGCCCGGCGCGCTCCATATTATGGAACTGACGCGGACTGCGGTGTCTTTCGCAATCGCGGCGGCTGCGGACGGAGCTTCGTTTGCCGCGCGCGGCGCGATTCATAACGCGCGAGCGGTTCACCTCGCGAGTTAAAACCGGCGCGTTTGTCCGCTGCCTGCCGCCCGCGCCT
>CAYVEQ010000050.1:3240-11167 GCA_964450835.1 uncultured Synergistaceae bacterium
TTCATCGCGTGTCCTGCGAACGGTCGCGTGCCTCGCTGCCCGGTACGTGCGCAGCGATTCACAGCGCGACGCACGATTGATCGCGTGCCTTGCGGTTCGTCACGCGCAGCGCGTCGCGTCTCCCGCTTTTGTTCTATCCTCTCTTTGCTGTTATAATAATTTTCGCGGCGCGCCGTCTTTGCAGCCGAAAAAGTTAAGGCGCGCGGGTGGAGGGCGATATGCGAAGCCGTCTGGTCGTTATGGAGCTGCTGCCGGAGCTTGAACTCGGCGGCGTGGAGAGCCACGTCGTCGACTTGTCTAATTTTCTTGCGGAAAGAGGGCACGACGTCACGGTCGTTTCTGCCGGAGGACGGCTTGAGTCCGGCCTTCACGGCCCGAAACATCTGAAACTCCCCGTCGTTTCCAAAAACCCGCTCTCGATCATTCTCGCCTCCGTTATGCTCGCCGCGGAAGTAAAAAAAAGAAAATGTATGATAATGCACGCGCACTCCCGCGTTCCCGGCTATGTCGCGTGGCTCGCGTCGAAGATGACGGGCGTCCCGTGGGTATACAGCGCCCACGCCTGTTACAGCCGCAATATCGGGATATACCCCCTTAAAAAAGCCGACTGCCTGATATGCGTCAGCAACGCGGTGCGCGAACATCTGAAGGGCTTCCTGCCCCCCGACAGCCTCGTGATAACAGACGGCGTTCCCGACACGGACGAGGTGTGGTCGCCCGATAAAGACGGCGCGGTCAAATTCATTTTCGTCGGGCGGCTCGTAAAGATAAAAGGCGTGCACACGGTTATAAAGGCGCTTTCGGGACTCCCGCCGGACACGAGGTGGCGCTTTGACATTCTGGGGGAGGGGCCGCAGGCGGAGGAGCTCAAAGCGCTGTCCGAAAGCCTCGGCCTTGAGGATAAAATATTTTTCCGGGGGTTCATAAAGAATCCCGAAAAATGGATAGCGAGAGCCGACTGTCTTCTCTTTCCCTCGACGACTGAGGGCATGCCGCTTGTGCTGGCGCAGGCGCTGCAGATAGGAATACCGGTGCTTGCGTCGGACATTCCGCCCGTGAGAGAGGCGCTGCCCGGCGGAAGGCTCGTCGAACCGGAAAATGCCGGGGCGTGGACAGAGGCGATAAAAAGATATATCGCGGACGGCGTCCATTCGTATGACAAAAAACCCGTTGTGCAGACCTTTTCGGCGATGGCCGGAGCGATAGAGGAACTTTACCGCCGCGTCAGCGGCCGGGAAAAAGGGGCGGTATAATATCATGAGAGATACGTTTTTGCCTTTCGCGCTCCCCGACATAGGGGAGGAAGAGATTTCTGAGGTTGTGGATTCCCTAAAATCGGGGTGGCTCACGACGGGGCCGAAAACAAAACTCTTCGAGCGCGCCTTCGCCGGATATATCGGCGGCGGCGTCTGTGCGATGGCGGTCAACTCCGCCACCTCGGGGCTGCACCTTGCTCTTGAAGCCTGCGGCGTAGGCGAGGGAGACGAGGTCGTCACATCCGTTTATACCTTTACCTCAACGGCGGAGGCCGTGAGGTATCTCGGCGCGGATCCCGTCTTTGTAGATATCGACGAAAGAACGCTGAACATGACACCGGAGGCCGTTGAAGAGGCTCTGACTCCGAGAACGAAGGCGATAATTCCCGTTCATATCGGCGGGGTGCCATGCGATATGGACGGCATTATTGATATAGCGCGCCGTCACGGACTGAGGGTCGTCGAAGATGCGGCACACGCTTTCCCGGTATCATATCGCGGGCGGATGGTGGGCGCGCTTGACACCGACGCAACCGTCTTCAGCTTCTACGCCACAAAACCGATAACGACTGGCGAGGGCGGCATGGTCGTTACCAAAAAAGACGATGTCGCAAGGCGCATGAAAATCATGAGGTTTCACGGAATAGACCGCGACGCTTTCGACCGCTACACATCCGAGAAGCCGTCGTGGTACTACGAGATTACAGCCCCGGGCTACAAGTACAACATGAGCGACATAATGGCGGCAATCGGCATTCATCAGCTGGAAAAAGCGGATCGCATGAAACGGCGCAGAGGCGAGATCGCGAAGCGCTACACCGAGGCGTTAAAAGACCTTCCCCTTATCCTGCCTCGTATGCCGGAAGGCAGCGAGGACAACGCGTGGCATCTTTATCCGATGCGTCTCGGCGGCGAAGTGCCGCCAAAGCGCGACGAGTTTATAAAAAAAATGGCCTCAGAAGCTAAAATCGGCTGCAGCGTGCACTTCATACCGCTCCACCTTCAGCCCTATTACAGAGACAAATACGGACTGACGCCCGCTATGTTCCCCAAAGCGACGGAGGCTTTCAAAAGAGAGGTAAGTCTTCCGATTTACTCTAAAATGACCGACGGAGACGCGGATTACGTGACGGAACGGATAAAAGCGACGCTGGAGGAATTGAGCTGATTACGAAGACTTTCGCCGGCCTTTCGTCGCTAAAGCGTTACGAGACACTCGCGCTCTTTTGTCTCGTCGCCGGGACCGCTTTTACGGCGCTCGGCCCCGCGGTTCATTACACCGGGCTGGGGGCGGCCGTTATTCTGACGCTCTGCGGCCGCGTCAGATACAAAGATAGAATGTGGCGGACGCCGCGCGGGGAGGACGCGAAAATTTTTTGCCTCACGGCGGCGGCTCTTCTCTGGTCGATATTCGCCAACGCGGTAAGCGCGCCCTCTTTCTACCTATTCGGCAAGTCGGCCGGCGTTTCGCTTGAATTTCTGCTCACGATCATGCTGACATTGCGGCTGCTCGACAGCGACGGCTCAAGGGACTTTTTTCTGAAGTGCGTGGTCGGCGCGAACGCGCTGATTTCCCTGACCGTCGTCGCTCGGGTGTTTTACGGCTTTCACGCGCTCAACGGCGCCATGGCAAACGGCAACGTCATCGGCCTTTACTCTCTTCTTGTCGCGCCCTTCTTCTTCGGGTACGCGCTCTACACTCCCGCTTCGTTTATTTCACGGCTGGTTCTTTACTCACTCTCCGCCGCGACGGTTTTCTGCTCTTTCTCGTCGGGGGCGTGGATAGCGGCCGTTTTTGAAATTGCGGCTCTTCTCCTGTGCTTTGTAATCACGCGCAGACGGTTCTCTCCGAAAGAAATTCTCGCCGCCGTTCTTTTTATCGCCGTCGCCGGCTCTCTTGTTCTGCTGCCGCGTCAGGAAACCGCCGTGCGCCTGATGAACAGAGAACTCGCGCAGCTGCGCGCGGTCGACGACCCGGGACGCTTTACAACGCACAGGGTAGGGATATGGCGCTCCGCGCTCTACTTTATCGGCAAAAGACCGCTCACCGGCTACGGAAGATCCACCTTCAGGATAAACTACGCGGCCTGCGAGAATCTCTTCATAGAAAAGGGCTTCGTCGCCGAGGACGAACAGCTGTACACGCACCCGCACAATATGTATCTCAACATACTCTACGACGCGGGGCTGCCCGCTTTCATTCTCTTCGGAGCCGCGCTGCTCCTGCTGTCCCGGAAGCTTTTCCTCCGTCTGCGGAAAGGCGGAGAGCCGTCGCGCGAACTTATGTGGACAGTCATAGGCGCAGTCTCCGTCGCCGGGCAGCTGGCGTGGGGGTTGAGCAACGACGTTTTCGATCAGAGGCGCGATCTCGCGGTGATATTCTGGGTCTTGTACTCGCTGCTGATAATCTGCCCTCGGGGGCAAAAGACATGTGCTGAATCACGCGCGGAAGAGAGCGCCGCGCCGGAGAAAAAATGAAGATTATCGAAATCCTTCCCGAACTCGACATAGGCGGCGTGGAAAGGCACGTCATAGACCTCGCAAACGAGCTTGCCTCGCGCGGACACGAAATCACGGTAATATCGGCGGGAGGAAAGATGAAAGAACAGCTCTCGCCGGCGGTGCGTCATATAGAGATGCCCGTACACCGCAAGAACCCTTTTACAATTTTAAGCTGCGCGCGTAAGCTCGCGGCCCTCGCGCGCGCGGAAAAAACCGACGTCATACACGCGCACTCGCGCGTTCCCGCGTGGATCGCGCGGCGTGTCTCGCGCCTCTCTGGCGTACCCTATATCGTTACGGCTCACGTCGTCTTCGGGAATAAATCTCCGTGGATTTACGCTCCGTACAGGGACGCCGCGCGCGTCATCTGCGTCAGCAAAGCCGTGCAGGAGGGAATGAAAAACTGTTTCTGCGATAATACAGTCGTGGTTCTGAACGGTCTGGACGAGCCGAAAGCGCGCCGGAGCGCGGAAAATCCGGAAGGGACTGTGAAATTCCTTTTCGTCGGGCGCCTTTCGCCGGTCAAGGGACTTCACGACGCTCTGCGCGCGATGCCGGAGGACATGGAGTGGACCCTTGACGTCGTGGGCGACGGACCCATGCGCGCGGAGCTTGAGAAGATAACGAAAGAACGGGGCTTTGAGAGCCGCGTCACTTTCCACGGCTATTCCGACAAAGCGGACGGCTTCATGGCGCGCGCCTCGTGCCTGCTGTTCCCCTCTTACACAGAGGGAATGCCGCTCACTCTCGCGCGCGCCGTTCAGATAGGGCTTCCCGTCATAGCGTCCGACATTCCTCCGGTCGCCGAAATGGCGGGAGGCTCGGAAAACCTGCTGCCGCCGGGCGACCTGCCCGCGTGGCGAAAAGCGATCTCCGATTTCATAACGCGGCGCGAGGCGCGGCTTCATATACCGCCCTCCTCCGTGCCGACGCTCGCCGCGATGGCCGACGCCGACGAGCGTATCTACCGCGAGGTAAGCTCGCGCGGAAAGGAAGACAGGGAATGAAAGTATTGCACTATGTGGACGAGGACAACCTCGCGTGGGGCGAGACATGGATACAGCTCTTAAAAGAGCTTGCACGCCAGGGCGTTGAGAATTTCGCCGTCTGCCGCGGCGGCGGGAGGCTCGCGCGCAGGCTCGCGGAGGAGGGACTTGCCTTTGACACGGCGAGGCCTCTCGCGCAGTTTCTTCCCTTTACCGATTTCGCGCTCGGCGCGATACTGCGCCGCGAGAGGCCCGACCTCATACACACGCGCCTCTCTTCCGCCGCGCTGCTCGGCGGCTGGTGGGGAAAGCGCTTAAATATTCCCGTCATCGAAACGTTTGACAAGTGCGCCAAGCTCAAATATTACAGAACGGGCGACTTTTACTTTGCCTGCTCCGAGCGTGTGAAAGAATATTTTGCCGCACTCGGCGCGCCTGCCGAAAAAATTGCAGTCGTTCATAACGCCGTCGACGCGGCGAAATACACGCGGAACGAAAAAACGCGAAACGAGCGGCGAAGCGAGCGAGGCGTTGCCGAGGACGAGAAAATCATACTCGCAGCGGGCCGTTTCGTTGAATGGAAGGGCTTTGACATTCTCATAAAGGGCTATGAAAAGTTCGTGTCGCAAGGCGGTGCCGCGGAACGGACTTTTCTGTGGATTGTCGGCGGCGGAGAGGAGAGAGAACGGCTTGCCGCGCTCGCGGAAAGTTCCGGCGCGCGCGACAAAATAAAGATTTTCCTTTTCGCGGACGACATACGCCCTTATATGTGGGCGGCGGATCTTTTTGTTCTTCCGTCGAAAGAACCGGAACCGTTCGGGCTTGTGCTGCTTGAGGCGATGGCCTCAGGTCTGCCGGTAATAGCGACAAAGGCGGGCGGCCCGCTCGACATTGTGGAAGAGGGTGTCAGCGGCTGGTTTGCCGAAGCGGGGAGCGCTCAGTCGCTCGCCGACGCTATGCGGGAGGCGCTGACTTCTCCCGATCTCGCGGAAATAGCGCGCGACGCGGTAAAGCGCGCCGGTTGGTTCAGCGTCTCGCGCATCGCGGAAGAAACAATCGGACACTACCGCCGCGTCATCGCGGAGGCGAAGAGCCGCGCGGCGCGGCGGGCGTAGGACGGAGGCAGCTCTTTTGGCAAAAGCGAAGAAACTTCTTTTTCTCAGATTTTCTTCTTTGGGCGACGTGATTTTCGCGAATTACAGCGCGATGCGCATAAAGGAGAAACATCCCGAATACCGGCTGACGTGGGTGACGGACTCGCTCTACGCGGAACTCGTCCGCGCGCAGCCGTGGGTGGACGACGTTATCGAATGGGACAGAAAGGCAACGGGCAACAGAGGCTTTTGCGAAATTCTGAAAAAAATCCGCCGCGAGGGATTTGACATACTCGTTGATATGCACGGCTCGGACAGGAGCAGCCTCTTTTCGCTTTTGTCCGGCATCGCGGAAAGATACTGCGTCGTCAGACGTTTCCCCCTGACCCATAACGCCTTCTCGTTCGACGCTCTTATGGACACCTCGCGCGATATATCGGAGTGTCCGCGGTATTTGCACGTTCCGGCGTTTCCGAAGGAAAGGCTCGCGTGCGCGGGCGGCGAAAAGAAAATCGGCCTCGCGATAGGCGCGAGCTTTGCGATCAAAAGATGGCCCGTCGAAAGATGGACAGAGTTCTGCCGCCTCGCCGGGGAGTCAGAGTGCAGCCTCTGGCTCATCGGCGCAGGAAGCGACGACGAGGAAGCGGCGCGCGCGATTACAGAAGCGGCAGGTTCCGCGCGGCTGATAAATACGGTCGGCAGACTCTCCGTCGCCGAATCAATCTCGCTGACAGGGGAGATGGACGCGGTCGTATCGGGCGACACCGGCATTATGCACGCCGCCCGCGCGCTCGGCGTGCCGGTCGTCGGACTTATCGGCCCGAATTTCCCGGGAGTCGCCGACGGACGCCGGTATACAGAACATCTCGGAGCTTTCTTCATCTGCGGCTGCCCCGACGCGGGATGCAGGAAACATGAGTGCGGCCGCCGCTGTCTGTACGACATAGGCGCCGAGGAGGTCTGGCGCGCCGCCTCGCGGCTCGCCCGCGCCGGAGAGGAAGAAGAGAGATGAGAGAGGGGGCGGGCGCGATGCGCCTTTCTTTTCTTACGATGCCTCTTGCCCCTTGGGAGCGTTTTACCAAAGACTGCGAGAGGCGGTTCAATTACATAAAGTACACTCTGCGCGGAAACGCCTATAAAGCGTGGACCTGCACCTTCCCTCTGGGCGGCCATCAGGATCTTGTGGCCTCTTTCATAAAGGGCGCGGCCTGCTTCGACGAGGTGGAGCTGCTGATAAACCCGCGCAAGCGCGACCTGCGCGGCACCGTCGTTTATATCCCCGGCTCGTGGCGCGCCCTGCGCGAGGTTCTGCCGCTGCGCCGCGCGGGAGTGATAGACAGGCTTATCGCGGGGCCGCTGATATGCTTCAGGCACGTTTACGAGCACGACGGGATAATCGGGAGCGACGCCATTGACTGCTACATCGTCGCGTCGCAATGGGTGAAAGAAGCCTACGAGAAAGAGGCGGCCTCTTGCGGAATGCGGATAGCCAATCTGCAAGTCTGTCCGGCCGGCGTCGACGCTTCTCTGTGGTCGCCGCGCGATATGAAAGAAGATAAAAGCTCGTTGAAACGCGCGCTCGTTTACGTCAAAGGCGAAGGGCGCCGCGCTCTTGACGGCGCGGCGGACGCGCTTGACCGTCTCGGCGTCGAACGGCGCGAGCTTTTTTCCGGCTCGCACGTGCCGCGCGACTATAAGAATATGCTTGAGTGGTGCGACGTCGTCGTGGTGCTCGGCGGCAGCGAAACGCAGGGGCTTGCCCTTACGCAGGCGTGGTCTATGAACCGCCCGACTCTTGTCTTTGAATCGCCGGAAGTCGGGGGGGGGGGGGACGCGACGCTGCGCCTTACCTTACCGAGCTTACGGGCCGCAAATGGCGCGACGCGCGCGAGCTGCCGGAATGTTTTGCCTCTTTGAGCCGGTGCGAGCCGAGGCGCTGGGTTTCGGAAAATCAGACGGACGAGCGCGCTTTCGCGAAATTTCTTGAAATAGTCGGCTCTCTGACAGACGCGCGGAGGTGAGAGCGCGCGGACTCGTCGAAGCTTAAAAGAGAACTTCTGAGAATTTTGACTCAGGGCTGCGGAAACTT
>CAYVEQ010000051.1:0-10920 GCA_964450835.1 uncultured Synergistaceae bacterium
ATATTGGCAACGCTTGGAGGAATTGTAATGGTCCGAAAGGTCTGTATGGGCAACGAGGCGATCGCTTTCGGCGCTCTCGCCGCCGGGCTCGGCCTCGCCGCCGGCTACCCCGGAACGCCCTCCACCGAAATCATCGAAACCCTCGCCGCCGCGCGCCGTCCCGGCGTTGCGGTGCAGTGGTCGGTAAACGAGAAGGCGGCGCTTGAAGTCGCGGCGGGCGGGGCTTATGCCGGAGCGCGCACGATGTGCGCGATGAAGCAGGTCGGCCTAAACGCGGCCTCCGACCCTCTCATGAGTCTCGCCTATATCGGAGTGAAAGGCGGCATGGTAATAGCCGTCGCCGACGACCCCGGGCCGTGGTCCTCGCAGACAGAGCAGGACACGCGCGGCTTCGCCCTGCACGCGAACCTCCCCGTTTTCGACCCTTCGTCGCCCGAAGAGGCCTACGAAATGGTTCAGACAGCATTCGACTTCTCCGAAAAATTTGCGCTTCCCGTCTTTCTGCGGCCGACGACGCGCGTCTGCCACGCGAGCGCGGAAGTGACGCTGCGCGATATGTCGCCGGTCAAAGCCGCGTCTGGTTTCGAGCGCCGTCCCGAGTGGTGCATTTTCCCCGCCCTCTCCTACAGAAAGCACGGCGAGCTTGAGAACAAGCAGCGCGAAATGGCGCGCGCCTTCGACAAACTGCCTTACAACAGAACAGAAAAATTCGGCAAAGGCGGACGTCTCGGACTTGCCGCCTCGGGCGTCTCATATCTTTACGTCAAAGAAGTTCTGAACGAGCTGGACGCCGACGCCGTTCTTTATAAAATCGGCACGCCCTGCCCCGTGCCGGAACAGCTCACGAAAGATTTTCTTGCCTCGGTCGACTCCGTGCTCGTCGTCGAAGAGCTGGACCCGGTCGTCGAAGAGCAGCTCCTCATAGAAGCCGCCGGAAAAATTCCCGTCTTCGGAAAGCGCAGCGGCGACATGCCGTGGAACGGCGAATATTCCTTTGAGCCGATAAAAGCGGCCGTGGCGAAATACCTTGGCATCGCCGCCGAAAGCGAGGCCGAAGAGGAACTGCCGCCGCTCCCCGCGCGTCCTCCCGTGCTCTGCGCCGGCTGCCCGCACCGCGCCGCTTTCTACGCGGCGAAGATAGCGACCAAAGAGTGCAAAAAAGCCATATACTGCGGCGACATAGGCTGCTACACCCTCGGCAACGCCGCGCCGCTCAACATGGTGGACACCTGCCTCTGCATGGGAGCTGGCATCACGCTCGCGCAAGGGCTCGCGATCGCCGAGCCGGAGGCAAAGTGCCTTGCTTTCATCGGCGACTCCACCTTCTTTCACACAGGCGTTCCCGGAATAATCAACGCCGTCTACCAGGGCACGGACATCACAGTAATAATCCTCGACAACAGAACGACGGCCATGACCGGACACCAGCCGCACCCGGGCACCGGCAGGCGCGCCTTGGGCGACGAAAGCAAAGCGCTTGACATAGAAACTCTCCTGCGCGCCTGCGGCGTGGAATATGTGGCGCGGGTCAATCCTTTCGACTTTGAAAAATCTCTTGCCGCAATGAAAGAGGCTGTGGCCTTTCGCGGCCCCGCCGCGGTCATCACGGAGGCTCCGTGCATAGCGAACGCAAGGGCAAAGAGGGCCGCCTGCTTCGTCGCGCCAAACTGCGTAAAATGCGGCAGATGCATACGTGAAATAGGCTGCCCCGCGATTACGAAAGACGCCGAAGGCCGCGCCCGCATCAGCGCGTCGCTCTGCGCCGGCTGCGGCCTGTGCGCGCGCCTGTGCCCGGCGGGCGCCATAAAGGAGGACTGCCGCCGTGCTTAGCAGCATCATCATAGCGGGCGTGGGAGGGCAGGGCACGCTGCTTGCCTCGCGGATACTCGCCGAGGCGGCGCTGGAAAAAGGACTTTTCGTCCGCACTTCCGAGACGATAGGAATGGCGCAAAGAGGCGGAGCCGTCTCAAGCCACCTGCGCTTGGGGGCGCGAGACGTTTCGCCGGTTATCTCGCTTCGCCGCGGCGACGTTCTGCTCGCCTTCGAACCGGCGGAAGCCGTGCGCATGATCCCGAAGATGAAGCGCGGCGCGCGATGCGTCGTGAACCGCGACGAAATCATACCGACAAACGTCGCGCTCGGCAAAGGCCTCTACCTCGGCGCGGAATACATAGCCGTGATAAAACGTCTTTTCCCGGACACGCTCTTCATATCGGGCGCGGCGCTCGCTCTCGCCGCAGGTGACATACGCTCGCTCAACGTCGTCATACTGGGCGCCGCCTTCGGCGCCGGCATACTGCCCTTTTCTTCGGAAGAACTGCGAGCCGCAATGGCGCGCTGCGTAAAGCCGCGCCTTCTGCCCATGAACGAAAAAGCCTTTGCGCTGGGCGCGGACGCCGCGGGATGCTGACGCGCGTGCGGCGAAACAAAAAAACAGCGCGCCGCACACGGCGCTTCGGACAAAATTTTACAAAGCTCAAAGGAGAAGAAAGATGAACGAACTTACGACTATAAACCGCTGTTTCGCGCAGGTGCGCCGCGTGGCCAAAGCAAGCCCTCTGTACAGGGAGAAGTTCAAGGGCATCCCCGTCGACAGGATGATGACGAAAGAAGAATTTGAGACTCTGCCTTTCACCACCAAGCAGGATCTCCGCGACGCCTATCCTTTGGGAATGCTGTGCGTCCCCAACGAGAGAATAGTCCGCGTCCACTCCTCCTCAGGCACTACCGGCTCGCCTGTGATGATACCGTACAGCGCGCGTGACATCGAAGACTGGGCCGTTATGTTCGAACGCTGTTATCAGCTCGCTGGGGTGACGGCGGAAGACCGCGTGCAGATAACGCCGGGCTTCGGCCTCTGGACGGCGGGGCTCGGTTTCCAGGCCGGAGCGGAACGCCTCGGCGCCATGGTCATTCCGACAGGGGCGGGAAACACCGACCGCCAGCTGCAGCTCATGCGCGACCTGAAGACTACGGTGATTTGCAGCACCGCCTCCTACGCGCTCGTAATGGGAGAAGAGGTCGACAGGCGCGGAATGCGCGGGGATATATGCCTCAAGCGCGGAATCTTCGGTTCCGAGCGCTGGGGCGACAAGATACGCGAGCGCATCCGCGAGACACTGGGCACCGAGTGCTTCGACGTCTACGGCCTCACGGAAATCTACGGCCCGGGCATCGCGATAGACTGCGACAGACACACGGGCATGCACTACTTCAACGACTATCTCTACTTTGAAATCATCGACCCCGAGACGGGCGAAGTGCTTCCGGAAGGAGAGCAGGGAGAGATTGTCATCACGACATTCCGCAAAGAGGCGGGCCCTCTCATCCGCTACCGCACGCGCGACATCTCGCGCATAATTCCGGGCGAATGTCCTTGCGGCTCGCGCTTCCCCCGCCTTGACAGAATCGTAGGACGCAGCGACGACATGATTAAAGTCAAGGGCACGAACATCTATCCCGCACAGGTCGAGGAGATTCTGAAAAACATCGACGGCTTCTCAAGCGAATACAGAATCATTCTCGAGACCAAAGACCTGCGCGACAGCATGACGGTGCAGGCTGAGATGAAAGAGGGGCGCGACGCGGAGAAGCTCGCGGAGGAACTCGTCCGCAGCTGCAAGACCGGACTTGGCATCAAAATCATTCCCGAAGTTATGAAATTCGGCGAACTTCCGCGAAGCGAGAAGAAAACCCAGAGAGTCATAGACAGAAGATAAAAATTTTTAACGCGGCGTCCTGCGGGGGCGCCGCGTTTTTTCGCCGCGATAAAAAATTTCCGCGCGATAACACGCCTTATCCCGTCCGCACATAAATTCGCCACATAATGGATATATAATCATGACAAAGATTCGGCCGGAAACGGGTGGGCTGTTTTTATGAAGATTACCGAAATTTCTCTGCGCAGACCTGTGACAGTGCTCATAGCGACCATAGCGACCGTCATTTTCGGAACTTACTCCTATATCCATATGGGCGTGGAAAGAATGCCGAACGTCGAGTTCCCGATAGTCGTCGTGCGCACCACTCTCGAAGGCGCGAGCCCGGCCATTATCGACAACGACGTCACCGACGTGCTCGAGTCGCGCATAAACACCATCGAGGGCATAAAGAGCATGCGCTCAAGCAGCTACGAGGGGCGCTCCGTCATCGTCGTGGAGTTTGAGCTTGACAGAAACATAGACTTCGCGACGGCCGACGTGCGCAACAAGGTGAGCCGCGCGCGCGGGCAGCTGCCCGACGACTGCGACGAGCCGGAAATCGACAAGTTCGATCCGAGCGACCGCCCCATAATGCGCGTCGCGGTAAAGAACGACGGGCGCACCGACATGAAAACCCTTTCGCGCTACGTCGACCAGGTGGTTCAGGAGCGCCTTCAGACTGTGCGCGGCGTGGGCGGCGTGCAGATGCCGGGCTTCCGCGAGCGCGAGATGCGCGTCTGGCTTAACCCGCAGGCGATGGAGAGCTACCGCATCACCACAAAAGAGATTAAAGACGCGATTTACAACAAGCACGTCGAGCTTCCGGCGGGCCGCGTCGAAACTGGGACGAAAGAGTACGGCATACGCATAATCGGTGAGTACGCCTCGGCCGCGGAGCTTGAATATCTTCCCGTCGCCGTGCGCGGCGGCGCCGTGATACGGCTCCGCGACGTGGCGCGGATCGAGGACGGGCTGGAGGATATGCGCAGCATCTCCGTCTACGAGGGCAAGCCGGCGATCATGGTCGCGATACGCAAGCAGCGCGGCGCTAACGAAGTCGCCCTCTCGCGGCTGATGCGCGAGCGGATCGCCGAACTTAACGAAACGGCGCCTCCCGGCACTTCGCTTGTCGTCGTTTCGGACAACGCGAAGTTCATCTTAAATTCCATGAACGGCGTTTTCTGCGACGTCCTGGCGTCGATAGCGCTCACCGCTATTATCATGTTCATCTTCCTGCGCACGATACGCGCGACTTTCATCGCCTGCATAAGCATTCCCGTCTGTCTTCTCGGAAGCATGTCCGTCCTCTACCTGATGGGCATAACAATTAACAATATGTCTATGATGGGCATCTCTCTCGCTGTCGGCATGGTCGTCGACGCGACGACTGTCATCATGGAAAACATCACGCGCCACAAGGCGATGGGCAAGAGCGCCTTCCGCGCCGCCGAAGACGGGACGAACGAGATAGCCTTCGCGGTCGTCGCCGGGGCTGCGACCACTCTTGCCGTCTTTGTACCCGTTGCCTTCATGGGCGGCATGATGGGGCGCTTCTTCAACGCTTTCGGCGTCACTGTCTCGACAACGATTGCCATCTCTCTTGTCATATCGGTAACCCTCACCCCCTTTCTCTGCTCGCGCGTCATGGGACGCTCGCGCAGGCCGACGAGGCTTGAGGAAGCGCTCGCCCGTCCGTTCACCCTGCTTGAGGAGCGCTACGCCGGGGCTCTGAAATTCGCCGTAGGCCACAGAACCCTGGTGCTTATGGCGGGAATGTCTCTTTTCCTGCTGGGCATGGCCTTTGCCTTCAGCTCAGGCACCGAGTTCTTTCCCTCGGAAGACCAGGGGAGGCTTCGCGTCGAGCTTGAGCTTCCGGCCGACACTTCGCTTGAGGTGACGACATCCGTTACGAAAGAGATAATCGACATAATCCAGCAGAACAAATACGTCGCCTACACATACGGCGAGATAGGCAGCGGAGCCGGCGAGGAAGTCTACAAATCCTCGATAAACATAGAGCTTATAGACCGCTCTCTGCGCCCGCGCGCCTCCGTGCTGATGCGCGACCTGCGCGAAGAACTGTCGCGCTACCGCGACGCCGACATAAAAATGGGCACGTGGGGCAATTCCGATATAGCGCTCGTGGTCATGGGGCCGACCAGCGAGGAGCTGGCGGTTCTCGGTGACACGATAAAGAAAGACCTCGCGGAGAACGCGCGCGGCCTCGTCGACATTACGACGGACCTCCAGATGAACAAGCCGCGCATAAACCTCGACCTGAACCGGGGCCTGGCCGACGACCTGAACGTCAGCGTGCGCGACCTGTCGGACGAGATGCTGACGTGGTTCGGCGGAGACGAAAGCGGCACTTTCAACGACCGCGGCTACCGCTACGACATAAGGCTCCGCGCCGAACAAAGCGGCCGCGACGATCCGGAAAAGGTGCTGAAGACGTTAATCACGACGAAAAGCGGCGCCACTATCCCGGCCGAGGGCGTCATCACAAGCTCCATAGGAATGGCGCCGAACGTCATAACGCGCTACAACCGTCAGCACTCCATTAAAATCGAGGCAAACGTCGACAAAATATCCCCTGGCGAGGGCATCGAGATAATGCAGGAGATTTTCAAAAAATACGCGCCGCGCGACGGGACGTACAGCATCGTGCCGACGGGCGACTCGGAGGAAATGCGCGAGAGCTTCCGCTATATGTCGATCGTTCTTGTTTTCGCGATAATGCTGGTCTACATGGTGATGGCGATTCAGTTTGAGTCCTTCATACATCCTCTGACGGTAATGTTCTCTCTGCCGCTGATGACCGCCGGCTCCTTCGGCCTGCTCGCTCTCGGCGGAATGCGCATATCGGTCATGAGCTTCATGGGGATAATCCTGCTCGTCGGAGTCGTCGTCAACAACGCCATTCTGCTTGTCGACGTCATAAACCAGCTTCGCGCCGCGGGCGACGATAAAATCACCGCCGTTCTCAAAGCGGGGCCGCTGCGTCTGCGCGCGATACTCATGACTACAGTGTCGACGCTTTTCGGTTCGCTCCCCGTCGCGCTCGCTCTTTCCGCCGGCGGCGAGACGCGTCAGCCGATGTCGGTCGCCGTAATCGGCGGGCTCGCGACCTCCACGATGCTGACTCTGCTTGTCATCCCCGTTGTCTATCTGATTTTCGACGACATAACGGACAGAGTGAAAGAGAGGACTCGCCGCTGGAGCGCATACCGGCGGCTTAAGAGACGCGGAAGGAGCGAATAATGAATAAAATCTCCGTACTCATTGCAATCTCCGTCATCCTGGCGGCCTCGGCAATGGCCGGCGCGGAAAGCGCGCCGCTTGAAATCGGCGAGGCCCTTTCGATAACTTTGGAAAACAACGCCTCGCTGCGCTCTCTGCGCGAGGAGCTTAAAAAGGCCGAGGCTTTCAAGCTTCAGGCGGAGGGCGCGCTTCTTCCATCGGTTTCCGTAAACGGCGCCCTTGGCTGGCAGCGCGAGCCGCAGACAGAGAGCGGCGACAGAGACGACGATCGCAGCGCGCAGGCCACGGCGGAGCAGGAGCTATACACAGGCGGGCGCGTCGGCGCGATGCGCGCGCAGTCGCCTCAGGTAAAGACCATAGCGGAAATGGCGGTGGCGGAGAGCGAGAACGCGGCGGCCGGAGAGCTTTTCGCCCGCTTCTACAACGTCCTGCTCCAGAAAAAATGTATCGAGGCCGAGGAGGACGCGGTAAAAACCTCCGAGCTGCACCTGCGCGAGGTGTCGCGCATGTGCGACGTCGGCGCAGCGAACAGACTCGAAGTGATACGCGCGAGCCGCCAGCTCGCGGAGAACAACGCGGCGCTCGCCACGGCGCGCGGGGCTTTTGAGACGGCGAACATTTCATTGATGAACTACATGGGGATAGAGCCGTCGGCGCGGCGGGCGGTAAACGGCGAGCTTTACGAGCCGCTCATCGAAGGCGGCAGGGAAAAATCGCTCGCTCTGGCGCAGCGTTTCCGAGCCGACCGCAGACGTCTTGAAGAACAGCTCGGCTACCAGGAAAATCAGATAAAGATAGAACGCAGCGAGTCGCTGCCGCGCCTCTCAGCGGGCCTGTCCGCCGGCTGGCTCAGCCCTTACAGGAGCCGCGACGAAAGCGGCGACACGTGGCGCGCGGAAGTGCGCCTCTCGATACCGATATTCGACCGCGGGATAACGCGCCGCGCCGTGATGGAAGCCAAGGCGGTCCGGGAACAGGATAAAATCGCCCTTGAACAGAAAGAGCTTGACATAAAATCCGAGGTTGAGACCGCATGGACGGAAATAGAGACAAACCGTGAACACCTCGCGGCTTCGCGCGAGGCTCTGAACCTCGCGCGCGAGTCGCTCCGCCTCGCCGAGGCGGGCTACCGCGAGGGAGTCACGCCGCAGCTCGACCTGCTGACGGCGCAATCGGAGCTCACGTCAGCTCAGCTTGAATACAACAGGGCGCAGTACAACTGCATAATAGCCGCCGTCGCGCTGAAAATGACGGAAGGCACGATAACCGAGTGGAACGGGGAGAGCATCTGACATGGCAATTCAAAAACGCCCGCGCCTGCCGGGCAAAGTCGCCGCCGTTGTTATTCTGACTGCTGTCATAGCGGCTATGTGGGTTTACAGCAGAAGAGAAACGCTTTTTTACAAACCGACCGACCCGTCGCTGCTCGCTCCGGTGGTCCGGACCGAGACGGCCAAGGCGGACGGCACCATATCAAGCAAAATTATCCAGAATATGCAGGTAGACGCGCGCGACCGCGTGCGGCTGCTGCCGCGCGTGACGGGGCGTCTTCTGTCGCTCTCAGTCAAACAGGGCGACAGCGTGAAAAAGGGAGAGACCGTCGCGCAGCTTGAACACGAACAGCAGAACGCGTTGATACTCTCCGCGACCGCGCAGGCGGCGTCGGCTCGCGCCGACTCTGAGAAAGCCCGCGCCGAACTGCTTAACGCGCAGACGGAGCTTGATCGTTACGGCCGTCTGCTGAAAGAGGGCTTCAGCACGCAGCAGCAGTACGACGCCGTAAAGACGGAACAGGCGAGTGCCGAAGCCTCCTACAAAGCCGCGCTCGCCCGCGAGCGCCAGTACGAGGCCGAAGAAAAACGGGTGAAATCCGAAAAAAACGACTACATCATACGCGCGCCGATAGACGGTGTTGTCCTCAACGACTACTCGCTCACTCACGGTGCGATGATCTCGCCCTCCTCCCCTATACTCGACATAGCAGACACGAGGATGCTCAAAGCGACACTGCGTGTGCCGGAGCTTAAAATTTTCAGCGTCGCGGTGGGAATGCCCGTCACTCTCACATTTGACGCGCTGCCGGGCGAGAGCTTCGGCGGCAGCGTGACGCGCATAGACCAGTACGTCGACCCGGACACGCGCACGAGCAGCGTCGAAATCGCAATCGACAACGAAAAACAGGCGGGAGGGCGGCTGCGTCCGGGCATGTTCGGACAAGCCGCGATTGTCGAAAAAGAATACACTAACGCGCTCACTCTTCCCGAGGGCGCGCTCCACCAGAGCGAGGACGGCAGTTACGTTTACGCGGTGGAAAACGGCAAAGCCTCCCTCCGCAAGGTAAAGACAGGAATCGCGGAAAACGGCCGCGTGCAGATATTGGAAGGCGTGAAGGCCGGAGACGAGATAATTACGCTCGGCGGCAACAATCTGCACGAAGGGGAAACTGTGACGGTAAGAAACTGACGCGGCGGAGAGCGCCGCACGCGCCCGAACGCGCCGCAAGTCCTTGACAACAGGCGGACGCGGCCGGACAATGACAGCGTAAAACAAAAAAAAGAACTTGCCTATCGGAGGTAACGGACAAATGCGCAAAGTTGTACTCATAAGACACGGGGAAAGCTCGTGGAACAAGGAAAACCGCTTCACCGGCTGGGAAGACGTGCCGCTCTCGGAGAAAGGGCTCGCCGAGGCAAAAGCGGCGGGAGAACTGCTGAAACAGGAAGGCTACGTTTTCGACAAGGCCTACACTTCCGTGCTGCGCCGCGCGATAAAAACGCTCTGGTGCGTGCTCGAAGAGACCGGCCTGATGTGGATACCTACAGAGAAATCATGGAGGCTCAACGAACGTCATTACGGCGCGCTGCAGGGTCTTAACAAAGCCGAAACGGCGGCGAAGTACGGCGATGCCCAGGTGAAAATCTGGCGCCGCAGCTACGCCACGAGGCCGCCGCTTCTTGACAAAAGCGACGAACGCTGGCCCGGGCACGAAGCGCGCTACGCTTCCGTGGCGCAGGACGACCTCCCGCTCGGCGAATGTCTCGCCGACACCGTAAAGCGCGTGGTTCCCTACTGGAGCGAAAAAATCGCGCCGGACATCGCGGCCGGAAAGAGAATAATAATCGCGGCGCACGGCAACAGCCTGCGCGCTCTCGTAAAATATCTTGACGGCGTATCGGAGGGTGACATCGTAGAACTGAATATACCTACCGGCGTGCCGCTCGTCTACGAACTCGACGACGAATTGAAGCCGCTGCGCCACTACTACCTGGGCGATGCGGAGGCGATAGCGGCGGCTCAGGCGGCGGTCGCAAACCAGGGCAAAGCGAGCAAATAACTCCTTTGTCGTTTCAGCCGATGGAACTTCGCGCCTCTCTTAAGCCGGGAGGGCGCTTCTTGACGTGCGCGTTACGGCACACGGGCTTGACGGACCGCCTTTCACGCGCCGACCGCCGCGCCGCACGCGCTTCGTCTGTGGCGGTTTCAAAAAGGGAGGGCGATTTCACGTGAGACGGGGTGCGAAGCTTTACAACGTTATCCTTCCGCTGTGGCTGCTGTGGCTTTTCCCGCAGACGTGGTTTCTTGTCCTGCCCGCGACGTTCCTCACAGATCTGGCTATATCCGCCGCCGCCATGCGTTTCGCGGGAGTTACGGGAATCGGAAAGGCGCTCAAAGTCTCCATACTCCGCACGTGGCTCTGCGGCTTCGCCGCGGATTGCGCCGGAACGGCGCTGCTGCTCCTGCCGCTCATAGTTTCGGCAGCCATGCCGGACCTGACGCGAATCGAACGGCTCGCGAACAGTCTGACGGCAAACCCTTTCGCCGATCGCTGCGCCTTGCTGTGGGCCGCGGCTGCTGTTGCCCTCTCGGCTTTCCTCATCTGCACGCTGAACCGCGGATTCTGCCTGCGCCGCACAGAGTTGACGGACAGACAGCGCCGCCGCGTGTCTATCGCGCTTGC
>CAYVEQ010000052.1:0-10891 GCA_964450835.1 uncultured Synergistaceae bacterium
AAAGCGGGCGGCTTTGCGGCAGGTTAGCGCTCCGCGCGCGTTTTATCGCGCTTTTCAGCCGGGCGGAGCGGCGGCGCTTAGACGCGCCTTTTGTTTTGCCCTGCCGTGGTTTCGGTAATCACGAAAAAACTTGAAAAAATTAAGAGAAAGCGCCGTTTGCCTTTTTTTATTCGCATGAAGCACGAACAGCCTTCTCTTATTTACACATCTGCGCCGGTTTTGCGGATTTGTGCCTTGCCGGGGCGGCGCGCGGGAAATTGACGCGCCGGCTTTTGATTCTTTATAATACGGCGCGTTATTTTAATAGGCTGGCGCGCTTTACGCGCCGAAAGGGGTTTTTGTTATGCGCTTTCTTGAGAAATTAAGTGAACTGGTCGGCAGATATATGGCGATAATCGTCGTCGTGATCGCCGCCGTCGCGCTTTTTGAGCCGCCCGCGCTGAACTGGATTAAGACGAGCTGGGTCACAAGGCTGCTTATGATTGTCATGTTCGGCATGGGGCTTACGATGAAGCCGGCGGATTTCGCCGTCGTCTTTAAGAGGCCGAAGGACATAATCATAGGCTTTGTCGCGCAGTTCACGATTATGCCGCTTCTCGCGTTCGCGCTGGGCAAGCTCTTCCGGCTTGACGACGCGCTTCTGGTCGGCGTCATTCTCGTCGGCACCTGCCCCGGCGGCACATCGTCAAACGTCATGACCTACCTCGGCAAGGGAGACGTCGCGCTCTCCGTCGGAATGACGAGCGTGTCGACGCTCTTCGCCCCCTTTGTGACGCCCGCGCTTACCTACCTGCTTCTTAAAGAGACGGTAAACGTCGACATGATGGCGATGTTCATCTCAATCGTTCAGGTCGTTATCCTTCCGATAGGACTGGGCTTCGTCATCAACAAATTCTTCGGCGAAACCACGCAGAAAGTCGTCAGGATTCTTCCGCTCGTCTCAGTCACCGCCATCGTAATGATTGTGGCGGCGGTGGTCGCTGCAAACGCGGACCGCATCATGTCCACAGGAATGATTGTCTTTGCCGTCGTCATTCTGCACAATATGCTGGGCTACGGGCTGGGCTACGGCCTCGGAAAAGCGCTCGGCCTGCCGCTTTCAAAGAAGAAGGCTATCTCCATCGAAGTCGGCATGCAGAATTCCGGTCTAGCTACGAGCCTTGCCGCGACATCTTTCCCGAACCTCGCGCTCGCCACTGTTCCCGGCGCGGTCTTCAGCATCTGGCATAATATATCCGGCGCTATTCTGGCGAATTATTTCGCGCGGATGAAAGAAGATTAGCGTTAACTTGCGAACGCGGGCGCGCCTTTTTCGAGGCGCGCTTTTTTTTGCGCGCGCGGCGCGGTTTGGCGGCGGCTTTCGCGGGCGGCGGGTTCTCCCTGTGTTATAATCGGGACGGCGGAACCCTCCAAAACGATGAGAACGGGGTGTGTGTTTTGAAAGAAGAAATTTTCGCGAAAATAGAGGAACTGAGGCCGCGAATGGTGAAAACGCTCTGCGGCCTTGTGGGGTATCCCGCGGTGGGGCCTTCGGCCGGAGGAACCGGCGAGTTTTACAAGGCCGGATATCTTTTGAAGGAGCTTAAGGATCTGGGCTTTGCCGACGTCACAAACCACGCGGCGCCCGACCCGCAGGCCGCGGGCGGCGAGCGCCCGAATATCGTCGTCCGTTTTCCCGGACGGACGAAGCGCCGTCTTTGGATAATCACTCACACGGACGTTGTGCCCGAGGGCGAGCGCTCGCTCTGGAAGACTGATCCTTTCAGGGCCGAGGTCAAAGGAAGCCGCGTCTACGGGCGCGGAACGAGCGACAACGGGCAGGAGCTGACGGCGTCGCTTTATGCCCTCGCCGCGCTTAAAGAGCTTGGAATCACGCCGGAATATGAGGTCTGCCTCGCCTTTGTCGCCGACGAGGAGCTGGGCAGCAGACACGGCATCGTGCATCTTATCGGAAAAGGGCTCTTTTCGCCCGACGACCTTGTGGCGGTGCCCGACATGGGCAACGAAAAAGGTGATTTCGTCGAAGTGGCGGAAAAAAGCATCTGCTGGATGGAGTTCACGGTCGAGGGCAGGCAGGTTCACGGAAGCGTGCCGAACCTGGGCGTCAACGCCTGCCGCGCGGCGAACGCTCTTTCCGTGGCGCTCGACGAGGCTCTGCACGCTGCGTTCCCGGAGGAAAACAGCCTCTTTGACCCTCCCGTTTCGACATTCGAGCCGACGAGACGCCGCGCCAACGTTCCCAACATAAACACCGTGCCCGGCCTTGAAGTTTTCAGCTTCGACTGCCGCGTCCTGCCCTCGGCGCCGCTTGACGAGGTGCTGAAGGTCGTAAAGGCGGAAATAAAACGGGCCGAGGAGAAATACGGGGTGAAAGTCAACCTCGCATTCCCGCAGAAGGAGCCGGCCGCCGAGCCGACCGATGTGAACGCGCCCGTCGTCCGCGAGCTTACGGCGGCCCTTGAGCGGGTCTATCCCGGCGCTGCGCTGAAGATAGGCGGCGTCGGAGGCGGCACATGCGCCGCATTCTTCCGCCGCGAGGGCATTCCCGCCGCCGTCTGGTGCCAGGAGATCGACTGCGCCCACATGCCGAACGAGTATATAGAGACAGACAATATGCTGAACGAGGCCAAGGTGTTCGCGCTGATGATGGCTGGCTGCCGCGACTGACTCAGGCGAAGGCTGTAAGAATCAAAAAGCGCCCCGCGCCGCGGGGCGCTTTTTGCGCGGCTGAAACGAGGCGGGGCTTCCGCGGCGCGGGCGAAACGGGAAAATTTTTTTCCGCGCGAGTGCCGCGACTTCCGCCGCGGGCGCGGCGCGCCATTATTTTTTTGACTTACCCGCTTGTATAAGTATATAATCAAAAAATATGAAACGCGCTAATAAACGCGGCCCGCGCCGCAGCGCGCCGCCGCGCTTCTGTCCGGCGGCGGGGGAGCTTCGAAACGGCGCGGCGCCGGCGCGCGGGAACGCGTATGGTTTTTGAAATGATTTACGGGGGTTTCCCCTGTTTCCTGAAAGGTGGAAAAGTCAGTGGGATTTCTCAGCGGAGTGATAAAGGCGCTCGGCCTTGACCCGAACGACAGGGCCATAGCCCGATATGAGAAAACGGCGGAAATAATAGATTCATACGGCCCCGATGTCGAAAAGCTGTCGGACGGGGAGCTCGCGGCGTCAGCCGGAATTTTCGGCGCGCGCCTTGAAAACGGCGAGAGCCTGGAGGATATACTGCCTGAGGTGTTCGCGAGGGTGCGCGAGGTTTCAAGCCGCACGCTCGGCCTGCGCCACTTCAAAGAGCAGCTGATCGGCGGCATGGCGCTCAACGACGGCAATATCGCGGAGATGAAAACGGGCGAAGGAAAGACGCTTGTCGCGACGCTTGCCGTCGCCTTGAACGCGATGACGCGCAGGGGCGTTCACGTCGTGACGGTCAACGATTATCTGGCCGCCCGCGACGCCGAGTGGATGGGGCCGGTTTACCGCGGCATGGGGCTGACGGTCGGAGTCATCTCGCCCTTTATGCCGGAGGAGGCCCGTTTCGCGGCCTACCGCTGCGACGTGACATACGGCACGAACAGCGAGTTCGGCTTCGACTATCTGCGGGACAACATGGCCGTACAGAAGCGCCAGCAGGTGCAGCGGGGCCACAACTACTGCATTGTCGACGAGGTGGACTCGATACTCATCGACGAGGCGAGGACGCCGCTTATAATCTCCGGCCCGTCGGAGGACGACACGGAGCCGTACCGCCTTGCCGACTCAGCGGCCCGGGAGCTTGTCCGGGGGACGGATTTCGAGGTCGACGAAAAGGAGCGCAACCTGGCTCTTACCGAGGCGGGCATCGCGAAGGCGGAGCGGCTCATGAAGCTCCCCAACCTTTTCACGGATTTCGCCAATTCCTCGCTCGCGCATAAAATAGTCCAGGCTTTGAAGGCGCACCACCTTTTCCAGCGCGACGTGCATTACGTCGTGAAGGACGGCGAAATTGTCATAGTGGACGAGTTTACCGGGCGCCTTATGTTCGGGAGGCGCTATTCCGACGGGCTGCATCAGGCGATAGAGGCCAAGGAGCGCGTCCGCGTAGGCCGCGAGAACCAGACTCTCGCCACAATCACGCTTCAGAACTATTTCAGAATGTATAAAAAACTGGCGGGCATGACAGGCACGGCAAAGACGGAGGCGGAGGAGTTCAAGGAAATCTACGGCCTCGACGTAATAGTCGTTCCGACGCACATGCCCATGATACGCAAGGACAACCCGGACGCGGTCTACAAGACCGCAGACGAGAAATACACCGCCGCGGCGGACGAGGTCGCGGAGTACCACGCCAAAGGACAGCCCATTCTCGTCGGCACCGCTTCGATAGAGCACTCGGAGCGCGTCAGCAGGCTGCTTCGCGCGCGGGGGATTCCCCACAGCGTGCTGAACGCGAAGGTGCACGACAGAGAGGCCGCAATCGTCGCGCAGGCCGGGCGTCTGGGCGCCGTGACCGTTGCCACCAACATGGCGGGGCGCGGGACGGACATCGTGCTCGGCGGCAACGCGGAGTTTCTCGCCCGCGAGGAGCTGGCGAAAGATGGCGCGACGCCCGCCGACGCGCCGGAGCTTTATGCCGCGACGCTCGCGAAATACAGAAAAATCTGCGCCGAGGAGCATGACAAAGTCATAGCGACAGGCGGCCTTCGCATAATAGGCACGGAGCGCCACGAGTCGCGGCGCATAGACAACCAGCTGCGGGGCAGGTCGGGCCGTCAGGGAGACCCGGGCGAGAGCCGCTTCTACATCGCCCTCGAGGACGACCTCATCCGGCTTTTCGGCGGCGACAGAATATCTTCGATAATGGACAAGCTCGGCATGGAAAAGGGCGAGTCGCTCGACCACCCGCTTCTCTCGAAAGCCATCGAAAACGCGCAGAAAAAAGTCGAGGAGATGCACTTTGACATAAGAAAGCAGCTGCTCGCCTACGACAACGTGATGAACCGCCAGCGCGAGGCGGTCTATACCGAGCGCGGCGAAATACTGGAGGACGGGAATATAATAAACCGCACCCTCGAAGTGCTGGAGGACACGGCGAACTCGCAGCTCGACAAAATATTCGCCGGCAAAAACGCGGAGGAGCCGGACGTGAAGTCCGTCTGCGTGCGGCTGAACGCCCTTTTCTGGCCCGGCGTCGCCTCATGCCTTGAAGGCGTGGACTCGGCGCAGGCTCTCGAAGAAAGACGCCCCATAGTCATAGGGGAGATCCGCGAGCGCTTCCGCCGGAAAACGGAGGAGCTGGGCCCCGATATCTCGGCCCATATATTCCGCTACATATTCCTCGAAGTGCTCGACGCGAACTGGAAAGAGCATCTGCTCGCGATGGACGAGTTAAGACGCGGCATAGGACTGCGCGTGATAGGGCAGAAAGATCCGCTGCTCGAATATCAGTTTGAGTCCTTCAATCTCTTTCAGGAAATGCTCGTCCGCGTACGCGAAAGCATCACGGAATTCGCGCTGCGCGTCTCCGTGGTGACGAAAAACAGCGAACGCGAAGAGACCCGCAAAAAATGGAAAGAGAGCCGCGACCCTTTTGAAATGCCGGCGCAAAGCTCTCCGAAATACGGCGACGACACGGAAAACCCGGGAGCCGTCGCCACGGCGCGGAAAACGCAGCCGATTGTAAACGGCGTGAAAATCGGGCGCAACGACCCCTGTCCGTGCGGCAGCGGGAAAAAATACAAGCAATGCTGCGGAAGGAACAAATAGCCATGAGCAGACTGCCCGGACTCTTCAAAACAGCGGCGCTGGCGGCGCTTCTCGCTCTTCTTTCCGCGGGAGGCGCCCTCGCGGACTGGGACAGCGAGAGCGAGATAGCGCGCCTTAAAAAAGAAGTTCCCTCAATGGAGATATACGAGGGCAACGACGCCGTCGTGTGGCTGCGCAGCGACGAGTCAAAGCTCTCGGACGGCGGCGCGGCGGAAAGGTTCCGCGCCACGATAATAATGGTGGGCGAAAAAATCCCCGACGAAATAAAAACAATGCGATACCCCGTGCCGGCCGGCGGCACTCTTTCCGTTGACGAGGCCGCGTGGTACAACACAATGACGGGCATGAAAGAGGGCGACCTCCCCGTTAAAAAAGAAACTCTGCAAGGCGGCTCTTCCGTATACACGGTAACGGTGACGGACGAGACGGTCGGGCGCGCCGTCGTGATAGCGGTAAAAGAAAGACGCGAGTCGCAAAACGGAATCAGCGGCACGGTGAACATGGCCGGCAGCCTGCCTGTATGGGAGCAGAGCGTCAGCGTCGAAGTGCCTGAAGGAACGGAGCTGTTCTGGCAGGGGCGCGATATGCGCGATCCGTCGCAGTCAAAGAGCGGCGGCAGCGTCAAATACCGCTGGCTCGTCATGAACCAGCTTCCGTGGCTCGGCGAGGGATTCGTCGTGAACGAAAGGCCGATGGTCAGCTTCAGCACGTCGCGGGGAGTTCTCGAAGGGCTGCGCGAAGCGGACAAACTCGCCGCCTCCGTCCCCGACCTGCCGTTGCCCGCTCTTGCCGGAGGCGACGCGCGGCGCGCCGGCGGAAAACTCATCGAGTGGGTAAACTCGCCCGAGCGCACTCTGGCGGGCTACGGTTCATGGGTGCGCGCAAGCGGCGAGATACCGGCCGAAGGGCCGTGGACGCCGTGGGAAAAAGTTTTCCTCCTCCACAAATGGCTCGCCGCGCTCGGCTGGGAATCAAAATTATGGTGGGCGCCGAAAATGGCGTCAGACGCCGACGCTCCGGCCGCAGTCTCGCTCTTTGAAAGGCCGGTGCTTGAACTGAAAGCTCCCGGCGCGTCGAAATTCTCCTACTTCGCGGCAGGCCTCCCCTATTCGTCAAAACGCGTGCCGCTCTCGCTCGCCGGCACGGAACTCTGCGCGGCCGGCGAAACGGAACACAGGACGAAAAAACTCCCTGACGGTTCCGCCTCGGCAAGCCGCCTTTCTCTGCTCTGGCATCTGAAGCTCAAAGAGGACGGAAGAGCCGAAGGGAATCTCAACGTTGCCATGACAGGCGGCTGGAATGATCTTCTCGCCGGAGACGGAACGCTGTCGCTTGAAGAGTCTGTGCCGGTCGTCTTTGAAAAGCTGAACTTCGCGATGCTGGGCATGAACCTCACGCCGCTTAAAGTGGAACAGAGCGAGGACGGATGCGAGATGCGCTTTTCGGTAAACTGCACGCCTGGGATAGTTCACGGCGACAGCCTCCTTTTGCGTCTTCCGGGCGGAGTGCCGATGCGTGTCGGCGAAATGATAGACCGCGTCGAAAACTACACGCTGCGATTCCCCTTCACGATAGAACAGAAAGTGCGCATGTCGATGCCGAGAGGCTTCCGCCTGCTGCAGGAGCCGGCGCTCAAACAGCTCGGCACCGACACGAAAGCGGTGCTGCGCGAGTCGATAACGCACTGGCCGAAACGAGGGGAGCTTATCGCCGACAGCCTGTGGGTGGTAAAGAAACGCGAAATAGAGGGAATAACGGCGCAGACGCTCAGAGAAGAGCTCGGCGCCATGCTGAGGTGGCCCGTGCTCGACCTGCCCTTCAGAAAATAAAAGTTTGCGAGAATTGTGAGGAGTGTTGTGCCATGCGGAACATGACCGATGAACTGAAAAAACTGCTTGACGGCGCGGTTCGTGCAGTCGCGTCCGAAAAAGGATACGAAATTCCGGAAAACTTCGCGGTGCGCGTCGAGCGCCCGCGCCAGGAAGGGTTCGGCGACTGGGCCACAAACATCGCCATGCAGCTGGCGAAGCCTTTCGGCGTAAAGCCGAGAGATCTCGCCTGCGAAATCATCGGGAAAATACCGGAAAACAGCGTAGTCAGCAAAGCCTCCGTCGCCGGCCCGGGCTTTATGAACTTTACGCTGAAATCCGACTGGGTCTATGAAACGATAAAAACAGCCATTGAAAAAGGCGCGGACTACGGCCGCTCAAACTCCGGAAAAGGCCGCCGCGTGCAGGTGGAGTTCGTGAGCGCGAACCCGACCGGCCCGCTCCACATGGGACACGGCCGCGGGGCCGCGGTCGGCGACATCACAGCCTCGCTGCTTGACTTCGCCGGCTGGAAAGTGGAGCGCGAATACTACATCAACGACGCGGGGCTCCAGATGGAACTTCTCGGCAAATCGGCGCAGTCGCGCTACTTCGAGGCGCTCGGCCGCGCGGAAGAGGCTCCGATGCCGGAAGACGGCTACCGGGGCGATTACTTGAAAGACGTGGCTAAAGCATTTGTAGACAAATACGGGAAGAGCCTCGCGGACAGGCCGCTTGAGGAAACGCTTGAACTTTTCTCGAAGGAAACGGGCGAGATGGTGCTCGACCTCATCAAAAAAGACCTCGATGACTTCGGCGTGAAGTTCGATGTCTGGTTCTCGGAGAAATCGCTCTACAGCGACAACACGGTAGAGTCCGCGATGGAAGCCCTGAAAGAACGCGGCTATGCCTACGAGGACGAAGGGGCTCTATGGTTCCGCTCCACGCTCTTCGGCGACGACAAAGACCGCGTGCTCATCCGCACCAACGGAATACCGACATACTTCACCTCGGATGTCGCATACCTTAAAAATAAATACGACCGCGGCTTCGATCGCCTCATCTACGTCTGGGGCGCCGACCACCACGGATACGTCCCCCGCCTGAAATCGGTGAACCAGGCTTTCGGCTATCCCGACGACATAGAAGTCATGCTGATACAGATGGTCAACCTTCTGCGCGACGGCAAGCCCGTGCAGATGTCAAAACGCGCGGGAACGATAGTTCCGCTGCGCGAAATAATGGACGAAGTCGGACGCGACGCCGCGCGCCTTTTCTTCGTGCTGCGCCGCTGCGACAGCACGGTGGACTTCGACCTTGAGCTCGCGAAAAAAGCCTCCTCCGAGAATCCCGTCTTCTACATACAGTACGCGCACGCGAGAATATGCAGCATACTGCGCGAACTCGCGGAACGCGGCGTTAAAATGCCGGAGCTAAGCGAGCTTGACGTCTCGCTTATCGGCGGCCAGTCCGAGCTGAACCTGGCGAAGGCCATATCGCGCCTCCCGGAGGAAATGGCGAAAGCCGCGGAAGAATGCGCGCCTCACCGCGTCGCCTACTATGCGGCCGAACTCGCCGAGGCTTTCCACTCCTTCTACAACTCGTGCCGCGTTCTCGGCGCCGAGGAAAACGTCATGAAGTCGCGCGTGCTTCTCGTTGAAGCGGCGCGCATCGCCCTGCGCAATGTGCTCGGCATACTCGGAGTCTCTGCTCCGGAAAAAATGTAATAAAGGATGCCGCGCGTCATGACACCCCCGAAACTCCGATGGGTAGCTTTCGGCGCGGCGGTGACATTCCTCATCGCCGTGTTGCTCACGTCCTTCTTCAAAGAGATGGAAAAAATAGACGTGCTTGCCTCCGCGCTTGACAAACGCATGGAAGAGCTCGTCGCGGAGGAGCGCAGGACGCAGAAGCTGAAACAGGACATACGCTATTACAGCACGCCCGAGGGCATAGAGAGACTCGCCGTCGAGCAGTTCAATCTCGTGCGGCCGGGCGACAGGATATATAAAATAGAGATAACATCGCAGGACAAATTGCAATAGCCGTTCCCGCGTTGTATAATGCAGAACTGTGTTTCCCCTGCCTCTTCCTGCGGGAAGAGGCCAGAGTCCATAGGAGGAGGTGAAGAGTGTGCGGTCTTACGAAATGGTAGTGATATTTAAGGCTGATATCGAGGATCACAAAACGGTGTCCGACGAGACAGCCGAGATCGTGCGCGGACTGGGAGCAGAGGTTGAGAAAATCGACCTTTGGGGCAAGAAGCGTTTTGCCTACCCCATCGAAAAAGAACAGGAGGGTTTCTACACTCTCTACACGTTCAAGCTCGATCCCGCGCAGGTTAAGGAAGCGGAACGTCTCCTTGGCCTCAATCCGTCCATAGTGCGGCACATGGTTGTCAACCTGGAGGAAAAGTAAATCATGTCGCGGGGATACAACAGAGTCGTACTGATGGGCAATCTGGCGCGCGACCCCGACGTGAGATTTACCCCGACAAAACAGAAGGTTGCGCGAATCACGGTGGCAATCGGTCGCCAGTGGAAAAACAAAGTCACCGGAGAGCTTCAGAGCCATACGGATTTTGTCCCGGTAGTAGTCTGGGGAACGCAGGCGGACGTCTGCGAGCGCTACCTCAAAAAAGGCCGTCCGGTTCTCGTCGAGGGGCGCATTTCCGTGCGCGACTTCGACGACCTTAAGACCGGACAGCGCCGCTGGGTGACCGAAGTCGTCGCCGACAGCATAGTCCTGCTGAGTTCGGGGCGCAGAGACGACGATCAGGGCTCTTATCAGCAGCAGGGCTACGGCGGAGGACAGCAGCAGTACCAGCGCCAGCCGCAGACAGACGCGGTGCCCGCGCCCGATATGGGCAGCCTGAGGAACGAAGCGGGCTTCGCCGACGAATTCCCGCTTGACTTCGCCGAGCTTAACGGACCGGATTCACCCGGGGGAGATGTGGATATACCGTTTTAGAAAGAGGTGGATTTCAGATGGAAGGCACTTACAACCGCAAACGCCGCAAACGCAGGCCGAAGATATGCCATTTCTGCGCCGATAAAGTAGAGCATATAGACTACAAAGACGCGGATAAACTCAAAAGATACATCACAGAGCGCAGCAAGATAATCCCGCGCCGCGTCACCGGCACATGCGCGAAGCACCAGCGCCAGCTCACCCGCGCCATCAAGCGCGCGAGGCTCATCGCGCTTCTGCCCTTCACGTCGGATTAAAAAAACTGACACAGCTGTTATAATATCGGGAGAGCCGGCGGCTCTCCTTTTTTATATGTGTAAAACATTGCGGGGGTCTGATGTGAAAGGCAAAGTGTTAGTCGAATATTTTTT
>CAYVEQ010000053.1:0-10695 GCA_964450835.1 uncultured Synergistaceae bacterium
GCCTATCCGGAAAAACTTCCCTTTATGAAACACATGGAAGGTTACGGCAGTACAGCTGAATTATTATGTATACTCCTCTGGCCGTCTTGAGAATGCATGTCATATCGCGTTCGCGTATATACCCTACTCCGTGTATAAGCGCATTCGGCTGATCTCAGAGGCCGTTCAGGGCTTACCCAGGAAAGAAGCGGAACAAAAACCGGATAATCGTGATGTCATCAATCGGTACATCCATCTTGTTCATGGAACTTCGTAGTCTGAAGGCTGTCGGTATGAATCTTGAGACATATAAAAAGCTTTGCTGTATGCGGCTTCCGGAATCCGCAAAAACTTAAGCGGAGGAATTTTCGCGGTTCCTCCGCGTAGGGCGTTTTTATTTTTTCCCCGCGCTATTTGAATTTTATCAGGCGGAAGTCTTTTTTGCCCACGTTGAGCTGTATGTAGCGGCCGGGCAGGATGTCGTCCTCCGTGACGCGCCGTCCGGGGTCCATGATTTTCTCGCCGTTGAGGTAGGCGCCGCCCTCTTTGATTTTTTTCTTTGCGTTGCCCTTTGAGTCGCAGGCCCCGCAGAGTACGAGCAGCTCGGTCGCCGCGTCCGTTTCTGTCAAGTCGGCTTCCGCGCAGTGTATCTCGGAAGCGAGTGTTTCAAGTACTTCTTCGGGGGCGTCTTTTATTTTCGTTTCGCCGAAGAGCACCGCGCTCGCGTCGCGGGCTCGCGCCGCCGCCTCCCGTCCGTGGACGCGGCAAGTCATCTCCCACGCGAGCTCTTTCTGTCCTTTGCGGAGGTGAGGGGCTTTTTCATGTTCGTCGAGGAGCTCTTTTATCTCACTGAGGCCGCGGAAGGTGAAGAGCTTGTAGAGCTTTTCAAGGTCTTTGTCGTCCACGTTGATCCAGAATTGGTAGAACTTGTAGACGCTTGTACGTTCCGGCGAGAGGTAGACGGCACCGCTTTCGGATTTTCCGAATTTCTGTCCCTGCGCGTTCAAGAGCAGCGGGAAGGTGACGCCGTAGCATTGTCCGCCCGATTTTTTGCGGGCGAGTTCCATTCCTGCGATTATGTTGACCTGCTGGTCGTTGCCCCCCATCTGGAGTGTGCAGCCGTATTCCCTGTACAGGTGGTTGAAGTCGAAAGCCTGAAGCAGTATGTAGGAAAGTTCCGTGTATGTGATGGATTTGTCCGGGTCGAGCACGCGGCTGCGGACGTAGTCGCGGTTGACGAGGAAGCTGACAGTGAAGTATTTTCCCGTGTCGCGGAGAAATTCGATGTAGTTTTCTTTTTTGAGCCAGTCGTTGTTGTTTACGAGCAGGGCGCTGTTTTCGCCGCAGTCGAAGTCGAGGAAGCGGCGGAGCTGTTCCGCTATGCAGGCGACGTTGTGGAGTATCTGTCCTTCGGAGAGCAGGCTCCTCTCGGCGCTTTTGCCCGAGGGATCGCCTATGCGCCCCGTGCCGCCTCCGGCTATCGCTATCGGGCGGTGTCCGAGCCGCTGAAGCCACGCAAGCCCCATTATCGCGACGAGGTTGCCGACGTGCAGGCTGTCCGCCGACGGGTCGAAACCGACGTAGCCTGTCACCATGTTGTTTTTGAAGTGTTCCTCAAGTTCCTCGCCGTGGCTCGACCATTCGACGAAGCCGCGTTCCCTCAACACCTGCAAAGCGTTAATGCGCATCGGTTGTGCAAACCTCCTGATTTTATTTCCCGTTTTCGTGATTATACCAGTTGACGCGCCCCGAGAGAGGCTTTTCCCAGACTATCATGACGCGGCCGAATTTTTTGAGCGTTTCGGCAAAGGAGTCAACGACAGCCCGGTCGAAGGGATTTTGGGCAAATTCCGGCTCGCGCGGCTCGAGGTCGTTTTCCGTTTCCCACGGATAGCCGCGCGCTTCGCCATAGCTTTCCTGGTCGCGGTAGAGGTCCTGATCTTCTTCCTCTTCGAGGAAAGAACTCATTTTCGTCATTTCGGAGAGGGTCTTCCCCGCTTTCGGAAGGTCTATAAAGAGCCAGCCGACCGCCTCTTCCTCTTTCGCCATAAACGGCGCGAGGTCGTCTCCGGAAGCGATCGCGTCAGGAAAGACAAGGCCCAGCACAGCCGTTTCGCCGCGCCCGGCTGCGACGACGGAGAAGGGAACGTCCGCCGTGCCGCCTCTCTCAAAGCCTTCCAGCGGTTCCGGCTCGACGCCGTAGAAGAAACCGTTCCAGAACGAGGCAACGAGCTTGCTCATGAGTTCCGGCCTGCCGGAAAATTCCGCGAGAAGTCCCGGCAGACGGAACCAGAGTATTTTGTTCTGACCGCCGAGGGAGAGTATCGTGCGGCCGGAGAGTATTTCGCTTATTTCGCTGTCGTCAAGCCCCATATCGCGCGCGAGCCTGTACGCCTGCGAGAGATGGAAGGGCCATCCGTCCGGAGAGCCTTCAAGACGCGGTATGCCGAACCCGGCGGAAAGAAGCAGCGGCCTTGGAAGGACGCACTCGGAGAGGTTCCATTTCTGCGTCGCAAGCGCGGAGGAAAGATATGCTTCGGCGGCGGCGCCTAAGTTGACGAGCGCCCATCTCGCCTCGCCTGGCGCCTCGCCTTCGGGCGCGCGCCACGCGGCTTCGACGGTGAGGGGGATTTGTTCTTTCGCGCGCTTTGTCAGCTCGCCGCCGTCGGATATTTCGATGTGCGCTGGCCACTTCTCTTCCCGCGTCCATTTTTTGTTTTTCAGCCCGCCCTCTTTTTTGTCGAAGGAGAGCATTTTACCGAGCGCCGAAGGTTCCGCCGCGAAGAGCGTGCTGCCGCCGGCGACGGCGTAGTAGAGCGGCGAGGAGAGTAAGCCGCCCCGCACCGTGAATATTCCCTCGGCGCTCTCCGCCTTTTCCGCACCGAAGGCGGCGGCTAAAGATGCGGGAACCGTGCCCTTTCGCAGAAGCGCGCTCTCTTCGTCGGAAAAGCGCGCAGCGCAGTAAAACCCGACTTCGCCGTTTTTCCCGCGCTCGACAAGCACTGCCGCATCTTCGGCAAGAGCCGCCGCGGCAAGAGCCGCGCCCCGCGGCGTGCCGCTTTTCAGGTCGGCGCACGGGCCTTCGGTCAGGAGCGAGGAAAGCGCACGCGGGTAGCTCCGTCCTTTTGCCTCAAGCAGTATGTACAGGGCGTTTTTGTCGGGAGCCGGAATATATGCCAGCGGCTCTTTAGCGCCGCGCGACTGCGACAGCCACACGAGCAAAACCGCGGCGGCAACCGCGGCAACTGCCGCGGCCGCAGCCGTGTATTTCAATTTCCTGCCCATTGAAAGATCCTTCCTTTTTATCGGCGTGCCGGACTTAGTGCTTTTCTTCCCGCGCGCCCAGCGCCGCCGCCGTTTCAAGCAGCGTGCGCGCCGATATGAGCAACGGCATGACGTTGCGGTATTGTTCGTCGTTGTTTATCAGCGTTTCCCTCATTTCGCCGACGCGCTCCGTTATCAGGTTCAGCATGCTTTCGACGTCTTTCGGGTTGAACTCTATCCTGTCGAGTATACGCTTTGATATTACCGGCATCGCCGCCTTTTCCGGCGCTGGGGCCAAGAGGTCCAGTTCGTCGCCCAAGGCCGGTATGAGCGTGGAGTATCCCGCGTCGCGCAGGCCGAGCGCCAGCGACTCGGATGATTTCGGCTCGCCGTGGACTACAACGAAGCGCGCTTTTTTCGGGAAGTGCGATGCCCACGAAAGCAGGTCGTCTCGGTCGGCGTGCGCGGAGAAGCCGTTTAACGTGTGCAGTTTCGCGTTCACCGCGACTTCCTCGCCCGTTACGCGGACGCTCCTGGCTCCGTCCACTATGCGCCGCCCCAGCGTTCCGTAGGCCTGATAGCCGACGAAGAAGAGGTGCGTTTCTTTTTTATAGAGGCTGTGTTTCAAGTGGTGCATTATGCGGCCGCCGGAGCACATCCCGCTTCCGGCGAGAATTATGCCCTCGTCTTTGACGTTGACGGCGCGCGACTCGTCGGCGGAGCGTATGAACGAAAAGCCGCGCGGCTCGAAGGGATCCTCGCCCGCGACAAGCAGTTCTTTAAGCTCGCGCGAGAGCAGCGCCGCGTACTTTGAGTATATTTCTGTGGTCTTTACCCCCATCGGCGAGTCGAGGTAGATTTCCGGCATTTTCATGTCCGGGAGTTTTTTCTGCAGGAGCTTGAACTCGTAGAGCATCCTCTGCGCGCGGTCGACGACGAACGTCGGTATAAGCACCTTGCCGCCCTCGCGCACGGCCGCTTCCATAGCATCCTGAAATTCCGCCCGCGTCGCCTCGAGCGACTTGTGCAGCCTGTCGCCGTAGGTTGACTCAATCAGCACGAAGTCCGCTTCCTCGACGACCGCCGGCGGCTTCTCTATAACGCCGTCAAGCGGCCCTAAGTCGCCGGAGAAGACGACCTTCACGGGCCTCTCTTTGCCCTCTTCGGAAATCCACGTTTCTATTATGGAGCTGCCCAATATGTGGCCCGCCTCGCGGAAGCGGATTTTCAGCCCCGGTAGTACCTCGAGCACTTCGTCGTAGGGGATCGGGCTGCGCAGAGCAAGCGCCGCTTCCACGTCGCTTTCGCCGTAAAGCGGCTCCACCGGCGGCAGTCCTTTGCGCGCGTTTTTGCGCGTGCGCCACTGCGCGTCCTCGCTCATGATGTGCGCCGAGTCGCGGAGAAGAATTTCTATCAGCTCGCCGGTCGCGCGGGTGCAGTAAATTTTTCCTTTGAAGCCGAGCTTGACAAG
Source organism: uncultured Synergistaceae bacterium (assembly GCA_964450835.1). Classification (GTDB taxonomy): domain Bacteria; phylum Synergistota; class Synergistia; order Synergistales; family Synergistaceae; genus Caccocola. The sequence continues at coordinate 4,715 of CAYVEQ010000053.1, forward strand.
AAGCGGAATCCGTCCGCTGTGGTCGATATGCGCGTGCGTCAGCAGGATGGCGTCAATCTCCGCGGGATTGTACCGGAGGCTTTCGCCGTCGCGGCTCTCCTCGTCCGAACCCTGATGCGTGCCGCAGTCGACGAGCGCTTTGAAACCCGCCGTCTCTATCATGTAGTTGGAGCCGGTTACCTCTCCGGCCGCGCCTAAAAATCTGAGTTTCATGACCAAACGCCTTAAGGCTCCCACCTTTCGCGGAAATTATAACATTCTCCCGATATTCTAACCTCTGCGCGGACTGTCCACAACTCGCGAAAACTTCACGCCCCGGAACGCTCCGGGGAAAGCTCCGGAATATCGCGCGGCAGCGACGCGGGGTCGACCCGCACGCTCTCTACCCCAGCCTCCGCCGTTATGGCGCGCGCCAGAGCGTCGGGATAGGAATAGAGATAGAAAACTTTTTCGCAGCCGGCGTTAATCAGAGCCTTCGCGCAGTAGACGCAGGGTTCGTGCGTGCAGTAGAGCCACGAGCCTGCGGTCGACGTGCCGGCCGCGGCCGCCTGCGCTATCGCGTTTATCTCGGCGTGCGAGCCGCGGCAGATTTCGTGGCGCTCGCCTGATGCTATGCCCAGCCGCTCGCGCAGACAGCCGGCGTCAGCGCAGTGGCTCACGCCGCGCGGCGCGCCGTTGTAGCCCGTGCTGAGTATCTGCCTGTCGCGCACGAGCACGGCGCCGACGCGACGCCTCAGGCAGGTGCTTCTGCTCGCGGCGACGAGTGCCATCAGAAGAAAGTAAGCGTCCCATTCGGGCCTTATGTGTGACAAGTCCGGGCCTCCTTCGCCGGAAGAACGCGCGGTTCTTCCCTCGCTTTTAATTATATCCTCTCGCGGCGGCATAGTAAAAAGCAACAGAAGAGCAAAAATTTTTCGCGGCGCGGGCGGCCTGCGCAAGTGCGGCGCGTGTCGGGCACGATTACGCGGGCGCGCAAAGCCGGCGCTGCCGTTCAGCCGGCGCGGAATTTTCCCTCGTCTGCGCGCCCTGCGGCGTTTTTTATTATTCGGAACACAAGCCCGCGAAGCCCGGCGCTGTCGTGCGCTCCGGCTCTCGCGCATTCTTTCGCGTTTTCGCCGCAGATAAAGCACGGCCGCGGCGGAAGCCCCATCTCAAGGCGCGAGAGCTGCCCTTGAGCCGTCAGTACGTCAATGTCGAGCACGCGGCCCGCCTCCATGCGGTTCTCGGCATCGACCGCCGCTTTTTTCATCGCGCGGGCGTCGAAACGTTTGCCGTCGAAAGCGCCCTGCCAGCAGAGGCCCGCGCCGTTTTCGACGTACCGCTCCTCGAACGGCAGGGCGCGTGCGCTGGCTATCAGAAAGCGGCGGCACTCTTTTATAACCGCCATATCCCCCGGCGCGCGTTTGGGGAATCCCGGCACGTTCAGCCCGATCTGGCAGACGAAAGCCCCCTCGCGCGCGGCGAGGAGTTTTTTCTGCAGCGCGACGCGCTCGTCGCGCCCTTCGAGAACCTCTTCAAGCGGCGTCATTTTCCCGCCTCCGCAAGACGGCGCGCGGCCTCCGTGCCGCGGCCGCTTTTCAAATAATCGAGTGTGACGCGCGGCAGAAGCGCCTCAAGCCCCGGCGCGCCCGACGCTATCATGGCGCGGACACGCGAGGCGGAAACGGGCGCGCCCGCCGCCTTCACCCTTTCGATTGCAACCACTTCACACCCGTAGGCCGGAAGCACGGCTTTCAGCGTCCTGTTGTAAATAGCCGTGACGGCGCAGAAAGGCTCCGTCCCGACGAAACGGCGCGTCAGGGAAAGCGCGGGGACGAACAGCCCGCCGAAGAGCCGCGCGTCAAGCTCCGCCTGCTCCGCCGCGACGGCAGGCTCCCTCCGGTCTTTCAGAAAATAGGCGGGAAATGTCGCCTTTGACACAGCGTAGCTGCCGCTTGCGATAACGCGGACGTTCGGCAGATCGGCCGTGCCGGCGCGCGCGAGCGCCAGCCTGTCGGCGAAGGGGAAGACCGACGCGTCCTCCTCGACGATTATCATATAAAAGACGGGGCAGCGTTTCGCCGCCTCCTCGACGAGGTATCTGTGGCCGAGCGTGAAGGGGTTGCAGTTCATGACGGCGGCTCCGGCAGAGGGGAAGCTTTCGGCGCGGCTTGAGGCAAGCGACGCGCGGAAGGCGTCCGCGCCCGGCGCGCCGCATTCCAACAGGACGGAGTTTTTAGACGCGGCAAGCTCGCGAAAGCCGAGAGCCGCGAATTTCGCAGCGGCCTCAGGCTTTGTGTAAATGAAAAATTTCCGCGCGCCGGAGGGGCGCGCTACACTCATAAGAGAGGATATAACAAGAGCGGAAAGTCCCGCATCCCGCCATTCTTCGGAGGACGCGACCATTTTTATGACGGAGCCGGCGAGGCTCGCGGTCGCCAGGATATTTCCGTCACAGTCCTCGGCGAGCGCGGTCAGCTCCGGTTCGCCCTCGAAGACAAGGCCGCTTTCGGAAAGCAGCCTCACGACCGCCGCGCGTTCAAACCGATCCAGCTTTTTTGTCACGCGGCACGTCACACCGTACACGGCCGTCAGTCCTTGGAGAGCTTTCTCTTTACGATTTCACCGATGGCCGAGCGCGGCAGCCGGGGGATAAACTCTATGATGCGCGGAACTTTGTAGTAGGAAAGCTTTTTCTTGCAATAGTCGATAAGCTCTTTCGAGGAGACTTTCTCGCCGCTCTTCACGACGACGAAAGCCTTGACTATCTCGCCGCTTATCGAACGGGGAACGCCCACGACCGCGGCCTCTCTGACAGCGGGGTGTTCCTCGAGAGCGCGCTCGACCTCGCGCGAGTAGACTTTGAAACCGCCGACGAATATAACATCCGTCGTGCGGCCGACGAGATAAAGATAGCCGGCGTCGTCAAAGCGCGCGATGTCTCCCGTGCGGAACCATCCGTCGAGGAAGCGCCCCTCCGTAAGCTCGGGGCTTCTGTAATAGCTCGCGGCCACGCTCGCGCCGCGTATCCAAAGCTCCCCCTCGCGCCCCGGCGGGAGCACACCGCCCGCGTCGCCGCGAATCTCCGCCTCCACGCAGGGCAGCACAGTGCCCACGCTTTCGGGGCGGGATTTGTCAAACCCAGGCGTCAGAGCGACAACCGACGATGCCTCGGTCAGGCCGTAGCCCTGTATGACACGCGTCTGAAGCGCCTGCTCCGCGCGTCTGCACAGAGCGCCCGGCAGCCTGTCGGCGCCGGAAAGGATGCACCTTATCTTAGGAGGCGCGGCGCCGTTGCGCGCGACGGCGGAGGTCATCATGGCAATCATCATCGGCACAGCCATGACTATCGTGACCTCAGCCTTCCTGATTGCCTCCATCGAAGCCTCGACGGGCATGAACGACGGCAGAATCACCTGACGCACGGCCGTGACCAGCGGCAAAAGAGCGCCGCAGACAAAGCCCAGCGCGTTTGAGTTCGGCAGTGCGTTTAAGATGACGTCCTCCTCGTCGGGAATATTTATATGCGTAACGCAGCTTTCGATGCAGGCAAGAAGATTGGCGTGGGTCAGCGGTACGGCGCTCGGCTCGCCGGTTATACCGGATGTGTAGAAAATGACGGCGGTTTCGGGGTCTTCCTCGCGGCACGGGCGCCCCGGTATATTATCCTCGAGCGCGTCAAGGCTTATCGCGGAACAGGGTATGCCGTCCTCTGATATGAGCGGCACAAGCTCGTCGCAGTCGCGCGACGTCAGCACGGCGAAGACGTCCGCGTGGCGTAGCTGGCGTATCAGAGGCGTGTAGCCGGAACGCGGGTCTATAAGCACCACGGCGCCGCCGATGCGCCACACCGCGACCGCGGTCGCGAGCAGTATCGGGCTGTTCGGCGTAAGAAGCGCGATGCGCTGGCCGCGCCTGAAGCTGCTGGTCCGCAGCCTCTCCTCGCACTCCTCTATCAGTTCAAGAAAGGCCCCGCGCGACCACCACGTTTTCCGCCACCATATGAACGGTTCGGCGGGAAGCCGGCTCAGATTATCCCCGATTATCGTTTCAAGCCTTGACGACAATACCCATCACTCCGAAAAGAAGAATACCCGGCCTATAGCGCGAGCGCCATGTAGGCCTCCCACGCGGCGGAAAAAGGAAGCAGACTCTCGGGGACGTCGTAACGCGGGTGATGCTGCGGGTACTCCAGCCCCGTTCCCAGAAGCATGAAAACCGACGGCACCTCGTGAGTGAAGAAGGAAAAATCCTCGCCGGAGAGCAGAGGACGCTCCAGCATATTGATGCCGTCCTCCCCGAAAAAAGGAACCCCGATACGGAGGATTTCTTCCAGCATATCGAGGTCGTTCTCAATCTGCGCGTAATTGCGCGTGTACTCTACCGACGCGAGCCCGCGCAGAGCCTTCGCTATCGCGGGAGCCACAGTCTCGATGCGGCTTTGGACAAAGTCGCGCGTTCTGGGGTTGAAGGCGCGCAGCGTTCCCCAGAGATTCGCCTGCTCCGGGATAACATTATAGGCGGTGCCGGCGTCGACCTGCCCGAAGGAAACGACCACCGCCTCGCGGGGGTCCACCTCTCTTGAAAGCATGGCCTGAACAGTCAGAATTATATTCGCGGCGATAGTGACGGGGTCCACCGTCATGTGAGGCTCGGCCGCGTGTCCGGCAGTACCGCGTATGTCTATGTGTATCCTGTCGGAGAGCGCCGTCATGACGCCCTTTTTGGTATAAAGCTCGCTGTACGGAAGCTCCGGCGTCCAGGTGACGGCTGCGCACCGGCCTATGCCGAACTTCTCGATTATATTGCTGCCCGCGAGAGTTTTAGCTCCGCTGCGTCCCTCGCCCGCCGGCTGGAAAAGAAAGACAACCTTCCGCGCCAGGTCTTTTTTATGCTCCGCGAGCACCTCGGCGGCGCCCAGCAGCGACGCCATCTCCGCGTCGTGGCCGCAGGCGTGCATAACGCCGGGCATGCATGAGGAAAACGGAAGGCCCGTCTGTTCATCCGCCGCCACGCCGTCCATGATCGCCCGCAGCATAAGCGCAGGACCCGGTATATCGCCGCCGAGCACGCCGACGACGGCGGTCTGCACCGCGAACCCCGGAACCACTTCCATGCCGGGAATTGACTTCAGTACCTCGGCAATTTTCGAGGCGGTGATATTCTCCTCGAAGGCAAGCTCGGGAAACTGGTGGAAATCTCTCCGCCAATCCTGCATGTCGCCGTAAATCCGTTCCGCTTCCTCAAGAAGCGCCGCGCCCAACGCCGAAAGTTCTTTCTGGTTCCTCATGCTCGTTCTTCCTTCCGTAAGGCACTTCGGCCGACCTGACTTTTTTGATAGTTTATCACAAAAAGTCCGTGATGAAAAATCCGCCGCCAGCGCGCGGACGGCGGCAAAGAGCGCGTGGAACACAGGCGGCGCTTGCCGCGGCGCGCGCTCTTTCGGCAACCGGCGAAACGCGCGAAACTTCGGCAAAGTCCTGCAATGTTTACGACACTGGCGGATCGCGCGCAGAAATTTATAAAAAAGTAATTGACAGCAGGCGAAGTGCGATATATCATTGTCATCCGAAATTGCTCCCGGTCGCGGAGACGCGAAAAACGATCCGTCGCGGCGCGCCTTTCGCAGGGTCGGCCGGTTTCAAAGTCCTTTCACGCGGGCGCATTGCCGCCCCCTTTTCAAATATACCTACCAATCTGTGATATCTCCTCTCTTTACGCCACGGGGCAAAGAGAGGAGGTACGCCTTTCTCTGCGCAGGGCGTGCGTCCTCGCCGCTCTTTACGTTTTTTAATATTCGCGTCGGATTCACGAAAAAACGCCGGCGCGCTCAGCTTTTTTCGCCGCGCTCCGCGCGGGAGTTTCGCCCGCGGCTCCGACGAACACCGAGGCGGGGATAAGATCCGTCAATCCGTGGGACAGGGAGGAGAGAGACGAGGAAGAGGAACGTGAAGGAGATTGGTGGGACTTGTAAGCCTCTGCACCACATGGGAAAACATCTT
>CAYVEQ010000054.1:0-2150 GCA_964450835.1 uncultured Synergistaceae bacterium
CCCTGTTGCGGATATTCCAAAGCTGTTATAAAATAATCTGGCGGTCTTGCCGGAGTGGCGGAACGGTAGACGCAGCGGACTCAAAATCCGCCGCTCGCGAGGGTGTAGGGGTTCGAATCCCCTCTCCGGCACCATAAAATAAATTGATCACTTTTTAAGGGCGCAGGCCGTCCGTATCAGCGCGATTAAATAGATCCTGTTTTTTTCAAAACACACAAAAGAACACTTGTTCGGCGAGTCATTGTGCTCTCATGCCGGGGGGACGGCCACGCCTTCACTTTGTTTCCGCACACAACGCCGGACGCCTCTTGGCATAAAATCATAAAATCAGCCGCCGCTTGAAAGTGGCGCTCTACAGCTTTGCGCCGGGCGGAATGTCCTTCACGCTGCCGTCCTTTGAGACCATCTTTTTCAAATACCCGACAAAATGCTTGCATGCGGGGGAGGCTTCTCTGAAAGATGGCATGCAAATGGACAGCTCGCGTGTTATCTCAGGCTGGAGCGGCCGCGCTACAGCATTTCCGCTCCAGCCGCGCATCACCATTTCGGGCAGTATGCTCACTCCCAGGCCGTTTCCCACCATCGAGAAAACTGTCCTCTCGTCTCTGGATGAAAATATTATCCTGGGCTTTAGCGAATATTCCTCAAGAATAGTGCTTGTCATATAGTCATAGCTGTTAGTGACGGTAACGAAATCTTCGCCGTTGAAAGCGTCTACCGGGAAAACCGGCCGGCTGGCCATCGGGTGCTCCGGCGGAAGTATGGCCATAAAATGATCTATATAAAGCACATGGTGCTCGAAACTCTGTCCCGGCCGGAACGCCATGATCGCAAGGTCTACTCTTCCCTCTTCAATCGCTGCTTCGAGCATGTCGGTGCCGTCCTCTGTTATTTCGATATTTATATTGGGGTAATCCTCGCGGAATCGTTTTAATATTTGAGGCAGCCAGTGTATTGCCGTGCTTATAAAAGAACCGACGCGCAGCGTCCCTGAAATAAGACCGTTCAGCGAGCTGACGGTCTGCGTCAGCCGTTCGTTCCATTTGACTATTTCGCGCAGCTGAGGCATTATCCGTCTTCCTTCTTCAGTGAGCGAAACGCCGTCATGCCCGCGCAGGAAGACGCGGAATCCGAATTCGCTTTCAACCGCTTTAATCATATGGCTCACGGCGGATTGTGTATATCCGAAATCCTCTCCTGCCTTCGTAAGATTGCCGAGTTCTGCTGCCCTTAAAATGACATCGTACTTTCTGACATCCAAAACAAACACCGCCTTTTGAGTATCTTTGACACTTCCAGTTCCCCCGAGGCAAGGGGGCGAGGCACCGTTTTTGCGTCGCAGTCCCTGCCCGGAGTGTAAAATATGAGCCCCTGCTTTGTTTATCAGGAGGGGGAGTGGTTTTGTCCGGACTAAGCAAAACCGTTACGAAGGTGCATGAAAAACGTTCCCGGCCGGACTGATGCTGTGTTCTTTTAAATTGTAACATGAAATAATTTCATATCAAACATTAAAATATGACGTTTTACTAATTGCAGGAGCCTTGGTAGCATAATATCGCCGGAGCAAATCCTTCGGGTTAAAGTTTACGGCCGGAGAGCCGAGTCTGTTTATCTGATATGCCACAGGCGGGGAGGTTTTTATAATGTCAGGCGAGATGATTATTTTGGCGATAACAGTTTTGGCGGGTGTTTCTTCTGCTGCTTTTGCGGTATGCATGGTGCGGCGCACGATATGGAGAAGCGGGGAATCTTCCTGGCAAGCACAGTCCGAGTGCGTGCGTGATTTAAAGAAAGCCGCATGACAACCGTCAGGCCGAGTTTGGAAATTCTCGTCCCCACCAGTAGCGGGCGGAGGCGCCGGTGTCTTGAAAGGCCGTTTTGCAGGATATGCTATTTAGGATTGTTTTTTGAATGATCGGCAAGGCGGTTCTTTTGGCGGTTACGGTTACAGCGGGGAGTATCTCAACGATTTTTGCTCTGTATACAGTGGAGCAGACAATACGGGGAGGCGCGGAATTTTCCGGAAGTAAGCGGCAGGCGACATTTGTGAGATTTCTGCCGGTATTGAGAGGGGAGTGCTGAATTTGTTGGCGGCACGGCGCCTGGCGCTTCGCCTGTAAGCATCGTAGCCTCGCGCAGCGGGAGCACGC
>CAYVEQ010000054.1:2250-10346 GCA_964450835.1 uncultured Synergistaceae bacterium
CATCGTAGCCTCGCGCAGCGGGAGCACGCTTGCTCCGGCGCGGGCGGCGCACGCGCAAAAAAGCGGGAGGAGAGGGAATCTCCTCCCGCTTTGACGCGCTTTCGCGCGGATTGTTAATCGTCGTAGTTCTTGCCGTCGCTGCCGCCTTTGCCCGGAGCGTTTTCTTTTACAAAGTCTTTGCGCTCGCAGAGAACTTTGCGGTCCGGCGCCGCGTTGTGGTCGGGGCGCGCCGCCATTATCTCGGCTACGGCGTCTGCGGTGTCTTCCGCGCGGAAGGCTGTGATGAAGCGCTCGGCCCACCACTCGACCTCGTCGACGATTCTGTCTATGATCGGCTTCGGTTCCGCGAGGATCATGTCGCAGAAGGGCAGGTTCAGCTTCTTATAGTCTCCGCTCTTGCGGCTCATGCCTTTTTCGTCCGCCGCCGCGACTATCTTCTCCCAAAGTTCCACGGAGATGCCGCGGTCTGCCTCTTTGGTGTATGTGCCGCCTTCGGTGACCGCGTTGCCCGTGTCGGGATCCATCTTGATTCCGAGATAGACGTTCTGGAAGAGCGTCGCGACGTTGCCTTTGCGTATGCCGTATTTGATGAAGGTGGAAACTTTGTCAAGAGGCGTGCCGGAGATGCCGTGCTGCGCTATCGCGACTCCGTACGGAGCTATCGCGTCCGCGATTTCCTTCGTGCGTTTGAGGTCGATGCCCTCCATCTGTCCCGCTGTCGGGTCGTATGTGCCGTGGAGGCTGCCGTTCGAAATGGCGAGATAATCGGGGAATATCTGCCACGCGTTGAGGCCGCCGATGTAGTATGTGGCTTCCTCGACCGTCGAGAGTTCGCCCGGCCCCTTTATCTCGCCGACTTCGACCTCAAGGCCGAGTTCTGGCGGAAGCCAGCCGGCGAGCGCGCGTGTGGCCGCGAAGTTGTCGTAGTCCTCAAGGTGCGAAGCGTCTATCGCGACGGAGGTGAACCCGCTGTTGAGAATCTTCGTGAGATGTCCCACGCCTTTTAAGACGTCGGCCTGCCCTTTGATCGCGTAATGGTCGACGTGGAGGCCGAAGACAGCGCCGTGGCCGAGCTCGGCCGAATATTTGAGAGCGTAGTCGGCCAGGTTGTCGTAGGTGGAGCCGCAGTATGTCGCCTCGGATTTGGCAAGCTCGATGAGCACGGCGGCGTTTTTCTTTTTCGCAGCGCGCAGGACGCCTTTTATGACGATGGGGTTGCGCGCGTTCGCCGCGAGCACTATGGAGCCGCACTTCTTGGCGGCGGCCGCGATGTCGCGTCCGCTGACGAGGCCCATTTCCTCGTTTGCGAAGCGCGCCTGCACGTTAAGCGGGCGTTTCTTCAGAAGTTCCTGATATGCCTTGCTCTTTACATCCATTGGAAACTCTCCTCCCGATGTTTGTTGTTATTGGTTCTCTGACGCTATTTTAATCTTTTCTTGTTGATATTGCAAAAAACTGCGCCGAGCTTAGATCTTTGCGGGCGAATTTTCGCGCGGCGAAAGCGCGCCGTCCTTTCGCGCCGATGTCCGGCGCGCGCGCCGGCACCGCGGGAGAAACGCGCAGCCGAGGCACCCGGCTTCAGATCTTCTTTGTCTTGGGCATGGTTATAACAAAAAAAGCGGCGCTGCGCGCCCCTGTGAGAGCCGCGCGGCGCCGCCCGTAAGCGCGCGGTTTTAGAAGGCGGGGAGGACGCCTTTCGCGGAGAGCTCTTCCGTAATGAATTTCTTGACTTCGGGAGAGTTGAGGGCTTTCGCGAGAGCCTTTATCTTCGCCGAGTTCTTGTCCTCGCCGCGGCATGCCAGAACGACGGCGTAGGGCGAATTTTTGTCCTCAAGTGCGAGAGCCTCTTTCGTAGGGTCAAGCCCCGCGTCGACCGCGAAGTTCATGTTGATTACGGATATTGTCGTGTCGCTGAGCGTGCGCGGAAGCTGCGGCGCCTCCAGCTCGATTATCTTGAGTTTGCGCGGGTTCTCGAGAATATCGCGCGCGTTAAGGTTGGTGCCCTCTTTCATTTTGAGAAGCCCCTCGCGCTCCAGCAGCTTGTAGGCGCGGAAACCGTTCGTCGGGTCATTCGGCACCGCCACTACCGCGCCGTCTGTGATTTCCGAAAGCGACTTTATCTTGTGTGAGTAGATGCCGATGGGAAGAAGGTGAACCTTCGTGATGTCCACGATGTCAAACCCCTTCTCGGCTCTCATGTTCTCGAGGAATGGAAGGTGCTGGAAGAAGTTCGCGTCAAGACTCCCGTCGGCGAGAGCCATGTTCGGTTGAATGAAATCGGTGAATTCTTTAATTACGACCTCATAACCCTCTTTTGCCATCAGGTCCGCGGCCACTTTCGCGATTTCGTGGGCGGGGAAGGGCGTCACTCCGAGGATTATTTTCTCGGCGGCCTGCGCCGTCGAGGCGAAAAAGAGCAGAGCGCATAGAACGGAAACAAATTTTTTCATGATCATTACCTCCTGAAAAATCAGAAACTTACCCTATGGCCGAAAGGGCCACGACACAGCGGCGCGTTGCAGAGAACAACAGAACTCCCGTCGATCACTCCCCCTTTGATCAAAATAAGAAAATAAAAAAAGACCGGGCCGCCAAGCGGGCCCGGTCCTTAATCGACACAGCCGGTCTAAGCGCCGGTCAATCGAGGAGAGGAGCCGCCGCGGCCGCGAGCCGTCACGCACATTATCATCGTGAAATCCGCAAAAGCCATGATGTTTCCTCCGTTCCTTCAATGTCGGCTGACCGCCGCGATAACGAATGCAATTCTACACGCGCCGCGCTGCGGCTGTCAAGCCCGCGCGGTATTATAATTGTTGTAAATTCGACGCGGGGGTGCAAGAGATGAGAGAGATAATACTCAACACCGAGATACATAAATTCGACAGCTGCGCGGAGTTCGCGCGCGAGTTCGCGCTTGGCGGGGATGACCTGCTTTTCACGATAAGACCCCTTTACGAGCGCTGCTTCGCGCCTCTGTCTCTCGGCGTAAAGACGCTTTTCTTCGAGGATTTCGGAAACGGCGAGCCGACCGACGTGATGACGGACGAGATAATCCGCGAGGCGTCGCGCGCGGGCTTTAAGAGGCTCGTAGCTGCGGGCGGCGGTTCGGTAATAGATATAGCGAAGGCTGTGGCCGTCTCCCGCGGGCGGACGACCGACGAGCTTTACGCCGCGGCTCCCGACCTTGCGCGCGAAAGCGGCCTTGTCATTGTTCCTTCTACCTGCGGCACGGGCAGCGAGGTGACGAACATATCGATAATCAACCGCACGCGGCTCGGGACGAAGATGGGTCTGGTCTCTCCGGCGCTCTTCGCCGACAGCGCGGCGCTTGTGCCGGAGCTGCTTGAAGAGCTTCCCTTCGGCGCCTTCGCCGCGAGCGCGATAGACGCGCTCGTGCACGCGGTGGAGTCGGCGCTCTCTCCGCGCGCGACCGCGACATCGAAGCTCCTCTCCTACCGCGCGGCCGAGATGATAATCAGCCGCTTTGCCGAAATCAAGCGGCTCGGTCGGGAGTCCCGAACGCCGCTACTCGCCGATTTTCTGCTTGCCTCAAACTACGCCGGGATAGCCTTCGGCACGGCCGGATGCGCGGCGGTGCACGCGCTCTCCTACCCGCTGGGCGGAGCGTATCATGTGCCTCACGGCGAGAGCAATTATGCGGTCTTTACCGGAGTTATGAAAAATTATCTTGAAATAAAAAGCGACGGGGAGATCGAAAAGATGATGAACTTCATCGCGGGGCTGCTTCGCGTAGAAAAAGCGCGCGCGTGGGAGGCTCTTGAGGAGCTGCTCGACGCCATGCTGCCAAAGAAGCCGCTGCGCGCCTACGGCGTCGCGCCGGAGGAACTGCCGCGCTTTGCCCGTTCCGTCATGGAAACGCAGAAGCGGCTGATGAACAATAACTTCGTCCCGCTTGACGAGGGGCGCGTTTTGAAAATCTACCGCGAGCTGCTCTGACTTCCTGAAATGCGCGGGGGCTTTTCGCGGTTTGACAGAGAAAAGCCAAGCTGTTATCTTTTACGCGGGTTTACGGTTCTGCGCGGAAGGGGGCGGCGGTTATCGGCGAGGACAATTTGAAAGCACGCCACAGGACGGTAACGATTGAGGAACTGGCGGCGAACATGCCGGGAGAAGATTCTTTCCGGCAGGTGGCTTCCGTTTTTCAACAAATCTCGGACTGCACGAGGCTCAGGATATTATGGCTGCTCTGCCACGCTACGGCGAGCGTCGGCGCGATAGCGCGCTCCGTCGGCATGAGCGATTCCGCGGTGTCGCACCACCTGCGCGTCCTGCGGCAGGACGGCCTTGTCAGCGCGAAGCGCAGCGGCAAGGAGGTTTACTACCGGCTGGCCGCGAGCGAGAAGGCGCAGCTTCTGCACAGAACCATCGACGCGATGTTTGAGATAGAGTGTCCCGGCGGAGAGGAACAGTAGATAAAAAAAATAAAAAAGGCGCGCCTTGGGCGCGTCTTTTTTATTGCCTCTGTTTCCGCGGGAGAAGGCCCGCGCGAACGAGAAATTTTTCCGCGCGGGAGCGCCGCTTTTGTTACGCTATCGCCTTTGCGACTATCGCCAGGGCCTCTTCGTTTATCTTCGCGAGGTGTTCCTCGCCTTTGAAACTTTCAGCGTAAATTTTGTAAATGTCCTCGGTTCCCGAGGGGCGGGCGGCGAACCAGCCGTTTTCCGTCGTTACCTTGAGGCCGTCGATCGGCGCGCCGTTGCCCGGGGCGTTAGTGAGCTTCGCGGTGATTTTTTCTCCGGCGAGCGTTTCGGCCGCCACGTCAGCGGGAGAGAGTTTCTTGAGTTTTTCTTTTTCTTCGCGAGTCGCTGCGGCGTCTTTGCGCGAGTAGCAGGGGCTTCCGTAGCGTCCGGTCATGGCGCGGTACAGCTCCGAGGGGCTTTTGCCCGTTACAGCCATGATTTCGGCGGCGAGCAGCCCCATGATGATGCCGTCTTTGTCCGTGCTCCACGCGCTTCCGTCCATGCGGAGGAAGGACGCGCCCGCGCTCTCTTCGCCGCCGAAGGCAAGCGAGCCGCAAAGCAGACCGTCGACGAACCATTTGAAGCCTACGGGCACTTCGTAGACTTTGCGCCCGACGCCCGAGGCCGCGCGGTCGATGATGGAACTTGAAACAAGCGTCTTGCCCGTCATAGCGTCCGCGCTCCAGCGCGGCCTGTGCGAGAAGAGATATTCGACGGCGACTGCGAGATAAGAGTTCGGCCTCATCAGCCCCTCTTTTGTGACTATCCCGTGGCGGTCGTAGTCCGGGTCGTTGCCGAAAGCTATGTCGTATCTGTCTTTCAGCGCGACGAGGTTCGCCATAGCCCACGGCGATGAGCAGTCCATGCGCACCTTGCCGTCGTGGTCGAGCGGCATGAAGGAAAAGGCCGGGTCGACGGTTTTGTTGACGACTTCGATGTTGAGGCCGTACTTCGCCGCGATCGGCTCCCAGAAATATATTCCGGAGCCGCCTAACGGGTCGGCGCCGATCACGAGCCCTGATGCGGCTATCGCTTTCATGTCTATTATCGAGCCGAGCCCCGATGTGTAACCCTCGACATAATCGACGAAAGCAACGTTCGGCATTTTTAGCGCGCGCTCGAATGTCACGCGCTTCACGCCTTTCAGCCCGTCCGCCAGAATTTCGTTCGCGCGGTTTTCTATCTGTTTTGTGATTTCGGTTCCGGCGGGGCCGCCGCTTGGCGGATTGTATTTGAAACCGCCGTCCGAAGGCGGGTTGTGCGACGGCGTGATTACGACGCCGTCCGCCGTCGCGCCTCGTTTTTCGGCGTTCCACGTCAGAATGGCGTGAGAAACGACAGGCGTCGGCGTGTAGGAGAAGCCCTCCTGCATACGCAGCTCCACGCCGTTCGCGGCGAAGACCTCCGCCGCCGTGCGAAGCGCCGCCTCCGAGAGAGCATGAGTATCCATGCCCATGAAGAGCGGCCCCGAGATTGCGTGTCCTTCGCGGTATTCGCATATCGCCTGCGCAATCGCGGCTATGTGATCCTCGTTGAAGCTGCGCTTGAGAGGCGTGCCGCGGTGGCCCGACGTGCCGAAAGCAATGCGCTGATCTTTTTCGCCGGCGTCGGGGTGTTCGGTGTAGTAGGCGGCCATAAGCCGCGGAATGTTTATTTCAGGACGTTTTCCCATCTCTGTCACCTTGCCTGTAAGTGGATTTTCGTTGCTGTGACAATGATAACTCAAATATTTTCTTTTGGCGATTGCTAATCCCGCATATAAGCGCATTGTCACGCAAAACGTGACGAAATAATCGCGAATAGTCATTTCCGCGAAGTAACGGCGGCAGCCGCGTGCCGCGCGATATGACAGAGCCGCCCGCCGTGGCTCGGGTTGCGCGCTGTTCTCCGGTTTCTGCCGAGGGGCTGTACCGTGCGTCGGGCCGGATACTCACGGTCGGTGGACAAGGAGATACGGACAGTTGAAAAATTCGCACGGAGAAATTAACACGCTTTTGAAGACTTGACTCAAGTATCAGCCTGCTATAAACTGCTTGAAACAGAAACGCAGACACATGTGAAACGGCGAAGATAGAAGGCGGACGCAGAAGTATTTGTCCGGCCGGATCATTCATAAGGAACAATAATCATGATAAAGCAGATTAAATACTTTCAGGCTGTCGTCCGTCTGAACAGTTTCAGTAAGGCGGCCGAGGAATGCTTCATATCCCAATCGGCCATTTCGCAGCAGATACAGGCGCTGGAGCGGGATCTCGGCGTTACATTGTTAAAACGCGAGAACCGCCGCTTCTCACTGACTCCGGCCGGAGAACATTTTTATAACCGGAGCCTGACGCTGACGGCGGACTTTGACCGGCTTTGCAAAGAAACAGCGCAAATCGCCGGAGGAAATGAATTTTCCATACGGATCGGCTACCTCAAAAACTACGGTGGCGCCGAATTTTTGCAGGCGGTAGCGGAGTTCACGTCAAAACATCCCGACATTCCCATTGAAATGCAAAGCGGCAGCCATGAAGATTTGTACGGTCTGGTGCGCTCGGGCGGCGCGGATCTGATACTGAGCGATCAGCGGCGGGCATTTTCCGGCAAATATGTTAATCTGATTCTGTCCGAGATTGCCTGCCGCGTTGAAATCTCCGCAAGAAACCCTCTGGCGGCGCGGGATTCCGTCGATGCCGGCGATCTTGGACATACGCCGTGTATTTTAGTAGCGTCAAAAGAACAGCAGGAGACCGAACGGGCCTATTATCAGGAAATCTATGAAATCGCAGGAGATTTCATTTTCGCTGAAAATCTGGAGGAGGCGCGGCTCATGGTGGTGGGCGGCAAGGGTTTTCTGCCGATAGAAGGTGGCAGACCGCCCGCGCAGTTCGCCGGCAATATTGTATCTTTGCCGCTCTGCAGAAACGGGAAACGAATCAGCCGCAGCTATTGCGCGTTCTGGAAGGCGGACAGCTCCGGTGCCTTAATCAAAGAATTTGCGGAAATTCTGAAAAAACAGTTCAACTGAACGGACGTCAGCCACACCTTCCTTTCGGGTGTTTATTCCCGTCTATAAGTAAAACTTATCGGTAATCGCCGAAACCGGAATTGTACTTGCGGGGCGGTTTCTGTAATAATTTGCGCATAAAAACCCGAGGAGAAACGGCCTGCGTACGGCGGGCACGCTCTTTCAGAGAATACAGGAGGTAAGCGCATATGAGCAGAACATGGTTAATCACCGGAGTGTCAAGCGGCTTTGGCTATGAGATGACAAAACAGCTTTTGGAACAGGGAGATGTCGTTGTCGGCACGGTTCGCGATACCGTTAAAGTCCGGAAACTGATTGACGATTATCCGATGAACTTTGACTGCCGTATCCTTGACGTGACGGAAGTCCCAGCCGTCCGGAAAACGGTGGCGGATGCTTTTGAGAAACACGGGCGCGTTGACGTGGTGATTTCCAACGCGGGATACGGCCTGTTCGGCTGTGCGGAGGAACTGTCCGACGAACAGATTGACCGCATCATCGCCACGAATCTGACAGGCTCCATACAGCTGATAAGATCCGCCATTCCATATATGCGCAGGCAGGGCGGCGGACGCATCATTCAGATTTCCAGCTACGGCGGACAG
>CAYVEQ010000055.1:0-9429 GCA_964450835.1 uncultured Synergistaceae bacterium
CTTCGTATAAAATCTATCAATATTTTTTTATTTTTATTGCGGATATTGCTGTAAAATGTTAGAGTTGATAAACATCAGACGATAAAGGGTGGGCTGTATGCAGCTTGAATTTGATTTACAGAGAAATCTGCACAATTTCCAGGCATTGAGTGAGCCTCATTGGCACGGGAATTTAGAGATTTTGGTATGCCTTTCTGACGGCGGACATTTTTTGCTCGGCGATAATTTGCTTCCTTTATGCCGGGGCATGGTTTTTATCGTTGAAAAAGGAGTGCCGCATCACTGTGTCGTAGACATTGCATCTTATGACAGGTATATACTTCATATCAGCTATGACACGTTGTGGATGCTTTCAAGCCCAGAGACTGATATTCTTTCGCTTTTACAAAACGCGGGAGGATATATTGTTTTTGACGATCACCAGTTAGAAGAGATAAGTGCTCTTATGGAAGAATGTTTGTCTGCCTCCGCTGACACTTTCGCCGCCGATTTAGCCCAGAATATAATGGTGATGCGTATAGTGCTTTATATTGCCAGGCAGCTGCACAACAACCAGACAGGGATCACCCCTACCGTATCTGAACATTTCAAGAAAATAATGCCGGTGATGGATTATATAAGGGAGCACTATCGCGAAGAAATTTCTTTAGATAAATTAAGTGAGGCTGTCTTTATAAGTAAATATTATCTGTGCCGCCTCTTTAAGGAATGCACGGGGTTCAGCGTCGGCAGATACATTACAAATTACAGGATTCGACAGGCGTGCCTTCTCCTAAGAAAGGGGGTTTCCACACAGGAGGCCGGAGAACGCGTCGGCTTTTATAATAACTCGAATTTTATCCGAACATTCAAGCAGGTTATCGGTATGCCGCCGGGCAAATATGCCAAACATTACAACAAAACTATGATACCCCATGATAATGCGACCAACATAAAATAGCAAGATACGCATATATAATGATAATATTTGCTAATATTATCATCTGACGTGCTGTATTATAAAGTTATTTAACAAGCGTTTTTTGAAATACAGTTTCAACAAAAAACGTACCAAGCAAACCGTAAAGTTTCGCCTAGTGCGTTTTTGCGCATACTGAGTAAAATCTATTGTTTTATTTTCTATCAGCGATCCTGCACCTGCGCCCCGTAAGTTTTGTAGGTCCCGCTCTCGCGTTTTTTCGCGGCGGTTTTGCTTTCGTATGTGCCTTCCGCGATGTTGCTGAAGCCTTCTTTGAGGATAAGGGCCTTGATGTAGTCGATGTGAGGGCAGCGGTCGTGGTGATGGTTGTCGGTCGTCATGCAGGAGGCGAGGTGCACCGCTACTTCGTCTTTTGTGATGTTCGTCTTGCGCGCCAGTTTTTTCGCGAAATGTTCGAGCTGCGATGCGAGGCGCGCGCCGCAGCAGCCGCCGCAGGTGATCGCCATGTAGCGGACGCCGTGCGGGTAGCCGCGCTCTTTGAAGAAGCCGTCCCGTCCGTAGAAGCTGTCCGCGCAGGCAAAGCCGCTGCATCTCAGGCGCGCAGTGTCGCACTGGATTATGAGGACGAATTTTATGCTCATTTTTCCCTCTCCCTTCGGCTTTTATGTTTTTCTCAATTTCAGATTATAAACCACTTCCAGGCGCGGCGGACGAACGCCGCGTGAAGTTTTTTCGCGTCGTGCGGCAGCGCGGACGGGGCCGTTTATTCGAGAGGTTCGAGCGGCGGGAGGTATTCCTCCCCGGCTGGGTTTTTGACCGTGATTTTCGCTTTGTCCGTCCCGCCTTCGCCGTCTGCGGCGGTTATGGTGTGTTCACCCGGCCTCATGAGCCACGAGATGTTTTGCCCGCTTTCGGACGCGCCGATGTATTTTCCGTCGGCGAACCAGTAAACCGCGCCCTTTCCCCCTTCGGCTGAAAGTATCAGCCGGCCGCCGTCTCGCGACAGGTAGGCCGCGCCGGCGCGGGGCGATGTGATTTTAAGGCGCGCGGGGAGGGTCTCCGCGCGGTTCGCGAAGAAGCGGGCGAGCTCGTCCGGCCAGATGATTTTTATTTCGCCGCCGCGTTCCGCGTGGAGGCGGCACGGCTCGGAGGAGGTGACGCCTCTGATGACAAGGCCGGTAACGCGCGACGGACACCACCGGTTCGGCGGCGCTCCCGACAGAGGGCAGAGTTCCGTTTTTTTGACGGAGGGCGGAAGAGCGAACCACGGCGCATCTTTCTTCGTGAGACGGAGCATTATTCTCGCCGCCGCTGGCGCTGCCGCCGTCAGCCCGACGAGTTTCCCGCGCGGCGCGCCGCCCGGGTCGCCGAGCCAGACGACGAGTGTCCATTCCGGAGTGAAGGCGGCGGTCCAGGCGTCGCGGAGGCCGTATGATGTGCCGGTCTTGAAGGCGATGATTTTTCCGTCGCTGTCGCTGTTCGCGTAGGCCGGGAGATTGCGCCGCGTATCCTTTAATATGTCCGCAACGAGAGCGGCGGCGGCTTCGGAGATTACCGGCGTTTCTTCGGGAGGGCCGGATTCCTCGGCCCATACAAGGGGCGCGTACCTGCCGCCGGCGGCGAGAGCTCTGTAAGCGCGCGCGAGTTCAAGCGGAGATACTTCGCAGCCGCCCAGGACGAGGCTGTCGCCGTACCACGATGCCTCGCGGCCGAGGGTTGAGAAGCCCATTCTGCGCAGCAGGCCGAGGAATGTTTCGGCGCCGGCAGCGCGGAGCATTTTCACGGCCGGCACGTTGAGCGAGTCGCAGAGCGCCGCGCGGGCTGTGACGGGGCCTCTGTACATGCGGTCGAAGTTGCGGGCGCCGTCCGTCTTTTCAGGCACATCGGCAATCATCGTGGAGGGCGCGGCTATGCCACGGTCGAAGGCCAGCGCGTAGACGAAGGGTTTCAGTGCGGAGCCGGGCGAGCGCGGACGCGCGGCGCAGTCAACCCACGCGGCGGCGCCGGGCGCGCCTTCGCGCGCGTTGCCGACGTAGCCGCGCACTTTTCCCGTTTTGTTTTCCACCAGCACTGCGGCTGCCGTGACCGCGCCGTCCATGTCTGCGAGAGCGGCGCGGAGTTCCGAGGAAAGCAGGTTCTGCATGTCGGGGTCGAGCGCAGAGCGAAAGCGCCCATATCTGTCAAGGCGATTTTTCGCGCCTCCCATTTTCGCCGCCATCATCGCCGCCTGTCTTTTGCCGGATGATAGTGCGCGGCGCTCCCGCGGCAGAGGAGTGAGCTTCGCGCGGCGCGCCTCTTCGGACGAGACCGCGCCGCGCATCTCAAGCGTTTCTATTATCCTGTCGCGGATTTCGCGCGCCCGCTCGGGATGTCTGTCCGGACGGAAGAAGGAGGGGCCGCGCAAGAGAGCTGTGAGCAGCGCCGCCTCGGCGAGAGAAAGGTCTTTCGCCTGTTTGCCGAACCACGAGCGGGCCGCCGCCTCCACGCCGCGCGTGTTGCCGCCGAAGGGGACTGTGTTGAGGTAGAGTTCGAGGATTTCGTCTTTCGGCAATATGTATTCGAGCGCGGAGGCACGGGCAAATTCAAGCAGCTTGTTCGCCATCGTGCGCTCGCAGGGAAAGGCGGCGCGTATGAGCTGGCTCGTTATCGTTGAGGCGCCGGAGACGACGCGCCCCGCCCGCCCGTTCTGCCGCGCCGCGCGTGCGAGGGCAAGCCAGTCTACGCCTCTGTGCGCGTAAAAGCGCCTGTCCTCTATCTCGACGACGACGAGCGGCATCCAGCGCCCCATCTCGGAGAGCGGCACGGGAAGCCGCCACTCACCCTCGGAGGAGAGCGTGCCGCAAATCGGCACGCCGCGTCTGTCCGTGACAGTCATCGAGGCGGGGCGGTTACGCAGACGGTCCAGC
The DNA here is from genome assembly GCA_964450835.1 of uncultured Synergistaceae bacterium. GTDB lineage: Bacteria > Synergistota > Synergistia > Synergistales > Synergistaceae > Caccocola. The sequence goes on from CAYVEQ010000055.1 coordinate 3,826, forward strand.
GGCGCCGTCGCGGCGGCGGCCGCGTAGACCAGAATAATCGCGATAAGAGCGAGGGAGGATGCCCCGCCCGCCTTGCGCGCCGGCGGCGCGGGCGGGGGCGTCCCGCCTTTGTTCTCACTCATTTACCGAAATCACGCCGCCTCCGCTTACGCTTGACGCGCCCGCGTTGTACAGGGATTCCGCGTATATCTGAGGCACGGCGAATTTGCCGGCCGTTACCGCGCGCATGGAGTAGCGCCACGTAAGCGGCGCTTCGAGGCGGTCGATGAAAAGCAGCAGCCTGTCGTCGCGCGCCTCGGCGGTTACTCCGCCCGCATATCCGCTTTCTTCGTCGTCGGTGAGGTTCGGGCTTTCTATTTCAAAGCAGGCCGGCAGAGGCAGCGTCACGGCGACGTTTTCCAGCGTTCCCGCTTTCGGCGTCACAGTCACTGTGGCGGTAAGAGCCGTTCCGCGCTTTACCCCGTCCGCGAGGGCTTTGCCGTTTCGCTCCGTCACGCGCTGACGGAGAACGATGCCGTCGTCGCGTTCGGCCGCCGCGCCGGAGGGGATGTACGATACGCTCCACGCCGCGTAGAGAGGCGCCCTGCCGCTGTTTTTGGCGCTGTATTCGCCCGGGAGCGCGGAGGAGACCGTTCTTTCGGCGGAGCTTACTTTGGCGGAAAAACCGCCGGCGGAGAGGACGCCCGACGGCGCGCCGCTTTGCGGGTTTGCGGCGAACCAGCGCGAAAGAGCCGCCATCGCAAAGCTCCCCTCACGCGCCGTTATATTTGCGCCGGAGTTGATTTTATCGATAAGTGTCGCAGCTTGTGCCGCCGTCTCCGCTCCCCCGGGGTCGGCGTATACCCGCGCGAGCAGGAGGAGCGAGCTGTCAAGCAGCGCGGAGTCGGGATCCCCGCCGCTTTCCGTTCTGGCGGAGGGTTTTCCTGTCAGAGAAAGCGCGGCGGACGGCTCATGCGCCGCTGCGTAGGCGGAAGCAAGCAGCAGGCGGCCCGCCGGCGTCATTTGGGCGGCGTTTTCGCCGAGGCTCTCCATCCAGCCGAGCGGCGCTTCGCCGGAGGCGGCGAGCACAAAGGAGGCGAAGGCGCGACGTGTCAGGGTTTCGCGCCACGCGTCGTCGCTGTCGGTTTCCGGCGAAAGAGGCAGAAGAGAGCGGGCGTAGTCGGCCGCGGCGCGGAGAGTTTCTTCCGCGACGGGAAATCCGAGGCTGTTTGCCTCAAAGAGGAAATGCGCCGCGCAAAGGCTTTCCCACGGGCGCGACTCCCCTTCGCCGCCGCGGCGTGAGAAGCCGCCGTCGTAGTTTTGCCTTGACTCGATATTTTTTATCGCCGTTTTTATATCCTCTTCGCCGCCCGTGCCGGCCTCGGCGCCCAGAGCCGCGACCCGCGCCCACGCCGAGGCGACGGTTGAGCCCAGATCGCCCGCGCCGCCCGACGAAAGCATACGCGCGAGGCTTGAGACCGAAAGCTGCGGCATTGCCGAGAGCGCTGCGTATACCCGCGCGTAGTTGGCATCGCCGTCGCGTCCGCGTCCCGGCAGAGAGAAGTTCCAGCTTTCGCCGGGGGCAAGAGTTTTGAAGCCGCTCGCCGTCACCCGCGGCGCGGCAGGACGGACAGGCAGTTCTGTTTCCGTGACTGATTCGCCGCCGGGCCATTTCACCGTAAAGCGCGCCTTTGCCGTACCCGCGCCCCCGGCCTCAAAGCTGAGCGGGACAACGGCGGAGCCGTTTGCCTCTATTGTGATTTTCTTTTCCGCGCCGGAATCCCCGCGCACGGCGAGAATCGCCCCGTCCGTGCTCTCTGCGCGGAACGTCGCCTCTATAGCCCTCCCGGTCGTGTTAAAGAGGCGGCAGGAGGCGCTGAAAAGATCTCCTGGCGCGGCAAAGCGCGGGAAAGCGACCTCGGTCACGATGTCGCGCGCGACGCGGACGTGCGCGTCCGAGGAGCCTTCTGCCGTGCGCGAAACCGCGACTGCCATCAGCCGCGCCTCGCCGGAAAATTCCGGAACGTCAAGCGTCAGAGCGGCGCGCCCCGATTCGTCCGCAGCCGCCTGCCCGGTCACGCAGAGGACGCGGAAACGCCGCGCCTGAACGGGGCTCAGCAAACCGCCGCCCGCCGTATCGGCGGCGAACTTCGCTTCTTCGGGAGAAGCCATGCCGCCGCCCGCCGCAAGAAGCGGCGTCGAAGGCTTTTCGGGCTGTATCATCGAGCCGTAGAGATCATACAGGTCGGCGGCAAGCTGTCTGCGCGCCGAGAAAAATTCCCACGGCGCCGGGGTTTTGAAGTCTGTGAGGCCGAGCACCGTCTCGTCGGCGAGGATCACAGCCACGCGGGCCGGCACCCCTTTGCCCTCCGAGTCTTTTACAGTCACGGAGAAACTGTTTTTGCCGGGCTCGATCTTAGGCGGCGCGGAAAGGGCCACCGCGAGTTTCTCTTCCGAGTTGTCGACCATGAGCGGGGCGGCGCCGAAAGCCCGCGAAGGCTCGCCGTCCGCCTGCGCCTTTCGCGTGACCTGAGCCGTTATCCACGCGTTCGGCTTCATCTCTTTTGTGACGGGGATCAAGAACTCCGCCGTCTTTCCGGATGTCTCGCGGACTTCGCAAAGAAGCGGCGAGGCCGACGACACCGCGAGCGTCGCGGAACCGGCGAAGGGAGATTTTATCTTTATCCTCGCCGTCTCGCCCGTTTTGTAGACCTTCTTGTCGGTAGTAACAATCACGGCGTCCGGCAGAACGGCCACGCCGTCGTCGCCGGCGCCGTATGCGTAAAAGCGCAGCGAGGCGCGTGCGCTTCCGTCGGGCGTTTCGACGCGGAGCAGATACTCGCCGGGCTCGTCCGCCGTGAACGCGGCCGAGCCGATCCCGCCCGACAACCGCGCCGTGCCTTCTCCGCGCGGGATAAGCTCCGTCGCGTTTCTGCGCGCAAGGCGCCCGTCACTTTCAAAGACCATCGCGCGCCACGCGCAGCGGAAGAGGGAATATTTCATCTCGCCGACGGAAGCCGCAGTGCCGTCCGTTTTTACCGCGGCGACGCGGAACTTCGCCGCGCGTCCCGCGTGCGGGACATCGGGCATCGAAATGCCCGCCATCACTTCCGAGGGGTACCACGGCACGACGGCCGTCTTGTAAGTAAAGCGTCCTCCGTCGTCCATAACTCCGGCGCGGAGCGAAAGGCCCAGCATCGAAGGCGCGCTCCAGCCGCCGCAGTCAAAGGAGACGGACGCTTTGCCCTCGCCGTCAAGCGTGCCGGAGCCGACGATGCGGCGCTCCGGCGAGAACTCTTTCTCCTCGTCGCGGAAAGAAAAGCCTTTCCACCCTTCGGGCGCGAAATTCATGTCGGTCAGCCGAAGCTCCGCTTCCCACGGCAATCCGGCCGCCTGCCCGCCGAAGGGGAGAGCGGCCGAAATATTCACGGAAGCCTTTCCGTGCCCCGTCACGCTCGCGGGCTCCGCCTCGGCCGAAACAAAGAGACGCGGCGCCGCGAAATCCTCGACATAGACGCTTTTATAACAAAGCGCGCGCTCCGCGCCCGGCAGGCAAAGCTCTATGCCCCACACGCCCGTAGGGGCGTCCTGCGGCACATCTATCTCAGATGTGAAAAGCCCTTCCTCCGTCAGCCGCGCAGTCTTTTTCTCCTGCAGTCTGCCGGGCGAATAGACGCGCATCTCAAGAGGGAAAGGCTCGGGCGCGCGCCTGTCCTCGCCGCGGACTATCGCGGAAACTCCGATTTTATCGCCGGGGCGGAAAATTCCGCGGGACGTCCAGCAGAAAACGGAATAGCCCTCCTCGGGCCACGGCTCGCCCTCTGTGTCAAACTCGCTGTTGCCGCCGAAAAGGCCGGAAGAATTAAGCCTGACGACGGAAGCGTCGCCCTCTTTTTCCGCGACGGCCGCGACAGGCGCACCGCGCGGGTCGCCCTCCTCGAGCTTTATCGCCGCAACTCCGTCGGAGTCCGTAACGCCGCTTCCGACCGGCTGATTGGAATAGGACCAGAGCGTGACCTTCGCACCCGCGACGGGCTTTGCCGAGGCGATGGAAAGCACGCGAGCCGAAGCCCCGCCGCGCCCCCGGGTAACTGAGAGACCGAGATCGGTCACGTTGACCGTTGCCAGAGCCTCGCTGCCTTCGCGGCCGAGGCCCCTCGCGGACACGAGAAAAACACCGCGCCCGCCCGAAAGAAGAGGCTTTAAGTCAAGCGCGCGCCGCGCCGTTTCGTTCGGCTTCCCTTTTACCGAAAACTCGCGGCTTACGGCAAGGCGCGAAAGCTGCGTTTGGAAATAGCCGCCGGGCACTCCGCCTATCGCGGCGAGCGGAATATTGTTGTCGTAAAGCCGCCAGACCGTCACTCTCAGCTTGTCGTAGTTGACGCTCTCGACAGGGATGCGAAGCGAGCCCTCCGGCGAAATCACGCCGTCGCCCGCGCCCGGGAATCGCACGGAAGGCTCCCTGTCCGGGAAGATGAAAGCGCGGCTCCACTCCGCGCCGAGGCTGCGTCCGGCAAGGGCGGGAAAGCCCTTCTTCACAGTGACACGCACCCTGTCGCGCGGCCTGAAAGTCCGCGACGCAATCGCGAAACCGCCGTCGTAAGGCTCGACCGTGAAATCGCGCCCGGGAGAAATTTCAATGAAAGACGCCGCCTTAGCCAGCTCAACGGGGGCCGTCGTTTCTATGATTATCCGCCCGCCCTCCATGGGCGACACGGCGCGCGAGCCGCGCAGCTCCATCGAAAGCGACCGTTCGAGCTCCACGCTCACGGCTTTTTCGAGGCCGAGCGGCCCCGCCTCCGAAGGCAGCCCCGCCGCTATCGAAAGAATCAGCTTCTCCGCCTCCGGCGCTCCGACCGCGAGACGGATTTTGTCGGAAACGGTCTGGCTGAGGGTGAATTTCAGCGACCCGCCCTTCTCGTCCCTGACCTCCGCGTAGCCGAGCAGACGGCGCGGCGAGACGGGGAGAGAAAACTCAAGCTCAAACTCCACACGCCCCTTTTGCTGATCGAAATCGGTCTGCTTCGCACCGACGAAAGAAAGAGGCGGCGTGCCGAAGGTAAAGACAGAAGCACCGGAAAGAGCTTCTCCGTCGACCGAAGTCAGCGTCTCGCGCGCGGCCGCGGTGTAGCGCGTCGCGTCGGCGAGCTTCCCGCCCGCCGGGGTAAATACAAAAGTGCTCTCGTCGCGCCAGAGGCCGACCCCCGCTATTTCCGGAGAAAAGGCGAAAGGAGCTTCGGAGGGGGCGAGCTTCTTGCCGACGGAATCTTTACCGACCGCAGCTTTTGTAAAGTGCGCCGTTATCTCGACCTCGCCGCTGACTTCGCCGCGCGGCGAAAAGGCGCTCACAGAAAAGCCCTTTTTGCTGCCCGCCACAGGCGCCGCGAAAAAAACGGCAGCCGCGAAAAGGGCGAAAACCGCCGCGCCCGCGCGTGAAATCAGTTTTCTGTGCTTCATTTTATCTACCTCCGCAAAAATATTCTTCAAGGTTTTTCACACTTAATAATATCACCAAACATGAAGATTTTAAGTGAGAGAGCGGGGAAGGCAAAAAGTTATAACATCCGCGGAAGGCAAGTCCGAGGGCTTCAAACCGGCGCCGATACTCACTCCTGCGCGCGGCGG
>CAYVEQ010000056.1:0-8892 GCA_964450835.1 uncultured Synergistaceae bacterium
GCCCGCGTGAGGATTTACCGGCGCAACCGCGGGCCGGGAGTTACTGACGCACGGAGGTTAAGAAATGAGAGAACGTCCATTGGTCGCGGAACTGGTAAAAGATACCTTTGTTCCCAAGATGTTTCGGGTAAGACAGAAATTCCCGCGCGAACACATAGAGCCCGACAGGATTCCCGAGATAATCGCCCGTCTGCTGAGCGAGGAAAAGTTCGCCTCGCGCGTGAAGCCCGGAATGCGCATCGCCATTACGGCCGGGTCGCGGGGCATAGCCAACGCGGCGCTGACAACAAAATGTATAGCCGATTTTGTAAAGTCGCGGGGCGCGCATCCGTTCGTGGTGCCAGCCATGGGGAGCCACGGCGGCGCTACGGCGGAGGGACAGCGTGCTATTCTGGCCGGTTACGGCATAGTCGAGGATTACATCGGCTGCCCTGTCGTCTCGTCAATGGAGGTCAAGAAAATCGGCGTCAACGACGAGGGCGCGGACGTTTATATCGACAAGAACGCCGCGGAGGCGGACGGCATAATATTGGGATGCCGCATCAAGCCGCATACGGCCTTTCGCGGGCCCTATGAAAGCGGCATGATGAAAATGATGGCGATAGGGCTCGGCAAGCAGTTCGGGGCGGAGCAGTGCCACGAGGCGGGCTTCAAGAATATGGCGAAGAACGTTCCTCTCTTCGGGCGCTGCATTTTGAAGAACGCTCCGGTTCTTTTCGGCGTGCCGACGATAGAGAACGCCTTTGACGAGACCTGCAAAATCGTCGCCGTCGCCGCGGAGGATATAGACAGGGAAGAGCCGGAGCTTCTGAAAGAGGCCTTCAGCCGTATGCCGAGGATTCTCGTGGACTCGTGCGACGTCCTTGTAGTCGACCGGATCGGCAAGAATTTCAGCGGCGACGGTATGGACCCCAACATTACAGGAACTTTCTGCACGCCTTACGCGACCGGCGGCATCGACGCGCAGCGCGTGGCTGTTCTGGATCTCAGTCCAGAGACGCACGGCAACGCCATCGGGCTCGGATATTCCAGCGCGACTACAAAGCGCGTATTCGGCAAGCTGGATCTCGCTTCGATGTATCCCAACGCAATCACCTGCACAGTGCTCGGCGGGGTGCGCATCCCTATCGTTATGGAAAGCGACAGAGAGGCTATCCAGGTCTGCATCAAGAGCTGCAACGAAATCGACAAGAAAAATCCCCGTATCGTCCGCATCCCCAACAGTCTGCATCTGGAGCATATAATGCTCTCCGAATCGTACTGGGACGAAGCCGCGGCGAACCCCGATATGGAAATCGAGTCGGAGCCGGCGGGTCTGCCGTTTGACGAAGACGGCAATCTGTGGTAAAAAATAAAATGCGTCAGAAGATCCTTGCACGAGCCGCTTGAACGCGAATAATTTTTTACGCGGGCGGCCGTTCCGCTCTCGGGCCGTACCGAAAATGTCAGCGGCTGAATTGATTTTTATAAAATTGTCTGGGAGTGATAGCAATGAAAGAGATTTGTATAGAAGAGCCCGGCAAGGTTGTCGTTAAAGAAGCGCCGATGCCCGTGCGCAGGCATGGGGAGGCTCTGCTGAAGATACTCTACGGCGGCATCTGCGGGAGCGACCTCGGCTCTTACCGCGGCGCCAACGCCTATGTCTCGTACCCGCGCGTGCCAGGACACGAGCTGGCGGCGGAGATTATCGAAATCGACGAAAACGACAATGGGCTCAGGCCCGGCATGATTGTCACCTGCAACCCTTACTTCAACTGCGGCTCCTGCTACTCCTGCCGCCGCGGACTGGTGAACGCATGCACGGACAACCAGACGATGGGCGTGCAGCGCGAGGGAGGCTTCGCCCAGTACATAACAATGCCGGTTGAGCGCGTCTACGACGGCAAAGGACTTCCCGCGAAAACTCTGGCCCTCATCGAACCCTTCTGTATCAGCTATCACGGCGTCGCGCGCGCCGATGTCAAAAAAGGCGAACGCGTGCTCGTCGTCGGCGCCGGAACGATCGGCGTGCTTGCCGCCGTGGCGGCGAAGGCAAGAGGAGCCGAGGTCACGATATGCGACGTGGCGGAGGACAAGCTCGACTACGCGTACAGGACTTTCGGCCTTGACCACAAGATACTCAACGCATCTCCCGAAGCCTTCGCGAAGGGCGTCGCGGAGCTCACCGGCGGCGACGGCTACGACGTGACGATAGAGGCGGTCGGCCTGCCCGCCACCTTCCTGAACTGCATCGACGCCGCATGTTTCGGCGCGCGCATGGTGCTGATCGGCGTATCGAAGAAGAACATCGACGACTTCTTCTTCACAATCATTCAGAAAAAAGAACTCAACATCTACGGCTCCCGCAACGCCATGAAGAAAGACTTCCTTGAACTTATCGACCTTGTGAAAGGCGGCGGCGTCGACCTTGAAAAAATAGTCACCGACACCTACAAACTGGACGACGCGCCCCGCGCGTTCGCCGACTTCTCGGCGAACGCCGGAAAGATGCTTAAAGTCGTGATCGACTTCTCCTGAAACGGAGAAGAAAAAATCCTATTAAAGAAGGGAAATCGCAATGAGGAAATCCTGGAAGAAACTTGCGGCAACAGTGTTCTGCGCGATGCTCGCCGTCGCGCTTGTTTTCGGCGGAGCCGCCTTCGCCGACGACGTAATCGAGCTTCAGATCGGCTTTGAAAACTCGATAACAGAGCCTTTCGGACAGGGTATTGTGAAATGGGCCGAACTGCTTGACAAAGCTTCCGGCGGCACGATGAAGATCACCCCCTTCCCCGACAGCCAGCTCGGCAGCAAGCCGGAACTCATCGACTCCATGCTGATCGGCGAGCCGGTCTGCACACTCGCCGACGGCGCCTTCTACGCCGACTACGGTGTGAAAGACTTCGGAATCGTCTTCGCCCCGTTCCTTTTCGACAACTGGGATCAGTGCTGGAAGCTCATCGACTCCGACTGGTACAAGGACCAGTGCGCGCAGCTTGAAAAGAAAGGGCTGAAAATCCTTGTTTCCAACTGGATTTACGGCGCGCGCCACACTCTGACCATCAAGCCCGTCAACAAGGTCGAAGACCTGGCTGGTCTCAAAATCCGCGTTCCTAACAACCGCATACAGTCTTACGGCTTCGACGCTCTCGGCGCCGTTTCGACCGGCATGGATCTTGGCGACGTCTATCCGGCCATGCAGACAAAGACAATCGACGGAGCCGAAAACCCGCTCGCGACACTTTACGGACGCAAGCTCCATGAAGTCGCCAAATACCTGATACTCGACGGCCACGTCCTCAACTTCACCACGCTCGTCTGCTCCGCCGACTGGTTCAACGGTCTCACCGAAGAGCAGCAGAAGTGGCTGGTTGAGACCGGCATCGAGGCCGGACGCTACAACAACGAGGTGCAGATCAAGGAAGAAGCCAACTATCTCAAGATGATGCAGGACGCGGGCGTCACTGTTGTCAACCCCTCCGAAGAAGTGCTCAACGGCTTCCGCGCCAAAGCGCAGTCATTCTACGAGAAGAGCAAGGAATTCGGCTGGTCGGACGGTCTCTACGAAAAAGTCCTTCAGGCTATGGGCAAAAAATAAGCAGAACCCGCACGAATCATAAAAGGCCTGCGAAACCGGCGGCGGGAGGCAGCTTATCCGCCGCCCTTTTACGCTAAGGCGCGAGGAGGATAAAACAAAAATGACTCAAAGCAACAAATTCACGTCGTTACTCTGGAATCTTGACACCATAGTCGCCTCTGTTGTGCTGGCCATACTTATCATCCTGACGTTCGCCGGAGTCCCTTTCCGCTACCTGCTCGGCTCTCCCTTTACATGGCTTGAGGAGGTTCAGCTCGCCTGCATGGTATGGATAGTCTACGCAGCGGCCGGAGCCGCTTTCCGCGCCGGCAACCAGGTGGCCATCGAAATGGTGGTCGATATGCTCCCCAAGAGTCTGCAGAAAATAGTTTCGGTTTTTATCTCGATAGTTGTCTTTGCCGTGCTCGGCTATCTTTTTTATCAGAGCCTCGGCTACATCGGAATCTTCCTGAAAAGCGGGCGCGCGACGCCTATGCTTAAACTCCCCTACTCGGTCATATACGGCATAGCCCCCGTGTCCTTCGTGCTGATGGCAATCAGCTACATCTACGCCGTCATAAAAGGCGTAAAATCGGAAGCTAAGGAGGCTGTGGAACAATGACCTCTATTCTTATCGCGGCTGCCGTAATCATGCTGGTGCTGCTCTTCCTTAAAGTGCCCGTGTTTATATCGGTTCTGGGCGGCGCCGCCGTCTACTTCGTCGCGAGTCCGAAAGTAAATACGATAGTCTTTGCACAGCAGGCAATCACAGGCGTTGAAAGCATCGCGCTGCTTGCGATACCCTTCTTCGTCTGCGCCGGCATCATGATGAACTACACAGGCGTCACGGCTCGCATCATGGGCTTCTGCGAAGTGCTCACGGGCCGCATGTACGGCGGCCTGGCTCAGGTAAACGTCCTTCTCTCCACACTCATGGGCGGCCTTTCCGGCTCCAACCTGGCCGACGCGGCCATGGAAGCCAAGATGCTCGTGCCCGAAATGGAGAAGAAGGGCATGTCCAAAGAATTTTCGTCTGTCGTCACGGCCGTCTCAGCCATGACGACGCCTCTCATACCGCCCGGAATCGCCATGATACTCTACGGCTGCATAGCCAACGTTTCGATAGGCGACCTCTTCATCTCCGGCCTCGGAGTGGGCACGCTGCTCTGCGTTACGATGATGATACTCGTCCGCATAATAGCTAAAAAACGCGGATACGCCCCGATGCGCACGGAGCGCGCCTCTCTCGGCGAATACGCGGCGGCCGCAAAGCCCGCCATTCTTCCGCTTCTTCTGCCGATAATCATCATCGGCGGGATCCGCATCGGCGTCTTCACGGCGACCGAAGCCGGAGCCGTCGCGATAGTCTACGCGATGATGCTGGGCGTAATCTACCATGAAATGCACTGGGAGGATCTGAAGAAAGGCTTCAGAGAGACAGTCTGCACGACCGCGTCGATAATGCTCATAGTAGCGGCGGCCGGCGTCTTCTCCTGGGTGCTTACGAAAGAGCGCGTGCCGCAGCAGCTGACGGAATGGATAGTCGCGACAATCGACAACAAATACGTGTTCCTCTTTATAGTGAACATATTCCTGCTTATCGTCGGCATGTTCATCGAAGGCAACGCGTCGATGATAATCCTCGTCCCGCTGCTCCACCCTATAGCCGTGGCCTACGGCATCAACGAGATACAGTTCGCCATGACCTACATCTTCAACAACGCAATCGGCGCCATCTCCCCGCCTATGGGGACGCTCATGTTCGTCACCTGCGGGGTAACGGGCTGCAAGACAGGCAAATTCATCAAAGAAGCCTGGCCGTTCTACATTCTGCTCCTTATCAACCTGATGCTGATAACCTACGTCCCGGTCTTTTCAACGGGGCTGTTGTGGCTTCTCGGCGACTGATTTACACCGATATTTTCGCAAAGGCATGGCGCAAAGGCCATGCCTTGCTTTTAACTTACCGAGGTGAAAGTCATGGAAACTCTCAATTATGACGTACTGAAACGCTCCGGCTACAAAGGCTATATCCTTGAAAAGGCTCCGGAGAAGATACTGCAGTTCGGCGAAGGCAACTTCCTGCGCGCCTTCGTCGACTACTGGTTTGACGTGTCGAACGAAAAAGCCGGATGGAACGGAAAGGCTCTCCTCGTTCAGCCGATAGCGCCGGGGCTGGCGAAGCAGATCAACGAGCAGGAAGGGCTCTACACGCTTTACCTGCGCGGCCGCGAGAACGGCGAGAAAGTCGACCGCAAGCGCGTCATCTCCTCCGTGAGCCGCTGCGTCAACCCGTACGAGGAAGAGGGCTACGCCGCGGTGATGGAGGCGGCGGTGTCGGACGACCTAGAATACGTCATATCAAACACCACCGAGGCTGGAATAGTTTACGACCCCGCCTGCGGCAAAGACGACCGCCCGCCCTCGTCATTCCCGGCGAAGCTGACACAGGTTCTTTACGCGCGCTGGAAGGCCGGCAAAAAGCCCGTCGTCATATTGTCATGCGAGCTCATTGACAACAACGGCAAAGAGCTTGAAAAATGCGTCCGCAAATACATCGCGCAGTGGGGGCTTGAGGAGGCGTTCGCTTCGTGGTGCGGCGAGTGCCTTTTCTGCTCAACGCTCGTCGACCGCATTGTGCCGGGACGCGTGAAAGACCCGGAGGAGGCCCTGCGCCTTGAAGCCGAAAACGGCTACCGCGACAACCTCACAGACGTCGGCGAGATATTCGGCGTATGGAACATCGAAGGCCCCGCGTGGCTCGAAGAGAAGCTGCCCTTCAAGAAAGCTGGGCTCGGCGGCTGCGTCGTCGTCCCCGACGTCACGCCCTACAAAAAACGCAAAGTGCGCATACTGAACGGCGCGCACACAGGCTTCTCCCTCGGCGCATATCTCGCGGGCTTCGACATCGTCCGCGACTGTATGCAGGACGACACGGTCAGGGGCTTTATGAACAAAATGCTCCACGAAGAGATAATACCGACGCTGCCGCTCGACAAAAAAGATCTTGAGGGGTTCGCAGCGGCCGTGCAGGACCGCTTCAACAACCCCTTCGTGAATCACGAGCTGCTGAGCATCTCTCTTAACTCCACCGCCAAGTGGAAGGCGCGCAACCTGCCGAGCCTGCTCGAATACATCGGGCTGAACGGGAAACTCCCCGCCTGTCTCGTGACGAGTCTCGCCGCTTACATAGCGTTCTACTCGAACGACGTGCGCGACCTGGATGACAAGAGGCTGCTCTGCCGCCGCCCGAAGGGAAACGAATACAGCGTCAGCGACGACCGCTGGGCGCTCGAATTCTACTGGGCGCACAGAAACGACGGCGCCGAGGAGCTCGCGCGCGCCGTCCTCTCAAATAAACAGATGTGGGACCGCGACCTGACGGAGATAGCGGGCCTTGAAGATGCCGTGGCGTCGGCGCTGAAAAAAATACGCGCCGGGGGAGCGAAGGCGGCTTTCGCGGCCTGCCTGTAAAGGGAGCGCTTTATGACAAAGCTGATCAAAATCAACCCCCGCGACAACGTGGCCGTCGCGCTGCAACCTCTTGCCAGGGGCGAGAACATCTGCGAGGCAGGCGCGGCAGTAGCCGCCGCCGAAGAAATTCCGCAGGGGCACAAAATCGCTCTTGCGGCTATCGGCGCAGGCGAGTCCGTAATAAAATACGGCTTCCCTATAGGGAGGGCGACGGCGGATATAGCCCCGGGCATGTGGGTGCACACGCATAATATGCGCACGAACCTTTCGGGCGAAGAGGAATATTCATACGAGCCGTCCGTCCCCCAAGTCGCGCACGCGGAGCCGGAGAGCTTCATGGGTTTCCGCCGCGGGGACGGAAGAATCGCTGTGCGCAACGAGATATGGATAATCCCGACAGTCGGCTGCGTCAACGACGTGGCGAAAAAACTGGCCGCGGACAATCAGGATCTCGTGAAAGGAAGCGTCGAGGGGCTGTACGCCTTCACGCACCCCTACGGCTGCAGCCAGACCGGAGCCGACCACGCGCAGACAAGAAAACTGCTCGCAGCGCTGGCGCGCCACCCGAACGCGGGGGCCGTGCTCGTCCTTGCCCTCGGCTGCGAGAACCTGCAGCACGATCAGTTCGTCGCGGAGCTCGGCGGCTACGACCCTAAGCGCGTAAAATTCCTCACCTGCCAGGATGTCGACGACGAGTTCGCCGAGGGGCGCGCTCTTCTTGAAGAATGCGCAGCCTACGCGGCGGGATTCAGGCGCGAGCCGGTACCGGCGTCGGGCCTCGTAATCGGCATGAAATGCGGCGGCTCGGACGGCCTTTCCGGCGTGACGGCGAACCCGACGGTCGGCCTCTTCAGCGACATGATGATAGCGCGCGGAGGCAGCACCGTGCTGACAGAGGTGCCGGAGATGTTCGGCGCCGAGGGAATGCTCCTGAGCCGCTGCGTCAGCCGCGAGGTATTCGACAAAGCCGCAGCCATGCTGAACGGTTTCAAAGACTATTTCATAAGCCACAACGAGACAGTCTACGAAAACCCGTCGCCCGGCAACAAAAAAGGCGGCATCACCACGCTTGAGGACAAATCCTGCGGCTGCGTCCAGAAAGGCGGCTCGGCTCCGATCGCGGATGTCATAGGCTACGGTGAGGCGGTCACAACGCGCGGTCTGAATATGCTCTACGGCCCGGGCAACGACCTTGTCTCGGCCACGGCGATGACGGCGGCGGGCGCCCACATAATCCTCTTCACCACGGGACGCGGGACGCCCTTCGGCGCTCCGGTTCCGACCGTAAAGATAGCGAGCAACAGCCGGCTGGCCGCAAAAAAATCAGGCTGGATAGATTTCGACGCGGGCCCCGTCGCCGACGGAGAGCCGATCCCGAGCGCCGCGCGGCGGCTCTTTGACCTCGTGCTCCGCGTCGCCGGGGGCGAACTTACGAAAAGCGAAAGAATGGGATTCCGCGAGATTGCCATATTCAAAGGCGGAGTAACGCTCTGAAAAACGACAGACCGCAGCGTAAAGCTGCTGGCATCAGCTAAAAAAGCAGCGGGCATCGCGAAAGCGGCGCCCGTTTTTTCGCGCGCGCTAACGCGCGTGAATTCCGCGAAGCGCGCCCGCACGCCGAGGACGCTTTTTGTTGCCTTGTCGTCGCGCGGGGTCGATGTTGCGGGCTATAATAGAAAGCGGAGATTTCGTAAAGGAGGCGCGAGATGAAAGTCACGGCAAAAATTTTCGCTGCGTTTTGCTTCGCGCTCTCCGCACCGCTTTGCGCTGAAGCAGCGCGGCTTACAATAGAGATACCCTCAGTGACGGAAACCGTGTTTGAGTCGGGGCGCGATTTCTACGTGGCGGGGAAGATTGACCGC
>CAYVEQ010000057.1:0-8613 GCA_964450835.1 uncultured Synergistaceae bacterium
GTTCCTGCGCGCGAAAAGAAAGAGAAACGGCGCGGACACGGGCCCGCTCGGATAACAACAAAAGGAGAGCGCGGGCCGGAAAACGCGCCGGGATCGCCGCGGGCGCGTGCGATTCGCCCCCGCACGCGCAGCCCTTTTTCACTCACTCGCCGGCGCGCCGTTTTCAGAATGGCCGCCTCTCGCGGCGAGCCTGTCTTCTCCCTTTCATAAAACAGACCTCCGCGCCGGCACAGCCGCCGGCCGGAGGTCTTGCGCGGAAGCGCGGGAGGGGCGATAAATCCGCGCCGCCTTTTTATTTTTTCGTACTGCCGATTACCGGCTCTGTTTCAGCCACCAGTCGTTCTTTCTCGCCCACTCCACCGTGCGGCGGATGCCTTCCCCGATCTGGATTTTCGCTTTCCAGCCAAGCACGTCGTAAGCCTTCCGCACGTCCGGCACTCTGCGGATAATATCCTCGTACTTGCCGCCGTACTCTTTCTTCGTGTCAAAGACGCGGTATCCGATGCTGCTTCCCGCCGCGTCGAGAACTGTCTGCACAACTTCCTTTATGGTGACTTCCACCGAGTTGCCGAGGTTGAAGGCCTCGCCGACCGCTTTCTCGTTGTCGGCGACGGCCGTCAGCCCGTCTACGATGTCGCCGACGTAAGTGAAGCAGCGGGTCATATTCCCGTCGTCGTAAAGCAGCGGCTGCTCGTTGTTCAAAACCCTGTGAACGCTCTGCGACATCACAAAATAGGGATTCTGGCGCGGCCCGTAGACATTAAAGGGGCGCACGATGCTGAAAGGCAGCCGCGTGTTCTTGTAATTTCCGTAGAGCATATGCTCGCATACGCCCTTGCTGGCCGAATAGCACCATCTGTCCACATAGGTCGAGCCGAGCACGCGGTCTCCGTCCTCTTTCCACGGCACCGCGGGGTTCTTCCCGAAGACCTCGCTCGTGCTTGAATAGATGACCTTCGTGCCGTATCTGTTCGCGACTTCGAGAACATATCTGGTGCCGATGACTACAATGTCAATCAGCTTCAGCGGGTCGGCGATATAATTCTTGATGCCGACGACCGACGCGAGGTGGTAGATTGCCTTCGCCTCCGGCACCCAGAAACGCTCCACATCTTCCAATTTCCGAAGGTCGCCCGTGAAGTAACGCAGGTTGGGGTGGCTCTTCACCTCTTTGAGGTTCATCGCCGACTCAAGCGGCATAACGTCAAAGACATGAACCTCGTTGCCTTCCTCCAGCAGCCTCTCCACCAGATGGCTTCCGATGAACCCGGAGCCGCCCGTTACCATAACGACAGAGTTTTTCACTGTTATCCTCTCCTTGGTGCGATAAAAATTTTCTATTGCCGCGGCTCCGTTCCGGGCCGCGCGGCTTTTACCGTCCGACGCCCTTGTAGCGCAGGCCGAGGCGCCGCATCTCCGCGATATCCCCGCGGCTGAAGAACATGCGTCCGTCAAAGATCAACGCGCCGGGCGCCGCCAGCTCCGCGAGGCGCGCGATCGGAATCCTGCGGAAGTCGTCGTGCCCCGCCAGAAAAGCCACGCAGTCCGCGCCGCGCATTGTTTCCTCGACGTCTTTGCGCACCTCGCGGTCAGTCACCGTGCGCTCGTCATGCTCCTGCGTCCACGGGTCGCAGATTTGCACATTGTACCCCAGCGCGATGAGCTTCTCAATGGCGGGCTTTGTCGGGGTGAAGCGGCAGTCTCCGGTGTTGTTCTTAAAGGCGATTCCCATGACCGCGACCTTTTTGTCCTTTCTCTCGCCGCCGCCGGCTGTAAGCGCGTTGTCTATCTCGTCAGCGGAATATTCCGGCATGGAGTCGTTCACGCCGCGGCAAGTCCGGGGCAGCGTGAGATTCACGCCGTACTTCTCCCCCATGCTCTGCACGAACCACGGGTCTTTTGTCAGGCAGTAGCCGCCCACGCCAACGGAGGGCATCAGGATATTGACATGCGAGCTTCCCTTCGGCAGGGAGTTCGCGGCCCGTATAATCTGCAAAACGTCCGTGCCCAGTTTGTCGGACAATTTCGCAAGCTCTCCCGCCAGCGCGATGTTCACGTCAATCCACAGGTTGTCGGCCAGCTTGACCATCTCCGCCGAGACGGCGTTGTCGACCTCAATCGTCTCGTTGCCCATGACATCTCTCCAAAACTTGGCCACGGCCTTGGTGCCGGCCTCGTCCACGCCGCCCACAACGATGGGTATCGTCTTGAATTCCTCAATCGCCCTGCCCTCGGCAAGCCGCTCCGGCGAGAAAGCCAGCCTCACGTCGGCCTTCTTTCGCAGAATCGGGTATACAACGTCGCGGGTGGTAAAGGGCGGCACCGTACTCTTGACAATCACGATGCTCCCGTCAGTAACGTAGGGGGTGATGGAGTTCACTGCCGCGCTGATCTGGCTGATGTCCGGGTCAAAGTTTTCGGAGAGCGGCGTGCCGACCGTAACGACAAAGACGTTGCAGCCGCGTATGGTTTCAAGGTCTTTGCCGACGGACAGCCTCCCGCTCTGCGTCGTCCGCCTGATCAGCTCGTCCAGCCCCGGCTCGTTAAAGGGCGTCTTGGCCTGCTCCACGGCTTTGATGATTCTGTCGTTTTGCTCGATGCCGATAACACGCACGCCTTTCTCGGCCAGCACGGAGCCGATCACCGAGCCGATGTAGCCGAAGCCGATGATTGCCACGCGATAATCTTCTCTTGTCTTTTCCATTGTCTGTTTCCCGTATCCTTTCTATGTTTATTCTCCCCGCGCAATCTCGGAGAGATACTTGCCGTAATCCGTTTTCATCAGCGGCCCGGCCAGATCCAGAAGCTGCTCCCGGCTGATGAACCCTCGGCGGTAGGCGATTTCCTCGATGCAGGAGACATACAGCCCCTGCCTCTTCTGTATGATGTTGACAAACTGCGCCGCCTCCTGCAGCCCGTCGTAAGTTCCCGTGTCAAGCCACGCCATGCCGCGGAAAAACCTTTCGCACCTCAGCTGTCCGCGCCGCAGGTATTCGTTGTTCACCGCCGTGATCTCAAGCTCGCCGCGGTCGGAGGGCTTCACGCTCTTGGCTATTTCCACCACCTGGTTGTCATAGAAATAGAGGCCAGGTACGGCGAATTTGGACTTGGGCCGTTTCGGTTTTTCCTCCAGCGAGAGCACCTTTCCGTTCTCGTCGAACTCCACCACGCCGAAGCTGGACGGATCATGCACCGGATAGCCGAAGATCAGCGCCCCTTCTTTCAGCGCCGCGGCTTTCTCCAGAATAACGGAGAAGGAGCTGCCGTAAAAGATGTTGTCCCCGAGGACAAGCGCGGACTGGTCGTCCCCGATGAACTCCTCCCCGAGGATAAAGGCCTCCGCCAGGCCGTTGGGCTTCTCCTGCACAGTGTAGGAGAAGCGCATTCCCAGCTGTTCGCCGTTCCCCAGTATGCGCTTGAAAACCGGCACGTCTTCGGGCGTTGAGATGATGAGTATCTCACGCAGCCCCGCCAGCATCAGCGTGGAGAGCGGATAGTAGATCATGGGTTTGTCGTAGATGGCAAGCGCCTGCTTGGACACGCCCTTGGTCAGCGGGTAGAGGCGCGTGCCGGAACCGCCGGCCAGTATTATACCCTTCATGATGACTCCCCTCGTTCCTCTCTTTTCTTGAATATAATCAGCTTGCTCGCCAAATAATTGATGACGATGATAACCGCGTTCACCACGCATTTGGCGAGCAGGTCGTCGACGCCGAGAGCCAGCAGCGCCCACATCCCGCCGTCGTCGACAGCCAGCGTCCCCAGGCGCATGCCCATGAACTGCGCGAAGCTCTTCGGGCCGAGCGGGCTTCGGAAGACAAAAGTTCCGTTTGTCCAGTAGGCGAAGACGACCGCGATGAAGAAAGCCGCTGTGTTGGCGGTCAGGCTCGTCCATATCAGAACCAGCAGCTTGTAGGAAACGATGTTCACCGCCACTGTGAGCGCGCCGCAGACAAGGTAGCGGAACGTCTCCCCCGACAGAAGCCGCTTCAGTCTCTCCGTCATGGCCCGCCGGTTATTTTCCCGCCAGGTAGGCCTTCACGTTCCCGAAGTACTCCAGCGCGTGTTCGATGCATACGTCCATGTTGTAGTATCTGAACTCCGCCAGCCTGCCGCAGAGGAAGAGGTTCCGATACCGTCCCGCCTCCCGAAGGTAGGTTTGATACAGAGCGTCGCTCTCCTCCGTTACCACCGGGTAGCAGCGCACTTTGGCCGCCGGGTCGTTCGGGTCGAAGGCCACGGGGTATTCCGTGGCGACCACGCTGCCGCGCGCGGTGCTTTCATCAAACATTATCCTTCTGTATTCCGTCTTGCGCACGTACCCCTTCGCCTGCGGGTAGGAGACGATTTCGCAAGGCAGCACGCGCTCCTCGTCAAAGTACTCGTAGCGGATGTCCAGCGCGCGGTACGGCAGCATCCCGTACCGGTAGCCGAAGAGCTCGTCTATGGCGCCGGTGTAGACCAGAAGATCAAGTTTGCCGCCTCTCCAGCGGATTTCACCGTCCGACAGCGTCAGGCCGTCCAGCGCGTCCGTGTTCATCAGAAGCTCTATGTTCGGGTGAGAAAGCATGGATTCAAACATACGGGTAAAGCCGTGCCTGGGCAGCATCTGGAAGTCGCGGTTCAGATACCGCTCGTCGTAGTTCATAGCCATGGGCACGCGCCGCAGGACGTACGGGTCAATCTCGTCCGGCGGCACGTCCCACATCTTGCTTATATAGGTGCGGAAGGCTTTTTCAAAGAGCAGTTTGCCGTAGGCGGCGACTTCCTCGTCGCTGTGATTGACGATCTCAAGCACCGGCACGCGGTCGCGCCCGGCAAAGGCTTTCCGCATTTTGGTGAGCAGGCTCTGCGCCGCCTTCATTCCCACAAGCTGCCGCATAGTCTCGAAGTTGAAAGGCAGGCGCACGTGGCGTCCGTCTATATAGCTCAGCATCTTGCACCAGTGCGGGAACAGTTCGGCGTACTGCGACAAAAAGGCGATAATCTCATATTTGTCGGTGTTGAGGAAGTGCGGCCCGTATCGCTGAACCAGTATGCCGCGCCCGTCGTACTCGTCGTACATGTTGCCTGCGATATGGCTGCGCTTTTCCACCACCAGGACCTTTCGGTCAAGCTCCTCGGCGATCTTCCGCGCCAGAATCGCGCCGGAAAAGCCCGTGCCTACCACGATAATATTCATACGCTCACCTCACAGGTTTAAGAAACTCTTCACCCAATCCGCGGCGTCGCGGACGGCGTTTTCCTTCTCCGCGGGCAGCACGGCGGCGGAATTTGACCGCGCCGCCCGTTTCGGCCCGGCTGCCGGCGGCAGAGAGCATCGTGCCGCTCATTTCTTCTCCTTCTCTCCGGCTTCGGCGGCTTCGTCAAAGCCTATGCGTTCCTCCACAACCACCAGCGGCCGCCGCATAGTCCTCGTGTTGATGCTGAGGACATACTCTCCCATTATGCCCATGAAGAAGAGCTGCACGGCGCCGATGAAGAAGACGCCGATGATAATGGTGGCCGTTCCGTAAGGGTAGACGTTCCAGTGCAGGAGTTTGCTCACCAGGACGAAGACGGCAAGCAGCGCGGAAAACACGCCGAGCGCCGCGCCCGCAAAGGTGGCAAGACGCATGAGAATCTTGGTGTATGACGTGATGCCCACCATGGCGTTGTCGTATGTTTTCCAGAAGTTGAACCCCGATTTGCCGCGCAGGCTGGCATCCTGCTCGTACCCGATCACTTTGAGGCTCATGGCGTACTCGGAAACCAATCCCTTGAGGTAGGGCCACGGGTCGTCGATGCGCCGCATGACGTCGACAAACGCCCTGTCGTAGAGGCCGAAGGAGTTGAAGTGCTGTATCTGTCTGGTGTCGGAAAGTTTCCCGATAACATTGTAATAAACCGTGCGCAGGAAGAACATGAGTTTGGATTCTTTGCTCCGGGTCTTCTGCCCGATGACCACCTTGTGCCCGGCCTCCCACGCTTCCGCAAACCGCGGCAACAGCTCCGGCGGGTCCTGCAGGTCGCTGAACATCAGGAATGTGGCGTCTCCGGTGCCGTACTGGAGTGTGGCGAATACGTTTCGCGTGTATCCGAAGTTGCGCGCGTTGAACACGCCCTTGATGTGCCGGTCTTTCGCGCACTGCTCGCGGATCACGTCGCGGGTGCGGTCAGGCGAGCAGTCGTCGACGAAGATGACCTCGTAGTCGTACTGCGGCAGCTGTTCGCGGAACACGCGCGTCACCCGCTCGACCATGACGGGCACGCACTTCTCGTCGTTATAGCAGGGTATGGTCACGCTGATCTTTTTTCGCTTATCCAAGATTTTCAATTCCTCTCTTCGTTTTTTCGTCCGCAGCTCCCGCAGCGTACCGCGGCGCCGATTCCCTTAATTGCCGCAGCCTTACGGTTTTTTTGCGGTCTGCCCGGCGTTCTTTTTGTTCAGAAATTTCTCGTAGCGGTCGCATATCCCCTGCACGTCGTCGCCGAAGGCAATCTGCCGGCCCTTGTCAAGCCAGAGGATTTTGCCGCACATTTCGCGTACCTGCCCGAGCATGTGCGACACGAGAATCGTCGTCGTGCCGCCGCCGATGATTTCCTTCATCTTGGCCTCGCTCTTTTTGCGGAAGGCCCCGTCTCCCACCGACAGCACCTCGTCCAATATTAAAATGTCCGGCTTTACCATGCAGGCGACGGCAAAAGCCAGACGGCTTTTCATGCCGCTCGAGAGCTGCTTGAACGGCCTGTCCTCAAACTCCTTCAGCTCCGCGAAATCTATGATTGCCCCGTATGTCTCGTCCATGAACTTTCGCGTGTAGCCGAGCATCGCGCCGCGCAGATAGGCGTTCTCCCTCACCGTCAGCTCGCCGTCAAAGCCGCTGCCCAGCTCCAGCAGCGCCGCGATCGTTCCGTGACGGCGCACGCTTCCCTCCGTCGGCTGCATGATGCCGGAGATTGCCTTCAGCAGCGTCGACTTCCCTGCTCCGTTGGCTCCGATAATCCCGAGCATATCCCCCTTCTCGAGCCGGAAGGTGATGTTCCTGTCGGCCCAGAATTCACTCACACGGTAGTTTCCCTTCAGCCGCCGGATCACGTATTCCTTCAGGCCGATAGCCTTGAAGTCGCCCGTCATGTAGCGGATGGACACATTCTCCACCGTCAGTATGTTCATGATTTTATCTCCAGCCCGCCGCTACACATAGTACAGGAACTTTGTGTTGTACTTTACGTACATCAGGCAGCCGAGCCCGAGCGCGGCGGCGACGTCCGCCGCCATCAGCAGATGGAGCCACAGCGGCGGGATCGCCGCTTCGATGACAATCATCCTGAAGTAGCGTATGAACAGATAGACCGGGTTCAGCAGAAAGAGCCTCCGCACCCCGGCCGGCAGTTTGTCCACGGTGTAAAAAATCGCGCACATATACATTATTATCTGCGTAAAGACCGACCACAGGTAGTTGACGTCGCGGAAAAAGACGAAGAGCGCCGAAAGGATAAGCCCCACGCCGATGTTGAACAGCACGAGGGCCCCGATCGGGACAAGCAGAAAGATGAATTTCCACGTGAAAACGATATGGTCGAGGACGCAGAACATGAAAAAAATGATCAGCGTCAGGCCGAAATTGATCAGTGTCTGCACGTTTTTGGAGAAGAGGAACAGATACTTAGGCACATTGACTTTGGTGAAGATGCCCGCGTTGCTCACCAGCGACGTCATGCCCTGCGTGGTGGAGTCCCTGAAATAGGAGAAGACCAGGTTGCCGCAGAAGAGGTACGTGGTGTAGTGCGCTGTCGAGCGGCCGAAGAACTGCGTAAAGACCAGCTTCATCACCAGCAGCGTCAAAAGCGGCGACAGCATGCTCCAGCCCATGCCGAGCACCGTGCGCTTGTACTTTTTCTTGAAGTCGCGTTTTACCAGTTCCTCAAAGAGGAACTGGTGCTTCTTCAGTTTTTTTATCGCGGACGGCAGCTTCATCTGCCGTCCGCCCGTCCGGACCGGCCCGCGCCGAAAGGCGCGCCCGATACCGGCGCGAGAGTTTCCATTATCCGCATGACTTTGACAAATATCCTTTCATTTCTTTTATCCCGCCTCTTTCACCCTTTTCTTTCTTCCGGCGGGCGAAAGAAAGAAAATGAAATGCGCGCGGGAAACGGACGAAAGCGGAGCGCCCGCTCCCGTTACCGTCGGGGCTCTGTTTAGCGGCGGCCCGCCGGCGCGGAGAATTTTATCCTCCGGTATGTCCGCCGCGTCTGTCAGCCCCGGCCGACATTGACGCCGCCAAACGGCGCCACGCGAACCCGCCCGGCATAACCAACCCGGCAGGGGAAAAGGCCGACGGCTCCGGTTTGCAGGGCAGCGGCACTTTGAAAATTTTTTTGACAACTTTAAGGAATCTTGCCGTCGAAGACATCTTCTACCCCCCCCCCCCCGTGTTTTTCGAAAACCCGGCACACTCCGCCGAACCTGTCCCGCACAAAAAGCGACCGCATTGCCGGCCGCGCATGCCGCGGACAGCCATTTTCGTAATTTTATCATACGCGCGGCAATTTGCAATACTCCGCACGGCCCCGGCGACCGGCTGCGACGCGGCGAAAGTTCCGGAACGCGGGCGGCGGCGCGCCATTTCA
>CAYVEQ010000058.1:0-8349 GCA_964450835.1 uncultured Synergistaceae bacterium
AAAGAATTTGTAAACGTTAACCGATAAAAGGGTGAGGAAATATGGATACCAGCTTTATTAAAGGGATTATTGTCCCTATTGTTACTCCGGTAGATAACGACGACAATATTGACGAAGACCGTATGCGCCGTCAGGTAGACTATGTAATTAACGGCGGAGTACACGGCATTCTTGCGTTTGGGAGCAACGGAGAATTTTATATGTTCAACGAGGCCGAGATGGAGCGAACCCTCGACGTCATCGTTGAACAGGCAAACGGCCGCGTGCCCGTCTACTTCGGCATGGGACAAATCAGCACAAAAAAAAGCGTATCTTTAGCAAAGATGGCGGTCAGACATCATGCGGACGGCGTTTCGGTATTGCAGCCGATGTTCCTCAAACCGACGGAAAAAGAATTATATCTGCATTTTAAAGAGATAGCCGAAAGTATCCCGGAAACGCCGATGCTGCTGTACAACAATCCCGGGCGGGTCGGCTATACGCTGTCGGCGGATTTGGTGGATCGTTTGGCGCATGAAGTTCATAATATCGTCGGCATAAAGGATTCCAGCGGGGATCTTACCTTAACGGAGGAGTTTGTGCGCAGGACACGCGACGTTGGCTTTAAGGTTTTCGGCGGCAAGGACACTTTGATTTTCGCGTCGCTCGCGGTTGGAGGCGTGGGTGCTGTTTGTACGACGGCCAACTATATGCCTGAGTTAATCGTTTCTATTTATACTAAGTTCATTGAGAATGATTTCAGACAGTCTTTGGAAGGGCAATTTAAGATAAATCCGATACGTCTCTCAATGGATAAAGCCAGTTTCCCTGTGGCAACAAAAGATCTGGCGAATATGCGCGGCCTTGACGTAGGCTGCCCCGTGCGTCCGAATCTGCCGACGGCGCAGGACGGCGAACCGTATAGGCTCATGGCAGCTGAGCTGCGCAAGGCCGGTTTATTGTAAAAAATATCCTTAACAGGAGGAGGAAGACAGATGAAAGTCGGACTAATCGGACTTGGAATCATGGGAAAGCCCATGGCAAAAAATTTGTTAAAGGCAGGTTATGACCTGACGGTTAATGACATTAACGCCGCTGCGGTAAAAGAGATTACAGCAGCAGGCGCAAAACACGCGGACAACAATGAGATCGGGCGTTGCTGCGACGTCGTTCTCACGATGTTGCCTAACAGCCCGCAGGTTAAAGATGTCGTGCTCGGCGAAAACGGCTTAATCCAGACTATGCATAAGGGAAGCGTTTTCATTGACATGAGTTCGATAAATCCAATCGCCTCGAAGGAAATTGCAGCCGCGCTTCAGGAAAAGGGAGTGGAAATGCTTGACGCCCCTGTGTCCGGCGGAGAGCCCAAGGCAATAGACGCCACTCTGTCTTTTATGGTGGGCGGGAAACAGGATGTCTTTGATAAATATAAGCCTCTGCTTCAGTCCATGGGAGCTTCCGTGATACGCTGCGGCGATGTCGGCGCGGGCAATACTACCAAGCTGGCTAATCAGATCATCGTGGCGTGTAATATACAGGCTCTGGCAGAGGCGCTGACTCTCGCCCAGAAGGCGGGAGTGGACCCGCATCTGGTCTTCGAAGCTATTCGCGGCGGACTTGCGGGTTCTACCGTTATGGAAGCGAAGGCTCCTATGATGCTTGCCGGGAACGACAAGCCCGGCTTTAAAATTGATCTGCACATCAAGGATCTGAATAACGCTCTTGACTGCGCGCATTCCGTAGGCGCGCCTTTGCCTATGGCGGCGGCTGTGCAGGAAAATTTGCAGTGGCTGCATAACAACGGCTGCGGACAGAGCGACCACAGCGCACTCGCCAAATACTACGAAAAGATGACAGGGATTCAACTCGGACGCTGATTAAATGCAGCTTTGTGTTTATGCCGAATTAAGGCATGGGCGCGGTACTTTCGCGAAGTAAAAGCGCCGGGGCTGTTATAGGCCTCGGCGCTTTTTGTTATTGCTTTGTTTCTATTCCCACTCGTATTTTCCGTTTGCCGCGTCATAGTGCCAGAAGTCGGCGTAGCTGAGAGCGGCGAGCGGCTTGCCAGGGGTGAGGGGGTTAATGCCGCGCTTTACTATCTCCTGCCAGAAGCCGGTGTTGCCGATGTCGCCCTGAATCGTGAGGTGGACAAGCGCGCCGTCGCGCATTATCGCTTTCGCGTAGCCGCTGCGGCTTTCGGCGGTGAACACATCGTCGCCCTCCTGCTCTTTGTTCGGGCCGAGGGAAAGCGTCGCGAGGCCGAAGAAATTCATCGTGTTTTTCATCGCGTACCGGTCGGTGTACTCGGCCTCCTCCCCGCACATATTCTTCGCGGCGATTTCGCCCTGCATGGCGGCGTTCGGCCAGATGCCGGAGAGGCCGGCCGCATCGCCGGCGGCGTAGATGTCCTCTTTGGCGGTGCGCATATGGCTGTCGGTCACAATGCGGTGGTCAAGCGCGATTCCGCTTCCTTCAAGAAATTCTATGTTCGGCCGCACGCCCGCGCTTACCACCAGAAAATCGGCGGGAAGGCGCGTGCCGTCGTCAAGCGCCACGGCGGTTACGCGGCCCGTCCCGTCAAGCTCGGCCGAGCTTGCTTTCTTTGAGAAATAGAATTCGCATCCCGCTTTTTCAAACAGCGCCTTGTAGGGCGCGGCCGCGGTCGCGTCAAGCTGCAGAGGGCATAGCCTGTTTTCCATCTCGACTATACGGCATTTCACGCCGCGCTCGGTGAGAGCGTAGGCGGCGTCAAGCCCCACGAGGCCCGAGCCGACGATCACGCACTCTTTCGCGTGTTTCGCCGCTTCGCTGATTTTGCGCGCGTCGCCCAGGTCGCGGAGGCCGTAGACGTTTTTGCCCTCGCGGAAGCCCGGCACCGGAGGAATGAAATATCTGGCCCCTGTGGCAACCAGCAGCCTGTCGTAGGCGACTTTGCCGCTTTTGGCGCAGAGTACGGCTTTCTCGTCGGGGAGCACCGCCGTCACCTCTTCGCCAGCGATGAATTTCACGCGGTTTTTCTCAAAGAAGCCGGGCCCCGCGAAGTTGATTTCCTCCGCGCTTTTGCGGCCGCCGATGTAGTGGTGGAGCATGCAGCGCGAGTGCACCGCGTCGTCTTTGGCTATCACCGTTATTTCGTCCTCCGGGCGCAGGGCGCGTATCTTGCGCGCCGCCGCTATTCCCGCGGCCGAGGCTCCGATTATGAGATGTTTCATGTTACAGCACCTCCTCTACGCTGATGGCCTCTTTGGGGCAGGCTTTTACGCAGGCCGGCCCCTCCGCGCGTTTTTCGCAGAAATCGCATTTTATCACTTTTTCTCTGAGCCTGTCCGGTCTCGGCAGGCCGAAGGGACAGTTCATGACGCACATGAAGCAGGCTCCGCATTTCTCCCCGTCGTATGTCACGAGGCCCGTTTCCGGGTCTTTGCTCATCGCGCCGCTCATGCAGCTCGCCACGCACTTCGGCTCGTCGCAGTGGCGGCAGAAGAGCGGTTTGTAACTTTTGTCCGCGCCGTGCAGTATGAAGCAGCGGCTTTCGTTGTCCGCGTCGCTTAAGTCAAGAGTGTAGATGTCCTCAACGCCGTCTTTGCGGTGGGAGTTCATGCAGGCGAGGACGCAGTTCTTGCAGCCGTCGCACTTGTCGGCGTCTATGAAGATACGCTTCATCACTGACGCCTCCCCTCTTAAATGTTCAGCGCCGCGCGGCGGTCGAGTATTATGCTTTCGAGTTTGCCGGCCGCCGACGCCGCGTCCGGGTCTATTACCACCTGTCCGCCCGTCAGCGTCTTCATCTGTTCCGTGAGCACGTCCGTGACGATTTTGCTGCCCGTTATGAAGGGCGGCTCGCCGAGGTGGAGCGGCAGACCGAGGGCCAGACCGAATGCTCCGTCCGCGAGCGCCTGTTCCTCTAGCCACTGCGGGGCGGAGAGGACAAGCGGCATCTGCGGGAGGTCTATTCCCAGCGCAGCGGCGAGCTCCGTCGCCACTATCTCAAGGCGCCCGATGGCGAGGCACGGCCCGAAGTTGAGCACCGGCGGAATGCCGAGCTTTTCGCATACGGCGCGGAGTTTCGGCCCCGCGAGCGCGGCGGCGGAAGGCTCCATAAGGCCGCAGTTTTCAAGGCCTCCGGATGAGCAGCCGGCCGAGAGGACGATTATATCGCGCTTGATGAGCTCTTTCGTCAGGTCGACTGTGAGGACGTCGTGCCCCCCGAAGGTTAGGTTTGAACAGCCGACCACGCCCGCTACGCCTTTTATCTCGCCGGCGGCGATGAGATCGATGAGGGGCTTCCAGCTGCCGCCCAGGAAATCTTTGAGCGAAACTTCGGAAACGCCTGTGACTGTGTCTTTGTTGCCGTGCTCCGGCAGGAGGCGCGTTTCAACCTTGCCGCGCCGCTCTTTGTAGGCGGCGACGATTTTGTCGATGATTCTGTCCGCGTCGGCCTCGCGCGTCTCAAAGACGAAAGGAATATACTCCGCGTTGGCTTTCTTCGCCACGTCATCAAGGCAGATCTGCTTGATTGCGAGCGCGTCGCATATAGGCTCGATGCCCGGCAGAGTGCAGTTAAACTCGGAAAGCACGGCGTCTATCGCGCCTGTCGAAAGCACGGCCTCGGACGTGAAGTTGTTGCCGGCGTGGCCGACGAACACCTCCGTGTAGTGCGCGCCGCGCAGCTGAAGATCCTGCCCGACGCAGGTGCAGCCGACAAGGCGGAAGCCCTTCGCGCCGGCGGCTTTCGCCTTCGCCGCAACCTCCGGCTCGACAAGCCTGTCTTGGAGATAGGAGAAGCACGAATGCTGATGGCCGGTAATCATGATGTTGATATAGTCCGGATCGATAACGCCGAGGCCGACCGGCGCGGGGCGGATTTCCGGCTCGCCGAGCATTACGTCGTTCAGCAGGTTTGTCAGAGTAAGTCCGTAAAGCCCCGTCGAAATGCCGAGCCTGAGGCAGGAGAGCAGCATATCAACCGGGTCGGAGTTCAGGTTCGTCGAGCACTTGACGACGCCCTTCACTATCTCCGCGTTCGCGCCGCCGGGAAGTATGCCGAGCTTCTCCCACGCGGCAAAGCGCGGCGCGTAGGCCATCTTGGCGACAAGCTCCATCTTCACGTACTCCGGCTTGTAAATATCGTCTAGCACCTTTTCCGCGACGGCGAGCGCCTTCTCGTATTTGTCGCCGCCGGTCACGCCGAAGAGCTCGCAGAGATGTCCGAGCGCCCTCTCGCCCTTGATGACGCCCTTCGCGAGAGCCGTGTTTTTGAGGTTCAGCGCGGTATTCTCAACGACATGGATATAACAGCCGGAGCCGGAGGCCACGGCGCGCAGGAAATTCCTCGCCACGATAACGTCCGCGGTGGCGCCGCAGATGCCGCGGGGCGCCTGCGGCGTGACGCGGCAGGGGCCGTTGGAGCAGAGGCGGCAGCAGACCCCCTGAAGGCCGAAACCGCACTTGACAGACTGACCCGCCACCCTGTGATGCGAAGTCTCGTTGGGCAAAGCGCGGATAAAATCTTCAAGCGGTTTGTCCGCGCTGGGACATGTGTTGCACCCGAAACACTGATTCATGATCCTTCCTCCCACACATAAAAATTTAACCTGCTGACGGAAATGCAATATCAAAAACGCAAAAGCACCGCGGAGCGCGGCCCGCGCTTTCACAACAGGCGCGCGCTTTCGTGATAAGATTAACATGTGAAAGAGCCTTTATCAAGCGAAAGCGCGGCGCTATGGCTCTTTCCCGCCGCCTGTTGTATAGTAATGAGGGGCGGCGGCCCGAAAGGAGTCGTGGTAAAGCGGCGATGAAAGAACTGCTTGAACTTTATCTCTCATTCTTCAAAATGGGAGCCGTTACATTCGGCGGAGGCTACGCTATGCTTCCCATACTGAAAAGAGAATGCGTCGAAAGAAAGAACTGGGTGACAGACGAACAGGTGATGGATTTCTACGCGGTAAGCCAGGGCCTGCCGGGCTTAATCGCTGTGAACGTCGCTGTGTTCATCGGCTACCGCGTGAGGCGCGTCGCCGGAGGCATATCCGCCGTGCTGGGCTGCGTTTCGCCCTGCGTCGTAATAATAAGCATCATCGCGGCCTTCCTCTCAAACTTTCAGAACAACATATATGTTAAAGAGGCTATGGCGGGCGTTTCGGTCTGCGTTGTGGCTCTGATACTCGACGCCGTCCTCGGCCTGTGGAAAAAAGGGGTAAAAGACGGCTTCGGCATAGCGGTATGCGCCGCTGTCTTTCTGCTTACGGAGTTTTCCTCCGTCTCGCCGGTCGCCGTGGTAATAGGGGCGGCCACCCTCGGCGTGCTCGCCAAAAACCTGGCGGCAAAGAGAGAAAGGAGCGGAAAATGATTCTTCTCAGACTCTTTGCGGAATTTTTCAAAATCGGCCTCTTCGCGGTCGGCGGCGGAATGGCGACGATTCCCTTTCTTCGGGAGCTGTCGAGGCGCACCGGCTGGTTCAGCACGGGCTTCATTACGGACATGATAGCCATCTCGGAATCCACGCCGGGACCGATCGGCATAAACATGGCGACCTACGTCGGCTTCAACATGAAAGGCATAGCGGGGGCGACGGCGGCGACGCTCGGCATCGTGGTTCCCGCGGTCGTCATCGTCATATTGGTCTCGAAATCGCTTGAAAAATTCAGCAGCAACAAACAGGTCGGCTATATGTTCTACGGCCTTCGCCCAGCCGTCACGGGACTTATCGCTGCGGCGGGCTTGGACGTTTTCCGCATTGCGGTGCTTCGTGCGGGCGACGCACTCCCCGCGTTTTCCGCCCTCCCGTGGGGGCGTGCCGCTTACTTTGTCCTGATATTCATCCTCATCAGAAAATACAAAAAGCACCCCGTCGTCTACATCGCGGCCTCTGCCGTGATCGGGATAACGGCCGCCCCGTTTCTGATGTAGAGGCTGGCGCGGCGCGGCAGAAACGCGGTGCCGGAGCACCGCGCCGCCGCCTTATGGACGGCTGCCGCGATAAAAAACTCCGCCGAGTGAACGGCGGAGATTTTTTCGTTTTGGCGGGCCCGACCGGAATTGAACCGATGGCCTACTGCTTAGGAGGCAGTCGCTCTATCCAGCTGAGCTACGAGCCCGTTCGCGCTTGATTAGTCTATCACGATTCGCCCCGTTGTTGCAATAGCTTCACGCGCTTCGCTACAGGCGCGTCGTTACAGTTTTTTCCTGCCCGCCTGCCGTGAAGGTGATTTTTACCGAGGCGCCGGCTTCCGCCCTGCGGTCGATAAAGGCGCGAACCTGTTCGACGCTCACCCGCGCAGTGCTGTTGCCGTCTATCGCGCGGATTACCGCGCCCGTTTCCATTCCCGCTTTTTCGGCGGAGCTTCCTTGCGCTACGCTTCGCGCTACAAGGAATCCCTCTTTTGTGCGCATGTTCTCTTCAAGGGTGAAGCCTAGCCGCTCGAAGGCGTCGGGCCGCTCCTGACGCGGGGCCGGTTTCGGCGGAGCCTGCGGGGCCGCGGCGCCAAGGGCCGTTTTTCCTGTTCCCGCCGCGGTTTCCGGCTCGCGGTAGAGGGCGGTCACGCTTTCCGTTACGCCGTAAGCCGGAAACGATACCGTCACGCTGACTTCTCCCGCCGCGCTGTCAAGCAGGTAGAGAATTGTCAGATCTTCCCGGAAGCCCGACACTTTCAGCGAGAGCATGGGGCCGCTTGTGTCAAGCAGCGTTATTTGTCCCTGCGACCGCCAATAATCGTTCATTTCAAGGAGCGCGTCGAGCGAGCCGGCGCGCGAAATGGCGTCAAGCAGCCGTCCGCTTTGCTGCTCGGCTGTTTCGCGCGCGGCGCTGCGCACATCCTCTGCGCGGTATTCGCTGTTGTCCGTATCGTTGTTTGTCCTGTTGTTCTCGATGGCTCCTATCAGCAGCCCGATTCCCAGTCCTCCGAAGAACCAGCCGTCGTGCAGGTGGTGATGCCTGAAACGGAAGCGGTGATGGCGGAACGGCGGGTGCGGGGGTACCGGGTGAAGCGGCCTGTGTATGCCGGGACGAGGCGGCATCGGGTGCGGAGGCCTGTGTACGCCCGGACGAGACGGCATCGGGTGAGGAGGTCTGTGTACGCCGGGACGGGGCGGCATCGGGTGCATAGGCCTGTGAACGCCGGGGTGCGGGCGCATCGGGCGCGGAACTCCCGGGCGCGGCGGAATTCGCGGCGCTCTGCCGGGGGCGGGGCCGCCTCCGCGGGGAGCTTTAGGCGGTCCGGCCGGAGCCGCCGCCGCCGACGTGGCTAAGATGAGCAGCGCGAGTATCGCGGATATAATTTTTTTCATTTTTTCCACCTCTCTTTTGTTCGTGTCCGCGCGCGGCGTTTTGACTTTTTATGTCAGGGAACGTCCGGCGCGGCGCATCGT
>CAYVEQ010000059.1:0-8290 GCA_964450835.1 uncultured Synergistaceae bacterium
TTTGCGGGTTTGTTTGCACGAGGGAGATCGCGCTGCTTTTCGTCAATTATTTTGCTCACTTTTGATTAGCTAATCCAAAGCAAATGCAGCGGCGGCGAATCATCCGCCGTTAAATTTATGTTAAAATTTTGATATTGGGGAAGGCGCGGAGCCTGTAGTTTTTCGCGTCTTAAAAATCGAATAAAGCGGAGGGGATTAGTGTGAGAATCATGCAAGTGAACACAGAGAAGTGTGTTCAGTGCGGAGCGTGCATGGAAGCGTGCTCGACCGCATATTTCAAGGAAAATTCACCGGAGCTTTCAAGAGTCAAGGTTTGCAATTTCGCGGGATTCCCTAATATCAACATATGCTCGCAGTGCGGGGCCTGCCTGGAAGTCTGTCCGACGCAGGCGCTTGAGCGTGACGCCAACGGCGTCGTTCAGCTGCGCAAGGACAAATGCACATCGTGCCTCATGTGCGTCGGCTTCTGCCCGTCGGCCAGTATGTTCTTCAACGGCGACAGACAGACCGAGCCTTTCAAGTGCATAGCGTGCGGCATTTGCGCTCGGAAGTGCCCGACAGGGGCGCTCACTGTTATCAACGTGCCGGCAAAGGCATAGAAGGGAGAGATTTCGATGGCTAACGCTCCGATGAAAGTTCTGGCGGAATGGACTTACGAGGCGGCGAAGATTCATCACGGCTACTCCAAGGAAACGCTTTACATCAGCCTCGGCAATAAAGACGGCAATTACAAGTTCGAGAAGCGCCCCGTTTCCGAGGATATGATCGAAAAATTTACGGGCGGACGCGGTTTCGGCCTCAAACTCCTGTGGGACGCGGTGACGGAAAATACAAAGTGGAACGACCCGGAGAACGAAATCGTAATAGCCGGCGGCCCCTTCTGCGGCATCACGCAGTATCCGGGCGCGGGCAAATGCTATTCCGTATTCCTTTCGCCGGCGACGAAACAGACTTATAACAGCAACGCGGGCGGCTATTTCGCGCCGTTCCTTAAATTCGCTGGCTTTGACGCGATGGAGCTGCAGGGAAAGGCAGACCGTCCCGTAGTCGTTTTCATCGACGGAGACGAGCACAAGATTACCGTTTACGAATCCAATCTCGAAGACCCGAACGCCTACTCGGTCTCCGAGGCGCTGCACGAGTACTTCGCCAAGGACGAGGCTGACAAGCGCACCATCTCTGTCGTTTCAACGGGTATGGCGGCGCGTACGAGCTACTGGGCAGGCATGAACTTCAGCTTCTACGACGTGCGCCGCAAGGCCGTCCGTCTGAAGCAGGCGGGACGCGGCGGCGGCGGCGCGGTGCTATGGGACAAGAACGTCAGAGCCCTCGTCGTGAAACGCACCCGCTTCTCCGGCCTTGAGAACGACCCTGTCGACATCAAGACCATACAGCGCGCCGGAGCGAGTCTCCACAAGCGCATTCACGACCTTGACAACAAACAGTCCAAGATGCGTTCCGTCGGCACGGCCCACCTCACCGAGATAATGGATGCCTACGACCTTCTTCCCGTCAACAACTACAAGTTCGGCAGAAATAAGGACATAGACAATATCAGCTCCGATTCTTACTCTAAGATCTTCACTCAGGGCATGGCCGACGGCTGCTGGTACGGCTGCTCGCTCGCCTGCGCGAAGGCTGTCGATCACTTCCCGCTCCAGACCGGACCGTGGAAGGGCAAAGAGGTGATCGTAGACGGGCCCGAATATGAAACTGCGGCGGGGCTTGGCTCCAACCTCGGTATTTTTGACCCGTACTGGACAATAGAGGCCAACTTCTACGCTGACCATTACGGCCTTGACACCATCTCGCTCGGCACGGGACTCGCTTTTGTCTGCGAGTGCTTCGAGCTGGGCCTCATCAACAAGGAAAACACTCACGGCCTTGACCTTAACTTCGGACGCAAGGCCGACATCATGGAGCTTATCCACCGCATAGCGCGCGGCGAGGACGAGTTCGCCATCGCCTGCGGACGCGGCATCGAGGTGGCGCGCGAGTTCTTCGCGAAGGAATACGGCGCGGATATGAACACCATGATGAAGATCGGCATGGTCTGCCAGGGGCTTGAGGCGTCGGAGTACCGCTGCCAGGAGTCGATAGCGCAGTGGGGCGGCTACTTCCTTACGCTCAAAGGGCCGCAGCACGACGAAGCGTGGCTTATCTTCATGGATATGGTCAATAAGCAGCTCCCGACATACGCGGACAAGGCGGAAGCGCTTTTCTTCTTCCCGAATTTCCGTCTCTGGTTCTCGCTGCAGGGGCTCTGCAAACTCCCGTGGAACGACATCGAACCCGCCGACAACGGCATAAGATACAAGGGCATCGAAGCGGCGAGAGTCCCCGAGCATCTTCAGAACTATCTTGACATCTACGAGGCAATCACGGGCAAGCACCTCTCGCGCGACGGCATGATCGAACAGTCAGAGAAGGTATACAACTTTGAGCGCATCTTCAACCTGCGCATGGGCAAGGGTACCGCGAAGTACCACGAAGCGCCCGACCGCGGGCTCGGCCCAGTCTGGGAGGACGAGTGGAACGCGCGCCCGGAATATTTCGACGAAAAGCTCAAGGAATTCGGCGAAAACATCGAAGGCCTCACCGTTAAAGAAAAAATAGCGCTCCTTCAGAAGCACCGCCGCGAACAGTGGGAGATGCTGAAGATGGCTGTCTACAAGCGCCGCGGCTGGAACAAAAACGGTATCCCGACGCTTGCCACAGCAAAACGTCTCGGCATAGATTATCCAGACGTAGTCGAGCTTCTGAAAAAGAACCTGAAGCCGGAGGACGAGTTCGAGGCGTAAAAAGGGGAGGATGGCCGCATGATAACAGTCAACGGAGAGCCTTTCCCGTGGAGAGAGGGGCTCACGGTAAGCGGGATTATGAAGGAGAAGAATTTCAAATTCAGACTGCTCTCCGTGTGGGTTGACGACAACGTTATCGACAAGGACCGCTACGCTGAAGCCAAGGTTCCCGACGGGGCTGAAGTGCAGATCATACACAACATCAGCGGCGGTTAAATATAGCAGCAAGACGCGGGCCGGATATTCCGGCCCGCTTTTTTGCCGGCCGCGCGCGCCGCGTTTTTCGCGCGCGAAGAAGGCGCGCTGCTGTGATATAATTCTTTCACATAAGCAAAGGCCCCGGAGGTATCGAAGAATGTCCCCAACCCGGAAGGACGACAGGGATTTTTCTCTGGCAAATAAAAGACCGCGCAGGAAAAAATCCGTCGTTTCAAAAATTTTCGCTTCTTTGATGCTTGCGCTGGCAATCGCCGCGGCCGCGGCTGCAGTCGCCTCTCTGCTCCTGCTTCGGGAAATCACGGAAACGCTGCCGTCGACGCCGGAGATACTCTCTCACGAGCCCAGCCTCGCGACTAAAGTGTATGACCGCAAGGGGCGGCTGTTGACCCAGCTTTTTCAGGAAAACCGCACATGGGTGAAATTGCAGAATGTCTCCCCGTGGATGGTGAAAGCTATACTCGCCGCGGAGGATGACAAGTTTTACGAGCACGGCGGCATTCGCCCCGCGGCGATAGCGCGCGCTCTCCTGGTCGACATTTTCCGGGGCGAGGCAAAGCAGGGCGCGAGCACGATAACACAGCAGCTCGCGCGCAATTTGTTCCTCTCCAAAGAAAAAACCATAATCCGAAAGGCGCGCGAGATGGTGCTGGCGATACGTCTCGAGCGCATTTACACGAAAGATCAGCTCCTTGAGATGTACATCAACACTATATACATGGGGCACGGCACCTACGGCATAGAAGCGGCGTCGCGGAAATATTTCGCGAAGGCCCCGGCAGGACTCGACATCAACGAATCGGCGGCTCTCGCGGGGCTTGTCGCGGCGCCGGAAAAATATTCGCCTACCCGCCACAGCGACAATTCGCAGGCGAGAAAAGCATACGTTCTGCGAAGGATGCTCGACCTGGGCTGGATATCAAAGAGCGGCTACGACGAAAACCTGAATAAGCCGCTGAATCTGGCGAAAGAGGCGAAGCAAAGCAACCCGCTGACGCTTGAAGACGCGCCCTATTTCATCTCGCACATTCTTTTCAGCCACCTTCTGCCCGCCTACGGCGCGGACATGATTTACAGAGGCGGATTAAGCGTACACACAACGATAGACAAAGATTTGCAGGCGAAGGCGGAATCAATTGTCGGCGCCATGAAACACGAAGGCGCTCTTGTCGCTTTGGACCCCGACACGGGCGAAATACTTGCTCTCGTCGGCGGACGCGACTTCGGCAAGAGCAAATTCAACAGGGCCACCCAGGCTTTCAGACAGCCCGGCTCGGCCTTCAAACCTCTTGTCTACGCCTCTGCCTTTGAACAGGGCTACCGCGGCATCGACCACGTTCTCGACGCGCCGCTGCAATTCCCGAACGGCTGGGCGCCCGGCAACTACAGCGCTGGCAAATTCGACGGAGAAATAACGCTGATGCGCGCACTCGCCCGCTCGATAAACACCCCCGCCGTAAGGCTTGCCCAGATAAGCGGGGTGGGCCGCATCACGGACCTGGCGCGCCGCGTCGGCATAACGACGCCCTACCTTCCGGACGACCTCTCCCTCGCTCTCGGCACGGCGAGCCTGACCCCGCTTGAGCTCTGCGTGGCGTTCTCTTCTTTCGCGAACAACGGCTATCAGGCGAAGCCCTACGCTATACGCCGGATAATCTCCCAGCGCAATGAAACTCTGGAACAGAACGGGCCGCAGCTCACGCCGGCCCTCTCCCCGACAATCGCCGTCACAATGCGCTCCATGCTCCAGCAGGTGACCTCCTGGGGAACGGGCGCAAACGCCAAAATCGAGGGGCACGAAACATTCGGCAAGACGGGCACGACAAACGAGTGGACCGACGCATGGTTCGTGGGAGGCGTGCCGGGGCTTGTTGTCGTGGCATACGTCGGCAACGACGACCACACGCCGCTCGGCGGGAAATCCACGGGAGCCGCCGCGGCGCTGCCGGTGTGGAAGGAATTTGTCAAATACGCGGTCACCGTTCTGTCTCTGCCCGCGACATTCCCGATTCCCGCCGACGCGGAAGTCGAGGCTGTGCGCGTATGCAGGACGACGGGATTCATCGCGGCGGAGGGCTGCGAAGCGGCGGAGATACTGCTGCCTCTCGGGCACGCGCCCTCCTCTCTCTGTCCGTGGCACGGCGGCGCTCTGGGCGCGGCGCTCACGGACGCCAACGCCCCAGTGCTCCTGCTCGCGCCGATCGACGAGGAGACCGACGTCAACCGTTACGCGCTCAATATGACCGGAGTTCCTGCGCCGCAGACGGAGCCGGACAGGGAAACTCCCGCCGCGGCCGAAGCGCCCGTCACGTCCGCAAAGCCGGAGACGCCTGTCACTCAGGTCGCGCCGCCCAACAAGGCAGAGGAAAAAGTTCCCTCTCAAACTCCGCCGCCGCAAAAAACAACGCCGAAAAAGAACGATTACGATTCTCCCGACGCAGTTGAAAAACGTTACCAGGAGCTGCTGAAGCAATACGGGCTGATATGACAGACAAAAGGGGCGTGACCGCCCCTTTTTTTACGCTTGCAAAAAATCACATGCGCGCCGCCATGACGCGCTCATAATGCCGCGGCGCCGTCTGCGCTCTAAAATCCCGTCACCTTAGGCCACGGACTCGGCACAAAATATTTCCGGAACATCTGCAGTGCGAAACGGTCCGTCATTCCGGAAATCACATCCGCGGCGTCGCGCGCAGAGCCGCCGCTCTCCGTATACTTGCGGAAGAGAGCCGTTATTACATGCTCGACGCGAGACTCCTCGACAACGGCGTTCGCCCTCGAATAAACGCGCTCAAAGAGAAAAGCGCGCAGCCGCTCTATCTCCTCCAGCATGCCGGGACTGAAAGCGATCTCATTCTCCGAGCTGTTTTCCACGACGTCTGTGACCATATCGTTGATGCGGCGGGAATTCCGCTCGGAAATCAGCCGGCGCACGCTCCCGGGGCTCTCATCCGCCCGAATCAGCCCAGCGCGGACTGCGTCGTCGATATCGTGATTCAGGTAGGCCAGAGAGTCGGAAACGCGCACAACCCACGCCTCCATGCTCGACGGATTCGCGAGGCCGTAGCCGGAATGCACGTCGACCTGCCCTTTTGAGTGCTGGAGTATGCCCATGCGCACCTCCCACGTGAGATTAAGGCCGCGCCCGTCCTTTTCAAGGCAATCCACCACACGCAGGCTCTGCTCGGCGTGGTGAAAGCCGGGAAGTCCGTTCTCGCGGGCGAGCCTGTCAAGCACGTGTTCGCCCATATGGCCGAAAGGCGTGTGCCCGAGGTCGTGCCCCAGAGCGACAGCCTCGGTCAAATCCTCGTTGAGCCGCAGCGCGCGGGCGATTGTCCTCGCGATTTGCGAGACTTCCAGAGTATGAGTCAGCCTTGTCCGGTAGTGGTCGCCCTCAGGCAGGAGCAGAACCTGGGTTTTATATTTGAGTCTTCTGAAAGATTTGCTGTGAATTATCCTGTCTCTGTCGCGCTGAAAACAGGTGCGGACTGGGCAGGGCTCCTCGGGTCGCTCGCGCCCGCGGCTTTTCGATGAAAGGCAGGCGGAAGGTGATAAAATCGCGCGCTCGACATCCTCCCACCTCTCGCGTATATTCATATCGCAGGCCTCCAAACGCGAAACTCCGGACGTCAGCGCCTTAAACTCTCAAAGGCGCGCGAACGTCCGACATAGAGAGCGAGCGGCACGCCGATGCAGAAACAGACGGCCGACTGGCTCAAAGCTATATAAAAAACGGAAAGTAAAAGGGGTGTCCCGGTAAGAAAAGCGAGATAAACCCCGACCACGGCGGCATTCACCGCTACCGGCGGCACCGCGGCGAGCCACAGGCAGGGCATTCTGGAAGTGAGCCACGCGGCGGAAAGCGTAGCGCAGCTGCCAAGCGCGATGTCGGCGATCCCGAAGCCGCCGAAAATATTTGAAATAAGACAGCCGACAAAAAGTCCCGGCACGGCTTCAGGGATAAAAAAAGGCAGCAGCGTAAGCGCTTCCGAGAGGCGAAACTGTACCGCCCCGAAAGAAACCGGAGCGAGAGCCAGAGTAAGAGCCGCGTAAAGCGCGGCGATTAAAGCCGAAACGGCGATTCCGTGCGAAGAACAAAAGAAAATCTTTCTCATACCGCTATTATATCAAAAAAGCAAAAGGCAGAACAGACAGCGCGCGGCCGTAAGCGCGCGCGAAAAGGCCCGGCCCGGCGGAAAAATTTATTTAAGCGCGCAAAGCCCTCGTGCCTGAAGCAAAATTTTCTCTCCCTGTTAGCGTAATTTTATTTTGTCCGCCGCGGGCATAATAAGGATATAACAGGGTTATCGCTGTAAGAGGGCGCCGTTTGCCGGCAGCGGCATATTTTTGCGCGCCGCCGCTAAGGTTCTCATATATTGCCTTCCGCTTATTCGCGTTTGTCGCGGGGGAGAAGAGAAGATTGTTCGCGCGCCTTCTGTGCGAGCCGCGGGGTATCTCTTTTTTCCATATCTATGTCCGGGCTTTAGTCAGGCAGAAAGCGTCCGTTACCCGGATTGATTCGCGGCGCGTCGGATAAAAAAACCGGTCTGAAAGAAAATCAGACCGGTGAAATTCCTCAATCAATATCCGCGAAGAAATTTAATGTTTTCCCCGAAAATGTGAGGCGCCGCCGCTATTCGTCCTTCGCCTCCCCAGCCGCAATCAACCGCGCCATCTCTTTTACTATTTTCTTCGCCGTCGGCGAATTCTTTTTGCAAGAGACTCTCTTCTCGCTGGGAAGTCCCGAAAGGTCGTATCCCGAAAGCTCCAGCAGTATCTTTCCCAGGTTGGTGCATATAGGCTCATAATCTTTGATCTGCTTCTTGGCGGCTATGCGGTTCTTAATCGCCTCCACTTTTTTCTCGTACTCCGCGAGAAGCTGATCATCGTTCTTGCGGGTTCTTTTCTTTGCGGTTTCTTCCATTTGATATGCCTCCTTGAATTTAATTGCTGGGGGCATTATAACACATTTTCTCTGTCCTGTGAAATTTTAACGGCGTTTTTTTAAACATTTGACGTTTATCTTATAAAGATATGCATCTGCCGGCATTGAAAAAAATAACAGCGCTGAATATTTATGATCCTATCGCCCGTCTCATATCGGGCGGACCGCGCCGCAAACCGGGTATCGCTGTGCCGCGGAAACAACACGCGCGACTTTCGTCTCGAACATCGCGGCGCCTGCCGGTTAGTCCGCCGCCTTTGGCATTCAGCACCGCGTCTTGCCGGTTGTTCCAGACGCACAACCATGAATATTCTCGTAAGGGACTGAC
>CAYVEQ010000060.1:0-8212 GCA_964450835.1 uncultured Synergistaceae bacterium
CTAGTTGCGCCGCGCGACCTGCGGCGCTATGGACAAGAACGGCGATAGGTTATACAATCCTGTCATGCGCGAAAATAACAACAAAGCGTAAAAACAGCAGGAGGTAAGGGAATGAAAAAAATCTTGGTATTGTTGCTGGCCGCCGCAGCTATCTTGGCCGTTGCCGGCGCGTCCTGCGCGGCGGATGACGTGGTCGGTTACGTGGACGATATACAGGTGCTTAGGCAGTATCCTAAGTTCGAGCAGGCCCGTAAGCAGCTTGATGAACTTGCCAGCAAGAAGTCAAACACTGCCAAAACAGCTTTCGATAAAGAGACGGACGACAGCAAGAAAGATGAAATATTCCAGACGTTCCAGCTCGAAATGCGCGAAGAAGAGGCCAAGGTCATGAACCCGATACTCAAAGAGGTCAATGAAACGATAGAAAAAGTCGCCAAGCAGAAAGGCGTTACAATCGTGGTCAACAGGGCTCTTGTCTACTACGGCGGCATCGACCTGACGCAGGATGTCATCAACGCTCTTAAAACTTCAAAATAACGGCAAACAGACAAAGACACGCCGCCTGGGAGGCGGCGTTTTTTGTGCGCGGACTCGCTCCGGCGGGTTTCGCGGCACGCGCGAATGTTTTCACCCTCTGCCGCGCCGGGGCTATTTAGCTAAAAACTGCTTAGATTGTTGTATAACCAGCGTTATGATGCGCAATGTGATAATTAAGCGCGTTATTTTGTGTTTTCACGTGCTTATGTGTTGACATAATTTGAATAAAGCGTTATTATTTCCGTATTGAATCGATGTTTAAGCGCGAGGTGGTAATTATGGCAAAAGTGGAAGAGATTTTCGGCTCTATGGTGTTCAACGACGCGACGATGAAGCAGCGCCTTCCAAAGGAGACCTACCGAGCGTTGAAAAATTCCGTCAAAGAAGGGACTCCGGTTACGCGCGACGTCGCGAACGTAGTGGCAAA
The DNA here is from genome assembly GCA_964450835.1 of uncultured Synergistaceae bacterium. Taxonomy (GTDB): domain Bacteria; phylum Synergistota; class Synergistia; order Synergistales; family Synergistaceae; genus Caccocola. The sequence goes on from CAYVEQ010000060.1 coordinate 965, forward strand.
CGCGATGAAGGACTGGGCCGTGGAGAAGGGCGCGACGCACTTCACGCACTGGTTCCAGCCGATGACCGGAATCACGGCCGAAAAGCATGACAGTTTCATTTCCCCGATAGGCAGCGGCGCGGTGATAATGGAGTTCTCCGGCAAAGAGCTGATCAAGGGCGAACCGGACGCCTCCTCTTTCCCGTCGGGCGGGCTGCGCGCGACCTTTGAAGCTCGCGGCTACACCGCGTGGGATCCGACTTCTTACGCCTTTATAAAAGAAAACACGCTCTGCATACCCACAGTATTTTGCTCCTACGGCGGTGAAGTGCTCGACAAAAAGACGCCTCTTCTCCGTTCAATGGACGTCATCAACGTTCAGGCGCTGCGCATACTGCGTCTGTTTGGCAACAACACGGCAACGCGCGTCATAACGACTGTAGGGCCTGAGCAGGAATATTTTCTTGTTGACAAAGAGCTTTACAAAAAGCGCAAAGACCTGCGCTACACGGGGCGCACGCTCTTCGGAGCGAAGCCGCCCAAAGGGCAGGAGCTTGACGATCACTATTTCGGTGCTATAAAGCCGCGCGTCGCGAAGTTTATGGCGGAGCTTGACGAAGAACTTTGGAAGCTCGGCATCTTGGCCAAGACGGAGCATAACGAGGTCGCTCCGTCGCAGCACGAGCTTGCTCCGGTTTTCAGCGACACGAACACAGGCTGCGACCACAACCAGCTCACGATGGAAATGATGAAAAAAGTCGCGGATCGCAACGGCCTTGTCTGCCTGCTTCACGAAAAGCCCTTCGCAGAGGTCAACGGCTCCGGCAAACATGTCAACTGGTCGATAGCGACCGACGAAGGCGCAAACCTCCTCGATCCGGGGAAGACCCCCTCCGAGAACGCTCAGTTCCTCCTTTTCCTCTGCGCCGTCATTAAGGGCGTTGACGAATATCAGGATATGCTCCGCGCCACGGTTGCGACTGCGGCCAACGACCACAGGCTTGGAGGCAACGAGGCGCCGCCGGCGGTCATCTCGATGTTTATAGGCTCAGAACTTTCGGAAATACTTGACTCGATTGAGGAAGGCCGCCTTTACAACGGGCGCTCGGTGAGCCGCATGGAAATAGGCGTAGACACTTTGCCCGTATTCAGCAAAGACGCTACAGACCGCAACAGGACGTCGCCCTTCGCCTTTACCGGCAACAAATTTGAGTTCCGTATGCTCGGTTCTAGCCAGTCAATAGCCGGCCCCTGCATAGTTTTGAACACTGTGGTTGCCGAGGAGCTTGAGCAGTTCGCGGATATTCTCGAAGGCGCGGAGGATTTTAACGCTGCTCTCAACGAGCTGATCAAAAAGACCATACGAGGACACAAGCGCATTCTCTTTAACGGCAACGGCTATGACGAGTCGTGGATAGCCGAGGCGGAGCGCCGTGGCCTCTCCAATTACAGGACGACGCCCGAGGCCATGCCGCACTACGTGGACGAGAAGAATATCGCGCTCTTTTCAAAACACAATGTATTCAACGAAATTGAAATGCGCTCGCGCTGCGAAGTGCACCTCGAGAACTACTGCAAAGTGATACGCATAGAGGCTCTCACAATGGCAGAGATGGTACGCAAGGATATAATCCCGGCGGCCTACAGCTACTTGAAACGCCTCAGTGAAACGGCCGTCGCTATCAAAGAGGCCTGCCCGGACATCGGTTGCGCTATGGAGATAAAAATGCTCAAACATCTGCGCGGTTACACAGATTCGCTTTATATGAACCTGGGGGAGCTTGAGAAGGCTCTGGACTCCGTGCCAGAGGCTGAAGAACTTGTAAAGGCCGTCTACTACAAAGACAATGTCATTCCGATAATGGAGGCTCTGCGCTCCACCGCCGATGAAATAGAGAAGTTCGTCGGGGAGAAATACTGGCCGTACCCGACTTACGGAGAGCTGTTATACAGCGTCTGACAAAATCCCCTTACTACCGAACAGCGCACGGGGCGTTTCTTGCTGGACGTCCCGCGCGCCGTTCCCGCGCTTACGGCTAAGGCGCAAAAAATCGCGAAGGCCTTTTTACGGCTTTCGCGATTTTTTACGCGGTGCGCGCGGCGCGCCGGCCGGCGCCGCTACTTTGCGTCGTTTTCGTCTTCGAAAGGGATTTTGTGTTCCTCCGCGCACTCGTAGCAGATTACGACGGTTTCTCCGTTTTCGTCTGTCGCTTCGTGGAAGAGGTCGCAGCATTCACGCAGCGGCTTCTCGCATATGGCGCATCTAAGCATTATCTTTTCGCCTCCTGTTTTCACGGACGGAAAATCCGAATTTCCCAAGGTCACGTCCGAGAGCGCGGTATCTGCCGTGAACGTAGGCGATAAGCCGGGCGCGGTCAAGACGCAGAGAGTTTTTGGAATCAAGCAGAAAATCTTCTACATTTACGGCCAGAACATCGGCTATGAACATATCATGGCTTCCCAGCTCGAGGCGCCGCGTGACGCGGCATTCTATATTCACGGGGCTTTCCTCAATCAGCGGAGCCGATACCGCTGTGGCCGCAGCCGGAGTGAGACGGCAGAGGCGGAACTTTTGCACGTCGCGCCCGGACTTTACTCCACAAAGGTCGGCGGCGCGCGCCAACCGCTCGGTAGTCAGGTTTATGACAAATTCGCCGCTTTCTTTAATCATGGCGTATGAATGACGTTCCGGACGCACGGAGACGTAAGCCATCGGCGGTTCGCTGTTTACCGTTCCTGTCCACGCGGCCGTTATTATATTGGATTTTTTCATTGTGCCGCAGGTGACCATCACAGGCGGCAAAGGATATAGCAGAGTTCCCGGTTTCCACGTGAGCTTCGGCAGAGTTATCACTCCTTTTGTCGGCGGGTAGAGGGAAGATTCTTGTTTTCCGCTTAGCTTATTATAGTACCCCAAGACGATTCGCGCTAAAATTATTTCGCGAGTCCGCTTCATATACGAGCGCTTAGCTTACAGGAGGGCTGTCCGATGGCATGTAACGAACTTTTTCCCGGTTTTTATGAAATCAATATACCGATACCGCGCGGCGGCTTCGAATCGTTCCTTGACGTCTGGCTGATAAAGGACGAAGTGCGCGGACAGAATATCCTTGTGGAGACCGGTCCGGCGAGTGCAGTGCCTGAACTCTTCGCGTGCCTTGATGAGTTGGGGCGGCCCGAGATTGATTATCTGATTTACACACACATACATCTCGATCACGCGGGAGGCGCCGGCCATTTCGTGAAGCGCTTCGGCGACGTGAAAATCCTGGCTCCCGTGAAAGGACGCCGGCATCTTATAGATCCGTCGCGGCTTATCGCGGGGAGCAGCGTTGCTCTGGGCAGTCTTTGCGACTCCTACGGAACGCCGATACCCGTGCCGGTGGAGAATATGATGACAGATTGTGAGGAAATCCCGGGGTTGACCGCAATAGAAACTCCGGGTCACGCGCCGCACCACAGCTCTTACATTTATGAAACGGGAGGACGGAGAATGCTTTTCGCGGGTGAGGCGGCGGGCTGCTGGTTTCGTCTTGAAGACGGGAGTTATTTCACCCGTCCCGCCACGCCTCATAAATTTTTATACGATACGGCAATGGAGTCGCTTGACAAACTGCTTGCTCTTGACAACATAGATATTGTCTGTTTTCCGCATTCAGGCTGGCTTACGGATGCGCGCGAGGCCTTCTGCCGCGCGAAAAAACAGATGGAGCTGTGGCTGGAGATACTTTCATCGCTTCCGGCGGATACCGGCATCGAGGAGGCGGTAGACGAACTTATGAGGCGCGACCCGGTGATGAACGGGATTGATATGCTTCCCGAAAATATCAGAAAACGCGAGATGTTCTTCATAGGACAGTCCGCAAAAGGGTACCTCGGGTGGATAAAATCCGGCGCCGGCAAGTGATGCGGAACGGCAAACCCCGGCTCGGCTTCGGGAACGGCCGACGAAACTCGCGCGAGCGTTCTTCTCCGTATAAAAAGCGGCGCGGGATATTCCGCGCCGCTTAACGTCCGGCAACGCCGCGGTTACTGCGCCGCCTTTTTTGCAGTGATATATTTGTCTATCGCGACCGCGGCCTCTTTGCCGGCTCCCATGGCAAGAATGACTGTCGCGGCTCCGGTTACTATGTCCCCTCCGGCATAGACGCCGGGAACCGATGTCGCGCCTGTTGCCGGATCGGCCTCGATGTAGCCCCATTTGTTGAGTTTCATCTCTGGGAAAGTAGAGAGCAGAACTTTGTTCGCCCCCTGGCCGATCGCTTCGATGGCGCAGTCGGCCTCGACGAAGAACTCGCTGCCTTTGATCGGTACCGGACGGCGGCGGCCCGAGGCGTCAGGCTCGCCAAGCTCCATTTTGATACAGGTCACGCCTTTGAGCGAGCCGCTGCCGTCGTCTACATATTCAGTGGGGTTGGTGAGCCAGTTGAATATGATTCCCTCTTCCACAGCGTGGTGGTATTCTTCGATACGGGCGGGAAGTTCTGCGAGCGAGCGGCGGTAGACGATCGTTACCTCCTCCGCGCCTAAGCGCTTCGCGGAGCGCGCCGCGTCCATAGCGACGTTGCCTCCTCCGATTACCGCGACTTTGTGCGCCTTCTTGGCCGGCGTGTCGAATTTCGGGAATTCATAGCCGTGCATGAGGTTGATGCGCGTGAGGTACTCGGAAGCGGAATAGACTCCGTTCAGCGTCGAGCCGGGGATGCCTTGGAAATGGGGCGCGCCCGCGCCGACGGCGATATAGCAGGCGTCGTACTCTTTCATTATTTCCTGCATTGTTATCGTCTTGCCTACGACTGCGTTGCATTCGATTTCAACGCCGAGTTTTCGCATTGCCTCGATTTCCATCCTGACGATTTTCTTCGGGAGACGGAACTCCGGGATGCCGTAGACGAGGACTCCGCCCGCGGCGTGGAGCGCTTCGAATATCTTGACTTCATAGCCGAGCTTTGCCAAGTCGCCCGCGACGGTAAGGCTTGAAGGGCCGGCGCCGACTACCGCCACTTTGCCTTTCTTTTCACCCTCGCGGGGCTTCGGCTGCGTGTCTTCCTGCGCGTATTTCCAATCGGCTACAAGGCGTTCGAGTTTGCCTATCGCGACAGGCTCGTAGCCTCTTATCCGGCCGACGGTGCAGAGGCCCTCGCACTGTGTTTCCTGCGGGCAGACACGTCCGCAGACGGCGGGCAGGTTGGTGTACAAATCCATGACCGCGGCGGCGCCCGCCATGTCTCCCTCTTTAACGCACTTGATGAACGCGGGAATATCTATTTTAACAGGGCAGCCGGCGACGCAGGGCTTCGTTCTGCACTGCAGGCAGCGTCCAGCCTCGGTCTTTCCCTCTTCGAGAGTATATCCGAGGCAGACTTCGCCGAAATTGCTTCTGCGTACTTCTGGGTCCTGTTCCTTAATGGGGGTCTTCCATCTTGAAAATGTTACTGCCATGTCTCTTCACCTACTTCTTCTATATACTTGTCCATAGAAATCTTTTCTTCGTCTCTGTACTGGCGCATGCGGTTCATGAACTCGTCCCAGTTGACTTTGTGCCCGTCAAATTCCGGGCCGTCTACGCAGGCGAAGAAGATTTTGCCGCCGACGGTCACGCGGCAGCAGCCGCACATTCCGGTACCGTCGACCATGAGCGGGTTGAGCGAGACCCATATCGGGAGGCCGAGTTCTTTCGCCGCTTTAGCGCCGAACTTCATCATTATTGACGGGCCTATGCACCAGCAGCGGTCTATTTTTTCGCCGCGTCCGACCACCATTTTCATAGCGTCTGTGACGACGCCCTTCATGCCTTCGGAACCGTCGTCCGTTGTGACGATAAGTTCGTCGGAATACTCCGCGCATTCTTCCTTCATTACGACGAGGCTTGATGTACGGCCGCCTAAGATTGTGATGACCTTGTTGCCGCGGAGTTTGAGCGACTTGATGATCGGGTAGAGAGCCGCTATGCCGACGCCGCCTCCGACCATGAGCACTGTGCCGAATTTCCCGACTTCGCTGGGCGTGCCGAGCGGGCCGGAAATGTCAATGATCGCGTCGCCGGGCTCAAGCCGTGAAAGCGCTGCCGTGCTCTTGCCGACTACTTGGAACACGAGGCGTATCTGTCCTTTTTCTTCGTCGCGGTCTGCGATGGTAAGAGGAATTCTTTCGCCTGTTTCGTTCACGCGGAGCACAACGAACTGTCCCGCTTTCGCGTGGCCTGCGACGCGCGGAGCCTCCACCCACATATCGAATTCTTTAGGCGCGATTTTCTGCTTTGATACTATTTTGAACATGACGTACCCCCTTATGAGTCTAAGAGTGAATTTCTTGCGAATATTCGCATTTTCACAAACTACGCATCACTGTAGCGCACGATTCGGATTTTTGCAATGTGCAAAAAGCATAAGCGGAGGCGTGCGGCGAAGCGGCGCCCGGGGGCGAGAGCGCCGCCGTTCCACGTCTTCTGCCGCTCAACCACCGTGCCGTACTTTGCGGAAGATTTCGGGGATATTGGGGAGAGGGCGGCAAGGGATGGAGAAAGCGGGAAGACGTATTACGTTCCTGCGGATATGACGTACCGGGAATGGGAGAAAAAGTTTATTTTAGGAGGCGATAAAAGCGATCTCGACACAGAGGACGATGGGAAGACACTGCGGTACAGGCGGAAAAAACACGGTTACGACGACATTACGGACAGTTGGTATCCGAATGCCAAGCCCGGAAGCCATGTTGTAGAGGACGCAGACGAGGTAACCGTGAATGGCATCACCTACAAGGTGGACGGGCGGAACGTGCAGCTTTCGTACTCGCCTCATGAGAAAGAGATTGCCGAGCTTCTGGAGAGGGAAGTCGGCGGAGAGCTGAAAATGCTGCCAAGAGTGAACTTTCCGGCAGGTGTTCGTACACCTGATTACCTGTTTAACGGGGAAGGGTACGATCTGAAAACGCTGAAGGGGAAGATCGTCAGCGGAAACGACCGGATATTCAACAGAGTTAAAAAAGGCAAGGGGCAAGCACAAAATTTCATTATTGATATTTCAAACGCCGACATTGGTGACGAAATTATTGAGAAGCAACTGAAAAAGATATATGAGTCACTTGAAACCATGTTTGTAGACAAAGTAGCAATTATTCGCAATGGGAAGATAGTCAAGGTTGTACGGAGAAAAAGATAGGAGTTGACACACCGCCGTGTACTATGGCAAGCATAGAACACAATTGGCAGTGACCAACTCCTATCGCCTAATTATAGGCATATGGACAGAGAAAAGTCAAGACATTTTT
>CAYVEQ010000061.1:0-1410 GCA_964450835.1 uncultured Synergistaceae bacterium
AGTCGGCGAGTTCCCATACGAGGTCGAGCTTCAGAACCGAGCCGAGAACCACGAAGCAGAGGACGATCACACGGAACAGCGTGAGGGCGCTTTTGCCGTCGCCGAAGAGGAACTTTATATTCTGCTCCGCGAAGAAATACCATCCGATTATCGTCGAGAAGGCGAAACAAAGCATGCACACGGCTACGAACGGCACCCCGAAAGAGCCGACGCCGATGTTGAACGCGTTCTGCGTGAGGGCGATGCCGTTGGTCTTTCCGTCAAGCGCGCCCGTGACGAAGATGACGAAGGCCGTCATGTTCAGCACGCAGAAAGTATCTATGAAAATGCTCATGATTGCCACGAAGCCCTGCTCGGCGGGGTATTTCACTTTCGCCACGGCGTGGGCGTGAGGGGTGGAGCCCATGCCCGCTTCGTTTGAGAAGAGGCCGCGCGCGACGCCGTAGCGTATGGCTTCCTTCATGGACGCGCCGATAAGTCCGCCGGTCGCGGCCGCCGGGTTGAAAGCGCCTTCAAAGATCATGGCGAACGCCGGAATTATCTGCGATGCGTTGGCGGCAAGGATATACAGACCGCAGAGCAGGTAGCCCGCCGCCATAACGGGGACTATTTTCTCGGTAAACGACGCGACGCGCCCGATTCCGCCGAAGAAGACGAAGCCCGCCAGCGCCGCCACGGCGATTCCGACGACGAGTCTGTCGGCGCCGAAAGCGTTGTTGAAAGCGTCCGCTATGGAGTTGGACTGCACCATGTTCCCGATAAAGCCGAGCGCGATGATAATCGCGACGGAGAAGAATACGGCAAGTCCGCGGCAGTTAAGCCCCTTTGAAATGTAATAGGCCGGCCCTCCAACCACGCCGTTTTGGCGCTTCTCTCTGAAAAGCTGGGCAAGCACGGACTCGGCAAAGACCGTGGCCATGCCGAAGAAAGCCGCGATCCACATCCAGAAGATGGCTCCGGGGCCTCCGACTGCGATAGCGGTCGCGGCTCCCGCCAGGTTCCCCGTTCCGACCTGCGCCGCGATGGCTGTGGCGAGAGCCTGGAAAGAACTCATGCCTTCGTGGTCGGCGCGCTTGCCGAAAAGATTTATCTGCCCGAAGGTGTATTTGAAAGCCAGCCCGAACTTGCGGACCTGAACGAATTTCAGCCGGAGCGTGAAGTAAAGCCCCGTGCCGCAGAGAAGAGGAATAAGACAGTAAAGACCCCAGATGAAACTGTTTGCGCCCTGTACTAACGCGGTCAGCTGATCCATACAAAAAACCTTCCTTTCAAATAAAAAAGCCGGAATAAATCCCGCCGTCGTTGATTCGGAGTTTATTATATAATGAGCGCGCCGTGCGGTAAATTATTTTTCAGCAAATCGCGCGCTCCCGTGCGGCGGTATCTTTTAATTTCGCGCCCCATGCGGCC
>CAYVEQ010000061.1:1510-7655 GCA_964450835.1 uncultured Synergistaceae bacterium
CTTGGCGGCACGGTGAATTTGTCCGGGGGAAAATCCTCCGCGTCAGCGTGCCGTACAGCGAAAGCCGGAGCGCTGCTCCCGGCGGCCGGTTTCCGCGTCATGGCGGGTATGTTCCTGCGCGCGGGAAGAAAGAGGAAGAGCGCGGACACGGGGCCGCGCTGACAGCCGGATGCGGCGCCGCGCTGATAATAAAAGAAGCCTCCGGGAGTTGTAAAAGCGGGGTGTTGTGCAGTAAAATGGAGAAGATATGCCTTTATATTTGCGGCCCTTCCGGCAGACGGCATGAAAACAGCCGGACGTGAAAAAAGACCGCGCGACGGGACGCGGAGAGATCGTGACAGCCGGGCCGGACACAGTCCGCGCCCGCGGGAGGAAACAATGAGAAAGAAAACCGTTGCCGTTCCCTGCCGGAGCGGAGCCTGACACTTCAAGATGAAAAAAGAACTATTAAAACTTTTGAGAGCCGCCGCGCTGTGCGCGCTCATCTGCCTGATTATCTCGGCGGGCGTCGCGCTGCTTCTCCGCACACAGCCGTTCGCCGACATGCGGGTGTTTCTGTTCCGCTTGATAAGGCTTGAGGCGCTGTGCTGCGTCGTTCTGCTGGCCGCCGTGTATTTGCTTGTCCGCGCAAAAGGATCGGCGCTCGGTCTGGAATTTTCCTCGGCTGTGCTGTGCCTCGGCCTGTCCGCCGCGGTTATGGCGCTGTTTTTCGCCCTTGGGCCAACGTCCATTGAACGCTCCTACACGGTTTACTCTCTGGCGGACATGGCGGAACACGCGAAGACTGTCTACTCGTCCGAAGACATAAAAACACTGTTTATCGGCGAGTACGTGGAGGGAGCGGACGAGAGCCAAAAGCGGATCGACGAACAGGTTTCCATAGGAAATCTGGAGGAGGCGGACGGCGGATACCGTATCACGCCGAAGGGAGAGCGGCTGGTGCGGATATTCCGCGCCGTAGAGACGATATTCCCGGTGCCGGACGAAAACAGCATCTACCCGAACGGACATTAGTGGGGAGAGAAACAGGCCAGCGGGCAATGCATGAGCGCCCGGCAAAAGTCGGAAGCGGCTGTTTTCTTCCGCGCCCTCCATATTGCCGTTCGGCTGTCGGCGGGGCGTTCGTTGACGCGGGAGAAAAATCAGCCTGGAGAAGGAGACGCCAGATGAGAAAAAGCACGTTGATGTCAATCGCCGAGAGCTGGTGTACCGAAAAAGGTATAAACAGCTTGGAGGAAATCACTGAGTGGATTGAAAACCGGAACCGGACCGTAAAAGTGGACATCCGGAAAAACCCCGCCGGCGGGGAGCCGGCCTGGTTCTACGACCGCGAGGAGGGCTGCATAAGGAACGCGGCCCGCAGTTTCTTCACCATCGCCGGAATGCGGCGCGGTATGCCTGGCGGCGTGACGCTTGCACAGCCGGTGGTATTGCAGCTGGAAATTTCATATCTGGGCATTCTGTGCCGGGAGATTGACGGCGTAATGCATTTTTTAATGCAGGGCAAAATCGAGCCGGGGAATGTGAACTGCGTACAGATATCGCCCACGCTGCAGGCCACCAAGAGCAACTTTACGCAAAAGCACGGCGGGGCAAAGCCGCCTTATCTGGACTACTTCATCAATGCCTCGAGGCACGAGGTGGTGGTGGACCAGATCCAGTCGGAACAGTCCTCGCGGTTTTACCGGAAGCGGAACCGCAACATCATCGTCCGGGTGGATGAGGACGTCCCGCTGCTGCCGTCTCACCGCTGGATGACGCTGGGGCAGATAAAAAGCCTCATGCGCCGGGACAACCTGGTGAATATGGACGCGCGCACCGTACTCTCCTGCATTCCTTATTCCTGGCTTGAACCTGGGCCGGCGGAGCTTTCGGAGCTTTCAGACCGTTTTAACGACAAGCCTCTGTTCCGCTCAGTGTTTGCCGGAGGCAAAGACCGTGCTGTGACTGAAATTTACAGCTATTTCAACGACAGAAAGATGTTCGACTGTTCAGACCCCGAGCTTGTCCCACTGCACACACTGCCGGACTGGGAGTTCCGGGAAGGAGAGTGGGTCTGCAAAAACAGATTCCCCTTCAAAATCATCTTCTGCGACATCGCCATAGAAGGACGCGAGGTGAAACAGTGGACGCAGCCGCTGCTGGAGGCCACGGGAATCGCCACATTCGGGCTGATTTGCGCCGAAGACGACGGCATGCTGAAATTCCTGGTGCGGGCCATACCGGAGATCGGCTGCTTTGACGGCCTTGAGCTGGGGCCGACGGTGCAGCGGGAGGCCACAGACCCGGAGGACACGTCGGACGCGGTGGGGCGGTTCTTTCGGTCGCGCTTGGAGAGCGGGAACGGTGTGCTGTTCGACCATCTGCTGTCCGAGGAGGGCGGGCGCTTTTACCATGAGCAGAACCGGAATGTGCTGCTTCGGGTAAAGGCGGAAGAGCTGCCGCCTCTGCCGGAAGGATACTTCCTTCTGGACTACTGGACGCTCAACGGTCTGGTGCAGACCAACAACGTACTGAATATCCAGCTGAGGAATCTGCTGGCGCTTCTGGAGGCATAAAGATGAAGATCGGAATCTTGGGCACGTCCGATATCGCGTTCCGGCGTTTTCTTCCCGCGCTGAAGTGCTGCAAAGACGCCGTCTATTCCGGCGTGGCGTCCCGCACGCCCCAAAAGGGACTGCCCTTCCGGGAAAAATTCGGCGGCGAAATCTATGACGGCTATGACGCGCTGCTGGCGGATAAAACCATAGACGCCGTCTATGTTCCCCTTCCGCCGGCTCTGCACTTCGAGTGGGGCAGAAAGGCGCTGCTGGCGGGCAAACACCTTTTGATGGAAAAGCCTTTTTCCACCGGCCTCGCGGATACAGAAAGCCTTCTGGCGCTCGCCGGGGAAAAAGATCTCGCGGTGCACGAAAACTATATGTTCCTTTACCACAGCCAGCTTGCGAGGATTAAAGAGCTGATTGCATCGGGAGAACTGGGCCGGCTGAGGCTGATAAGAGCGTCATTCGGGTTCCCCATGAGGGCGGCGGGGGACTTCCGCTACAGCAGGGCGCTGGGAGGCGGAGCGCTGCTGGACTGCGGCGGCTATACGGTGTGTCTGGCCATGGAATTGCTGGGCGAGGGCGTAAGGCCGACCCAGGCAAGGCTGTGCCGTCCCGCGGGCTGCGAGGTGGACCTGTACGGCAGCGCGGTGCTGGAGGACGACGACGGCCTTTGCGCCCAGCTTTCTTTCGGCATGGACAACGCCTATCAGTGCCGGCTCGAAGTGTGGGGCAGCAAGGCCACTTTGATTGCACCCCGTATTTTCACGGCGGGGGCGGACTTCAAACCGAAGCTGATCCTGCGGTCGTCAACAGGCGAAAGCGTCACGGAGCTGGAAGCGGACGACCAGTTTCTCCATTCCATTGAGACGTTTGTCCGCTGTACGGAAGATAAGAACCTGCGCATCAGGCGGTACACGGACATCGCACGACAGGAGAAAGCGGTAGAGGCTGTACGCAGAGAAAGCGGGAAGGCATGAAAGCGGCCGTTATCGGGGCGAACAGCTACATCGCCAGGAACTTCATCCGGGTAAACGAGCTGTACGGATACGCTGACGCCGCCCTGTACGACTGCGGCGACGAGCAGTTCGACCACGCGGCGGGATACCGGAAAATGGACGCCGGCCGGCAGGAAGAAGTGGAACAGGCGGTAGCGGACTGCGACCTTATTTACTTCTTTATAGGCAAGGTGGGAACCGTCCAGGGATTCAACACGCCGGATGTCTTTCTGGACGTGAATGAGAAACTGCTCTTCAGGCTTTTGAACGCTTGCAGGGCGGTGGGAACAAAGGCTAAAATAGTTTTTCCTTCCACCCGTCTGGTATATCGGGGAAATGAAGCGAGCGTAAAGGAAGACGCGAGGAAACAGTTCCTGACGCCCTATGCGATGCAGAAATACGCCTGCGAGCAGTACCTTGAGATGTATCACCGCGTGTACGGGCTGAACTATTGCGCGCTGCGCATTGGCGTGCCCTACGGAACGCTGGTGCGGCCGGTTTCATCATACGGCACGCTGGATTTCTTTTTGAGGCAGGCCGCGGAACGGAGAGAGATAAGCATTTACGGAGACGGAAAACAGCGGCGGACGTTTACCTGCATAAGCGACTTAAGCCATATTTTGTGGCGGGCGGGACTCTGTCCGGATTGCGTGAACGATGTGTACAACGTGGGCGGCGAGGTTCTGTCGATAAGGGAAGCGGCGGAGATGGTGGCCGCCGCAACTCAATCGGCAGTCCTGACGAAGCCGTGGCCGGAAGACGCGCTGAAAGTGGAGTCCGGCAGCACGGTATTTGACTCGGAAAAACTGGACAGGCTGCTCGGCTACAAGGCCGAGATGACGATAAAACAGTGGATAACGGAGGGAATGAAGATGGAAAAACAGTATATGCGCGATAAATTTAATATTGATGAACATAGAAAACGGGGGGGGGGCAGCGCCTGATTGCAGACACCCCGCCCGCGTTTTTGCGCGCTTCTCATCTTGTGAAAACGATGAAGCGCTCTGCGCGTGAGGGGAGGAACCGGAATGAAAGTGACGGAACTGGCTCTTCCCGGCGTCAAGGTGCTCGAACCGGCATATTTTGAGGACTACCGCGGGTATTATTGCGAAACCTATTCCAAAGCCACACTGGCGGAGTACGGCATTGCCTGCGACTTTGTGCAGGACAATCATTTTCTCTGTCTCACGCGCGGCACGGTCCGGGGCATTCACTTCCAGAACGATCCGCATGCTCAGGCCAAGCTGATTCGCTGCACGAGGGGCAGCATGCTTGACATCGCTGTGGATTTGCGCAAGGGGTCGCCCTCGTATAAAAAATGGGTCTCCGTGATATTGAGCGCCGAGAATAGGAAACAGATTTTTATCCCCCGGGGGTTCGGGCACATCTGCATGTCTCTGACGGACAACACAGAGGGACAGTACAAGGTGGATGCGTTCTACGCTCCGGCCTATGACCGGGCCATCGCATGGAATGACCCGGAGATCGGCATCGAGTGGCCGGCTCTCACAGCCATCGTATCTCCGAAGGACAAGGCGGCGCCCCAGCTTGCGGACAGCGATGTGAATTTTCTGTATATGGAGGCAAGACCGTGAAAAACGCAATCCTGACCGGAGCAAACGGCTTCATCGGCAACGCGCTTGCCGAGAAAATGCTGGACCGCGGCTATAAAGTGTATGGGCTTGGCATCGGAGGAAACGGCGACGCGGCTCACGCCGAGAATTATGTTTCTATCAATGCCGATTACAGGGAGTTTCATGATTTGGATAAAGCGCTGCCCGCAAACGCGGACGCGTTTTTTCATCTGGCTTCCGTCGGGCAGCTGAAGGGAAGCGATCTGAACAATGTCGATATTCAGATTGAAAACGTGGTATGCGCCTGCGAAGCGGCGAAGCTGGCGCTGAAGTTACGGTGCAAAAAATATGTGCTGATCAGTTCCTCCTACCAATACATGTACGGGATCGGGACGAAAGACTATGCATGCGCATACGGCCGGGCAAAGGCTGCCGCCGAGGAATTTTGCGGTCTGCTGCTGAGAAACAGCGGCATCGAGTACAACATTGCGGTGCTTACCAACACTTTCGGTCCCGGGGACAGATCCGAAAAGGCTGTCAACACCTTTCTGAAAGCGCTGCTGGCGAATCGGGAACTGAATCTGGTCCGCGGCGAACGCCCCAATGACTGGGTGTACATCGACGACACGGTTAACGGAATCCTTTCCGTTCTGGACAAGGGCATAGCGGGAAAGAAATATTATATCGGACACAAAGATATATCGAACTTTAAGGACAAGCTGCTTGAAATGAAAGAAATCCTGCATTCCGGAAGCAGACTGAAGTTCGGAACTTATCCTGAAGACACCTTTGTGGATTATACAAACCTGAACGCCGACGAATTGTACCGGGACACGGGCTTCCGGTGCGCCTGCGGTTTCCGGGAAAGCATTCTGAAAACCGCAGAGTGGGTGAAGAGCCTCAACCGTTAGATTTACGGGGGTACGAGGAAAACAGCATAGAGAATCGGAAAACATCACGGAACGGGTGCCGGGCCGGCGCGGCTTCAAGACGGACGGAGCGCAGGCGCACGTCACTGGCGGGGCGCGCC
>CAYVEQ010000062.1:0-7586 GCA_964450835.1 uncultured Synergistaceae bacterium
CCGCGTCCGCACTTCAACGAGGAAGCCGAGACCGACCGGGGGCTGAGAGTAATAACTCTTCAAGGCTTATGGCAAGAATATAACACACGGGCGGCCTGGTGACAAGTTTTTTCGAGTTGTTTTTAAGTCTGAACAAATTTGCGTAAAGCAATTTGTAATTTTCTCTTTGGAGGTTGGTTTTCTATGAAAAGGAATCGGATGGGAAAAATTCTTTGCTGTGTCGTTGTCGTTTCCGCGCTTGCGCTTTGCGCGAGTTCCACGTTTGCGAGCGCCGTAAGTACCAGCACGGGCAACGCTCCGTGGTCCCACGCGATCACCGTGATCGTGCAGTCGCTGACCGGCGAGGTTGCGATGGCGCTAGGCGTCGTTTGTCTTGTCGCTGCAGGCGCGAAGATGATCCACGGCGGCGGCAATCTCGAAGGCTGGGCGGGGCCTGTCCTAGTCGCGGGTCTGTGCATCTGCGGATTGGCGAAAGCGAAGGATTTTATCAGTTGGCTTTTGGGTCCCATGCTTATCAAGTAGCTCTTTGACACACTGCCTTTTTCAGAATGATTTGACGCGGGGAAAAGCTTATGCCGGATAACGATGTTCAAATTCCTATTTCTGCGCCTGTCCATCGCAGTCTTTCCCGCCCCGTGCTTCTTGCGGGATGCGACCGAGCGGCTTTTATCTTTCTGTCCGTTCTGTCCGTGTTTGTCGCGGGGCCGCTGGGATTTATCAACATGCGCCCCGTCGTCGGGATTTTCGGCGTCGTGTTTTTCTTTTTGGGCAGGTGGTATCTAACAAAACTCTCTCAGGACGATCCGCTCTGGCGTGAAATCGCGATGAAGTCCGTATCGTCAAAGACTTTTATTCGGCGATACCCGCTACGACGAAGCGGAGCAGAATGAATACCCACATTGGTAAGGAACCGTGTGAAACATGCAGAATCGCGCGATACCCGTTTCGGATTTACTCGCCTATAAAACGTTCGTCGCGGACGACGTGATCCTTCTTCGCGATGGTACGCTGATGTCCGCGTATCGTCTTAACGGCGTTGATTTCGATACGGCTACGGTCGAACACCGTGAGAACGTCACGTTGGCGGTCAACACGGCCATCAGACAAGTCGCTGATGACAATCTTTGTTTTACATTGTCACGATGCGCGTGCCCACCGTCCAATACCCGCCGCAGACGTATTTCTCCGAAAAAGTCACGTTTCTCATCGACGAGGAACGGCGGCTGTATTTCAACCGCACGGGAAACGGCTTTGAAACGATCCAGTACTTGTTTTTCTGCCGTCTGTACCCGTACACGAAGATCAAGAACGTCTTTTCGTGGCGTGGGCATAACGGAAGAAGGACCAGCAGGAAAAAGGCCCGCGCGAATACCTTGACGCGGATCGCGTTGAGAAATTTCGCGACGAATCCAGAAGTTTTGCCGAGGCGCTTGGCGGCGTTTTCCACGTTCGGCAGATTTTCAACGACGATTTCTACAACGCGCTCAACGCCGTCATTTTAGGCAAGGTCTCCCGCACCAACCTATAAAATCCAAAAAGAAATAAAATTTAATAGAATGAAAGGAGCCTTGTCATAGCAAGGCTCCTTTTTCAGTCTAAAGCGTTTGAGTTTCATAGAAAAAAACATGAAACCCTAAAGAAACAGTACACCGTCCAGTACACCGCAGTATAATCAGAGCAGAAACCAGTACCCTAACGGGAGGCCTTGAAAATGCTGAATGAAGCGAAGATACGATCGCTCAAACCGAAAAAAAGCCGTTACCTTATTTGCGACGCGGACGGGTTGTATTTGGCTGTTTATCCATCGGGTTTAAAAGCGTGGTTTTTCCGCAGACAGACAACCGACGGAAAGGAGTTCAAGAAAAAACTCGGGGGCTATCCCGAGATAAAGCTGTATGACGCGCGTCAACCCCTTAAAAAAACAGTGAATCGAATACATACATAATCTTGCAAAAAACAAAAGGAACCCTGTAAAATACGGGGTTCCTTTCGGCGTATTTACGGATAAAGAAAATCATGCAATCTCAAACTGAAATAAAAAAAGTGAGAGCATGAGCACTTTATTTCGTACATACCGCGTTTTGCGGGTCAAAATGAGCACCTTTTGAGGAGGCCTTAAAAAAACACTCTCCGACGCGTCAGGTATCACGCGTGTCAGCGCATGTCCGGGCGGCCTGTCGGGAGTCTCAACGGGGCGTCGGCACTGATGTTGGGAGAGGAAGTGATTCTTTGAAATTTTCTCATTCTCCCTTCAGAAGTTCAAAAATTTCGTCCCGTTCAAGTTTTTTACAACATCCCGCAGTCAGATTGCAGGTGTCGGCCACGGCGCGGAAGATCCTCTCGTCGGTAATGCCCATTTCCGTAAAGGTGGTCGGCAAACCGATCTCTCTGATAAATTCCGCCAGCGCGTCGATGCCCGCCGCCGCCAATTCATCTTCCGTTTTGCCGTCCGGAGAAATGTCCCATACAACCCTGGCGAACCGCGCAAAGCGGGGAATCGCTTCCCTGTAAATATGACGGTAAAGCGCCGGATGGATCACCGCAAGGCCGCATCCGTGGTTGCAGTCGGTATACGCGCCAAGCTGATGCTCAATCTGATGCGCCTGAAAGTCGGTGATTTTGCCGATTTTTAAAATGCCGTTTTCCGCCATGGCGGACGCCCATTCTAGCTCGCTCCGGGCTGTCATGTTCCGGCTGTCGGTCAGCAGCACGCGGATATTCGCAATTACGCTCCGCATGACGGCCTCGTTCATCTGATCGGACAGGTTGCCCGCGCCCGGCATGCCGAAATATGTTTCCATGCAGTGGCTGAGCGTGTCAAACGCTCCGGAAATTACCTGTTTCATGGGCAGGGACAGGGTGTACGCCGGGTCGAGTATGGCAAAATCACAGAACGAACCCCACATGGGTCCCTTGATTTTCACATCTTCCCGAGTGATGACCGCGCCGTTATTCATCTCCGCGCCCGTGCCGGAGGCGGTGACGACCGCGCCCATGGAAATGCCGCCCGCCTCTTTCGACACCACCTTGCAGCAGTCGATGACAGAGCCGCCGCCCGCGGCAAGGATGAAATCAACGCCGACCTTGCGGCAGATTTCCACGCCTTCCTGAACTTTCGAGTAAGTGGGATTCGGCATGATTCCGGAAAAATCAACAATATTCTTTCCCGCATCGGTCAGGATCGCGCGCAGTTCGTCGTAAACGCCGTTTTTCCTGATCGAGCCTCTGCCGTAGGCCACAAGGACGGTCTTTCCGGTTTTGTCCAATTCGGCGGGAAGATGTTTCTTCGCCGCGCCCTCCCCAAAGTACACTTTTGTGGGATAAGAATAAACAAATTCATTCATGAACTCATTCTCCTTTTTTCTCAGGCTTGAGGGAGCGATAGAAATAGCTCGAGGCGGCCTCGCCGTCAATCAAAACCGTCAAACCGGCGATAAACGCTCCCGCAGGAACTCCAAAGGACCCGCCGCGTCGCCGTCTCGTCCGCCGCGCCGGGCGGCTTGCTGGGCACATTTGGCAAACATATTCTTGCAGAGATCGCCGAGTGAGCCGTTAAACTTGTCGAAGACCAGAGGGGGTGCGATATCGTTCGGTTTCGCGCCGCCCGTCGCTTGATGATTTCGGCCATGACTTTTTTCGTTGGAGCGTTACGCCGGTTTTCCGGCATGGAGCGTACCGCGGACGTTTTCAGGCCGAAGCGTTTCGTGGCTCAGCGTTTCCGCCGCAGGCGTCGTTGCCGGAAAGTCATCCCGCTCCGCTGTCAGGGCGGTAGGCTGCTAAGCCGAGAGAGGCGCGCCCGCGCCGGTTCCCTGCGCAACGTCTTATCTCATGGCAGTTTCTTGATGATCTTTGAAATATTCGGCGATTTCTTTCATTCGCGCGCTTTGCCTGACCTTGAACGGGCATCTCGTGACGCAATGACCGCAGCCAAGGCAGGCGTCCGCTTTGACGGACAGTTTGTCGTAGTGGTTTGCCGCCATTCTGTCTCCCGCGAGAGCCAGATCGTAATATTTGTTGACAAGTCCCACGTCGATTCCCGCCGGGCAAGGCAAGCAGTGATTGCAGTAAACGCAGTTTCCCACGGCGGCGGCGGGTGTAAAACGGCTGATGAAGGAATAATCCTCCTCGTTCCGCGGAGCGTCAATATCGCTTAAAAGGGTTTTCAAATCGTCAATGTCGCGTACCCCCGGCAACACTGTCAGCACGCCGGGGCGGTCAAGGGCGTAGCGAATACATTGGGCGCGTGTCATGCCGATTCCGAAAGGAGAGGTTCGGGCATCCAGCAGTTTTCCGCCGTGGAAGGGCTTCATCACGGAAACGCCAACCCCCGTCGCCTCGCATTTTCGAAGAAGTTCAGCGCGCTCCTTGTTTGTGCCGATTCCCAGTTCGCCGCCCTGTTCCAGGTCGTAAGCGGGGTTGATTGAAAACATAATCAGGTCTATATCGGGCACTTCGTCCAACATGCGGCGCGCCACGGAAGGCGTGTGGGACGAAAAACCGATATGTCGCACTTTTCCGCGCTTTTTTTGCTCTAATACAAAATCGAGAATACCGGACGATATGATTTCTTCAAAATCGTTCTCTTCATCGACGCAGTGCAGGAGGCCGAAGTCCGCGTAATCTGTGCCGATCGCTCTTAACTCCCACGAGAACGCACTTTTGATTCTGTCGAGTTCCCTGCTCCATCCGTACTCTCCTTTTTCATTGTAAACCGCGCCAAAATGAAGCTGGAACATGACTTTGTCGCGCTGTCCGGCGATGGCTCGGCCGAAAGGCGCGTACACGTTCTTTGCGCCGGCGCAGAGATCGAAAAAATTGATCCCGTTCTCTAGAGCCGCGCTGACGATTTTCTCAATTCCATCATCGGTATTATTCTGTATTCCCCCCGCGCCGACTCCGAGAACGCCGATGCGCTCCCTGCCGCGGGGCAATGTTCTGTATTCCATCAGTTCGCCTCTTTTTCAACCCTGCTGCCGCGACGGATTCGGATTCCGCCGCGGCAGCGCCGCATTGCCGGCCCCTTTTCCGAAGACGCGCCTTCGCGGATTTTCTTCAGGCCGCGCATGCGGGGACAGAGGCCGCCGTTTCCGCGGGGTATAACGGGAAACGTCTCTTTATTCGTGAAATCTGACTTTTCAAACCGTGTGAATATCGCGCGGGAGCAAGTTTTCCCGCAGGAAGGAGCGCGGACGAAATGTTGTCGCACTTCGGGTTCCGAGGATATCACTTCTGTTCCAGCTGCGCTCTCCCGCGGTTCTTTTTTCCTCTTCGGCGCAGACGTGCTCATCGGCGGAATACGTCTTTACCGTTTTAATCTCAAACAGATCGCCGCCGAGCGCTTTCTTGATGAATTTCGCCGCGATTTCCGCGCTCCCTTTGGCAAGATCTCTAACCGCGCCTTTCACATGGTTTCTCCGCCGCGGGCATAGCGGAGAAGAAGATTTTTCCATGAAGCGCTTCGTTACTCATGAATGTCCGTCGAGGCCGCCAGTTCTGTCTGGGTTTCATAGTCCGCTACGCGCTCTTTTAATCGCTGTATGGTGGCGGCAAGCGCCTGGGAACCGAGCACCATGCGAAGCGGCGCGGGGGTCTTATCAACGCACTCGATGATGCGCCGCGCCATTTTCTTAGGATCGCCGGCGGCCAGTCCCTTGGAAGCGTCCAGCATATTCAGGAACCCGTGGCAGCTCTCGTATTCCGGCATCAGTTTCGCCACCTTCGCGCTGCCATAACGGAACTCGGTTCTCGCGCCGCCCGGCTCTACGATGGTCACGCCGATATTAAACTGCGCCACTTCCTGCGCCACAGATTCGCAGAATCCCTCAATGCCGAACTTCGTGGCGTGGTACATAGAGTTCGACGCATAAGCAACCTGACCGCCGTAGCTGGAGATTTGAATAATATGTCCGCCGCCCTGTTTCCGCATGTAGGGAATGGCGGATTTGATCAGCTGGATGGATCCGGTCAGATTGGTGGCGATGATATGATCTATCTCGGCGTCGGTCAGCTCCTCCGCGCAGCCAAACAGACCATAGCCGGCGTTTGAGACGACGACATCCACCCTGCCGTGTTTTTCAAAAGCGGCCGCAACCGTTTTTTGCACTGCGGGGACGTCTGTCACGTCAAGAAACCGACAGTCGAAGTTTACGGGATACTCGTCAATCAGCTTTTGTACCTTGCTTTTGTTTCGAACCGTGCCGACAACGTTTTCTCCCTTTTCCAGAAGCTGTTGTGTCATTTCGTAGCCGAAGCCGCTGGATACTCCTGTGATAAGCCATGTTTTGCTCATTGCGTTTTCCTCCTTATTTTTCGCGTTTGTTCATAGCGACTCTTGTTTTGCGGCGTTATTGACACACCGCAGAGCGTTTAAGCTTCTCGGATAACCGATATAGGGCAGGCACTGCGAGATAACTTTTATCAGGAACGCCTTGTCGTTTCCGATCCGCATATTCGCCGCCGCATGGGACGTGAGCTGCGGCTCGCAGCCGCCCTGCGCGGCGAGAAAGCAGAATGTGATCATCTCTCGCTGCTTATGATCAAGGCCCGTGCGGGTGTAATAATCGCCGAAGCAGTTGTCGGCAAGCCAAGTGTTGATATGGCGGCTCTCCTCGGGACCGGAGCGCCAAAAATCGCGCATTCCCTCGCCGAAAATTTCTACCTGCGCCTGCGTCCCCGCTTCCCTGCGGTTTTCCATGGTCGTGGTCGCCTGTCCGGGCAGCGGCAGTAGGACGCCTCTTTCCTCCAGAATCTCGTTGGCGATCCTCAGAAATGGGAACGCTCGCCCGATCCCAAGATACGCCACAGCCTGATAAACGATCTCTTTCACTTCCACCGGGGTTACGCCAAAATTCAACGCGGCAGAGAGCATGGCGCGGAACTCGTCGGCGCTCTGGCATCCCATCAGCGCGGCAAGAATCGCCATGAAGCGGGTTCTGTCGTCAAGATCGTCGTGGTTCACAACCTCGTCGAACGCGAAGTTGTCAAACCGCTCGGTAAACTCGGGATCGGTGCGCGAAAAGTCCGATCTGTAGTCGGGAAACATTCTCTCGTGATATTCCTTCGCGGAATTTGATATACTCATGCCGAATAGCCTCCTCACTTAGATAAATCTTCATTTTTTCGCTTCGGTTCAAACTCATCGGAAACATCCTCGATGTGTTAGCGGATGGGAAACGCCGTCGGCCGGCGCGTCAGCGGCTTCCGCATATTAGGCGGTTCCTCGCCCGTATTTTCTCGTCCGCGGGGATATTATTGCAATAACGTTCTGTCCTCCGGTTGAGGAAGATCCTTTCAAAAGCAGACTGAGCAACGAATCCGGTATGCCGTTGCGGGGCATTTCTCCGTTCGGCGGCAAGAAGCGCGTGGAATCGTATTCCGCGCATGGAAGACTTAACAACCTCTTTGAGAGTCTCGCTCTCTCTTTTACTGACAGACTTAAAATTTTTCGCGATTAAAGGACGTCGTCGCGCGTCGTCTCAAGGTTGTCTATTCCGGAAAGCGCCATCATAACGTTTAAAAAAGCCCGCCGCGAAGCGGACGGCATAGCGTGCGCCGCCGCCGTGCAAATATTCGAGGATCTCCCGCGC
>CAYVEQ010000063.1:0-7348 GCA_964450835.1 uncultured Synergistaceae bacterium
CGTCCCTATGTTCAGATGCGGCTTATTCCTTACAAAATGTTCTTTTGCCATGATGAGAATTCCTCCCTGTTTTTGTTTCTACGTTTTCTTATGCCCTTTCGGAGCTCGTATTTTTGTCCGCGCCGCGACGCCGCAACGCACGTCAACACCAAAAGAGACCCGGAAAGAGCCGGATCTCCGCAAGATATGCAAGTGGATTATAGCTTACATTTATTTTTCCTGCAATACCTTAAAATCGCGCCGCGCCATGTACTCTTTGACTTTGTCGAAAGTTTCCCCGCTTATGATGTGCTCTATGCGGCAGGCGTCGGTCTCGGCCGTTTCCTGGGCGACGCCCAGCACTTCTGTGAGGAATTTCGTTATGCAGATGTGGCGCTCGTAGATTCCCGCCGCGCGCGCGTGGCCTGCCTCCGTGAGGCAGAGTTCGCCGCCCTCGCCCACCGTGACATAGCCGTCGTCTTTCAGTATGCCTATCGCGCGGCTCACGCTCGGCTTGCTGAACGAAAGGGCGTGCGCCACGTCAACCGAGCGGACGGCGCTTTTTCTGTTTTTCAGTATCAGTATTGTTTCGAGATACATTTCGCCGGATTCCTGCAAGGAAAATCACCACCGTATGAGTTATGAGAACCGGCCGTGACGGTACGGCATTATTTTAACTTATAGGGCGCGGCGCCGCAACGGATAAGTCCGAAAAGGCGCGGCCTCCCGCCGCCGTTCGCGCCGCTTTTTGCGGTGCGCGGCGCGGCCTTTTGGGCTATACTTGACATGAAGAGGGGAGAGGGTTTTATGCTCGAAAAATTTTTTTCAAGAAAGAAGCCCGACATTTCTGATATTGTCCGTTATGTGGAGACACTCGGAGGACGGGCGCCCGCGGTCAGACGCTTTCCCGCGCGCGCAGCTTCTTTCGGCCCTTTCGGCGCGCTTGACCAAAGGATAGTAAACGCGCTGAAATCGCGCGGCATCGAGGCGCTTTACTCGCATCAGAGCGAAGCGGTGTCTTTCGCCCTCGCGGGGGAAGACTGCGTTATCGCGACGCCCACGGCCTCGGGCAAGACTTTGTGCTACAACCTCCCCGTGCTCCACGCGGTGCTGCGCGACCCCTTGTCGCGCGCCCTTTATCTCTTCCCGACGAAGGCGCTCGCGCAGGACCAGCTGGCGGAGCTGGGCGAGCTTTCGTCCTTCGCCGACGGGAAGATACACGGCTTCGTCTACGACGGCGACACGGAGCCGGTCAAGCGCCGCGCGGCGCGCACAGAGGGGCATGTCGTCATAACGAATCCCGATATGCTCAATTCCGGCATTCTGCCCCATCACACGAAGTGGTCGGATTATTTTCAGAACCTGAAATATATCGTCATCGACGAGCTGCACACCTATCGCGGCGTTTTCGGCTCGCACCTGGCGAATCTTCTCTGCCGCCTTGCGCGGGTATGCGACTTTTACGGCTCGCGCCCTGTCTTTATCTGCTGCTCCGCGACGATTGCGAACCCTGCGGAGCACGCGGAGGCCCTGACAGGCCGCAAGATGCGTCTGATAACGGAAAGCGGCGCGCCGGCGTCGGAGAGGGAGCTTATCATATACAACCCGCCTGTGGTAAACCGCGAGACCGGTTTGCGGCGTTCCTCGCTTTTTGAGACGGCGCGCATCGCGGCGGAGGCTCTGTCGCTCGGCGTAAGCACGATTGTCTTCACCCGCTCGCGTCTCAACGTCGAGCTGCTGCTGAAAGCCATACGCGGGAGTCTTGCCCGCCGGGGGCTTGACCAGTCGATGATAATGGGCTACCGGGGCGGCTACCTGCCCGGCGAGAGGCGAGCGATAGAGGCGGCGCTCCGCGCCGGGACTCTGCGCGGGGTGGTTTCCACGAACGCGCTTGAAATGGGTATCGACATCGGCTCGCTCGGCCTCGCCGTCCTGCACGGCTACCCCGGAAGCATAGCCTCCGCGTGGCAGCAGATAGGACGCGCCGGACGCCGCGGCGGCCTCTCTGCCGCCGTGATAGTCGCCACGGCCGACCCGCTCGACCAGTTCCTCGCCTCGCGCCCCGAATGGTTTTACGGAGCGCCGGCGGAAAAGGCGCGCATCGACCCCTACAACCCCTATATACAGGTGAGCCACGTCAAATGCTCCGCTTTCGAGCTGCCCTTTTCCTTCGGCGAAAAGTTCGGTCCGCGGAACGTCGACGAGATTCTCGACTATCTGGCGGACCACGGCGTCCTGCACAAAGTCTCCGAGCAGGACGGCGGCCGCTACTACTGGCAGGACGACTCATACCCGGCCTCCGGCCTTTCGCTTCGCAGCGCGACGAGCGAGAACTACACGATAACGGATATTACAATCCCGCAGAAGCCGAAGGTGATTGGCACGATGGACAGGAAATCGGCGCCGACACTCATCTTCCCCGACGCGATATATTTTCACGGCGGCAAATCCTACATCGTTGAGTCGCTTGACACGGAGAAGATGCAGTGCTTTATACGTGAAATCGACGCGGAATACTACACTGACGGTGACGCGGCGCTGCGCATAAACATTACGGACGTTTTCGAGACGCGGGGAAATTACGGCTGGGGCGAGGTGCTTGTGACGGAAACTCCGACCGTGTTCAAAAAGATAAAGCTCGCGACGCGCGAGAACGCCGGTTTCGGGCGGATAAATCTGCCTGAGGAGCAGATGCACACGACCGGCTGCTGGATAACCGTGCCGGAATACGGGTGCGGCGAGGCGGAGATGAAGACCGCCATGGATGGGCTGGAGCACCTGCTGCGCAACACGGCGCCGCTCTTTCTTATGTGCGACCGCGCGGATATACGGGTCACAAGCCGCGTGAAGGACCCGCATCTGCGCCGCCCCGCGATATATATCATCGACAATATCCCGGGCGGCGTCGGCCTGGCTGAGGGTGCCTTCGAGGCGCGCGACGGCCTTGTGCGGGCGGCGCTCGGCATGGTGAACTCCTGTCCGTGCTCCGCGGGCTGTCCCGCCTGCGTCGGAGTTTTCGGCGAAGAGTTCGGCGCGAAAGACGCGGCTCGCGCGCTGGCCGAAGCGATACTCGGGGACAAGTAAAGACAAAGGTGAGCTTTTTTCGCCCGCGCGTGGCCTCCCGCTATTCAGTAAAGGACAAAGCAGGTTTTTATCAGGCCGATTTTGGCAAACTGCTCCAGCATTTCAAAGAGGCCGACCGCAGCTGCGAACAGCAGCGCGTCGTATACCTCGCGTCTGAAAACTCTCGCGCTTACCGCATACTGTTCAGGCTCGCGCAAGAGACGGAAATTAGGGAAAAACCTCGGCGTTTCAGCCATATAGGCGCGGTACTCATCACCGTAGATGCCGAGCAGGCGCTCTTCCTCGCGTCTTATCGTGGCGGGGTATATCAAAGCGAAAACCAGAACAATCACCGCCGCGAGAGTCACGCATTCCGTACAAAGCCCTGCTCCGGCCCCGCCGAGCAGGCTGAAGAAATAAAGCGGGTTTCTGCAGAGGGAATAGGGTCCTTCCTTAATCAGCCTGTCGGTCTTGTAGCCGGCTATGTACAGCGCGCACCAGAGGCGGCCCACAGTCCCCGCCCCTACAAGCGCGCAGCCGGCGAACACCATTATCCCCGGTATCACGGGACACGCCGTTTCAAACCCTTTGCTGGAAAACATAAACACAAGGATATAAACAGCGGCGAGCAGCTGCGATATCCTTGTCCTGTACTTTTCTATGAAATTCTTCATTTGCTTTCACCTTATCTTCCAAAGATTTTTTCGAAAGTATAGCACCTTAAATCAAGTCTCGAAGGAATCCGGCTTCCGTTGCGTAACAAAAACGTAAAAAAGCCGCCCCGGACGGGCGGTGCGGAGTATTTTATATTCCGAGAAGCCGGCGGGCATTGCCCTCGAATATCAGATATTTTTCCTCGGAGCTTAAATCTAGGCTGTCGATAAGCTCTCTCTCCTGCGAGGGGAGGTGCCACGGAAAATCGCTGCCGAAGAGCACTCTGTCGGCGCCGTGCAGACGTATCAGTTTTTTCATCATCGCCCTGTCCATCCATGGATCAGCGGTGAATGAGGTGTCGAAGTAAAGATCCGCCTTCCCCGCGAGGTATTCCGCAACCCGGTCGGGTATGCGCATACCGCCCATGTGAGCCGCGACGATTTTTATGCCGGGGAAGTTTTCGAGAATTTTAAGCAGCATTTGGGGAGTGCAGCGCTCCTCGCCGGGGTAAGTGGCGTCCCAGCCGGCGTGAAAAACGACAACAAGGTTCAGCGCCCGCGCCAGGTCGTATACGGGGAAGGCTTTTTTGTCATCCGCGTCGAAGCGCTGGAGCGCCGGGTGGAATTTGAGGCCTTTCAACTCTTCGTCGGAAGTTTTCCAGACGTATTCGAGAGCGGAAATGGAACAGGGCAGGACGGAGCCGAAGGAGATGAATTTTTCCGAGTCGGTCTCCTTTGCGAATTCCAGCACATGGCCGTGCTGGCTCTCCTTCGTGGCTATGTGCAGCAGTACGCTTTTGTCCACGCCGCATTTTTTCATCACTTCGGCGAGGTCGGAGACCCCGCATTCCGCCGCGTAGTCGAGGCCGCTCTGTTCATGGAGCTTGCGGAGCGCCTTGTGGGCTATCTTGTCCGGAAACACGTGAGTATGAAAATCTATAATCATGGGAAAGACTATACCACGATTTCCGATTTCGCGCGCGGTCTTTTTCACGCGCTTTTTGTAATATAATGCGAAAGAGGATTTTGTTGGGTTCGGAGGTATTCCTGTGCAGATAATAACGGCCTTGCTGCTCGACGCGATTTTCGGCGATCCGCGCTTTATTCCGCACCCGGTGGCGGGCGTCGGGCGGTTCATCGCTTTCTGCGAGAAAATACTTTATTCGCGCGCCGAGGCGAAATCGCGCGGCGCAGCGCTCTGCGCGGCCGTGCTCGCGGCTGTGGGGCTCGCCGTGACGCTCGCGCTTTCCTTCGCCTCGCTCTTTGGGCGCGCGTTCTTTTGGGCGGTCAATATTTATCTGCTGTATGCCGCGATCGCATATAAATCGCTGAAGGACGAATCGGCGCCGGTCGCTCGTCTGCTCGCCGGGGGCGACCTTGAGGGCGCGCGCCGTCAGGTCGGGCGCATAGTCGGGCGCGACACGGATAAACTTTCGCCGAGCGGAGTAACGCGCGCGGCGGTCGAGACAATCGCCGAGAGTTGCGTAGACGGCGTAGTCTCCGTGCTTTTTTATATGACGCTCGGCTCCTTTGTCGGGCAGGCGGCGCTTTTCGCGTGGCTTTTCAAAGCCGCGAGCACGATGGACTCGATGATCGGCTATGACGACGAGCGCTACCGCGATTTCGGCTTCGCGGCGGCCAGGCTCGACGACGCGCTGAATTTCATCCCCGCGCGTCTGGGCGCGGTTGTAGCGATAGCGGCGGGAGCGCTCGCGGGCATGGATTACAGACGCGCGTGGCGGGTTTTTCTGCGCGACAGATTAAAACACAAAAGCCCGAACAGCGCCCACTGCGAAAGCGTCTTCGCGGGGCTGCTCGGCATCGAACTGGGAGGCGGCGCCTTTTACGGCGGCGAGTTCGAGCCGCGCCCGACGCTCGGCGACAACCTGCGCGAGCCGGAGCCTCAGGATATTTTCCGCGCGCTCCAGATACTCGACCTTTCCGTGGCAATCTGCGCCCTTCTTATTCTGGCGGCGGGGCTGAGATGACGGGGTTAGGGGCGCACGGGGCGAACCCGGAAAAGTTATACGCGCTCTTCGGCATGCCGGTGCCGGAGCGGATTTACGATTTCAGCACGAACGCGAACGCCGTCGCGCAGCGGCCGGGCTTCGTTCCCGATTTGCGCGCGGCGCTTGAGGATTACCCCGACGGCGACTGCGATGAGCTTCGCGCGGCTCTCGCCGCGGAATACGGGACGCCCGCCGGAAACATACTCGCGACAAGCGGCTCAAACGAGGCTATCTACATACTGGCGTCGATGGCAGCGGCGCGGGAGAACCTTATCCTTCAGCCCGTCTACGGCGAGTACAAAAGAGCTCTTTCGGGCTTCGGCGCGAAGCGGCGCGACATATTTTCGCTTGACGAGGCAGAGGGCGCGGCGGGAGCCGTAGTCTGGCTCTGCAACCCCTGCAACCCGACGGGGGCGCTGATTCCCGACCGAACGCTTGAGGCTGTTGCGGCGCGCAATCCCGAGACGTTTTTTATAATCGACGAGGCGTACAGAGATTTTGTATGGACGGAGCAGCTTCCCGCGACGGCAGCCATGTCCGAAAACGTCGTGCGGCTCAGGTCGCTCACGAAAATCTACAATCTTTGCGGCGCGCGAGCGGGAGCGCTCGTTGCGGGCCGGAAGACCGTCCAAAAGATAAAGGCCCGGCAGCCCTCGTGGAGCGTCGGAGGCCTTGTGCAGCAGGCGGCTCTCTACCGCATCGCAGACAAAACGCTGAAAAAGCGCACGCGCGATTACTACGCGGAAGAGATTCCGCGCGTGACGTGCGCACTGCGCGAGGCGGGCTTTGACGTGCGTCCGACAAACGTCAACTTTTTTCTGATGAGAATCGGCGACGACGAGGCCTTTATCCGCTTCATGCTCGAAGGCGGCCTCGTCGTGCGCCACACGAGAAATTTTCCGGGACTTGACGGCGCGTACGTAAGAATAGCCGCACGGACGAAAGAGGAGAACGATCTTTTGACGGCCCGCGCCGCTCTATACGCGAAGCGGAAAAAAACGTAAAAAAGGCGGCTCCTTCTCTTGCCGCGCCCGCCGCGCTCTCGCGTTCCATGCCGGAAGCCAGCCACTCGCGGAACCCTTCGGCGGACATCCCTTCGCGTTCGCCTTCGGCGGCAAACTGCGCCGCCTGACTCGCTATATCCCCGGCGTTCCCGCTCCACCACGCGGATACGGTTTTAAGGTCGCTGTTCCACTGTGCCGCCGGCCCCTCCCACGTCTCGGAGTTCTGCGCCGTCTCAAGCGAAGAAAGATTCCTCAAATGCCAGAAATACAAATGCGCGAGCTCATGCACGAAAGTAGACCTGTCCGCGTCCTTCCCGAGGCGTATGGTAACCGGCGCTCCTTCGTACCGCGGGAAAGAAATAGAACCGCGGGCGCCCGCGCCCTTTGCCTGATAAAGCCGCTTCAGTTCCCCGTTTACCTTCCTGTACTTCTCGGACAGCCGCTTAAACCCTTCCGAAACCTCTCCTTCGCCGCCGTCCTCCGTGGACGCGTCGATGTCGTAGGAAACGCCTCCCTCGCCCTTGACATTTTCTCCGCCCTCTGTTATATTCACTTTGCCTCCTGCATGTGGCTCTATTTCTTCGTTAAGAAGAAGTGTGTCAAAGTTACCAGGAGGCATTTTTTCTGCCTTCAGCAGCTC
>CAYVEQ010000064.1:0-7330 GCA_964450835.1 uncultured Synergistaceae bacterium
TGACTATGAACGTCGCCGTTATGAAAGCGGCTTTGCCGACCGTGGTATAGCGAAGCCCGGAAAGTTGGAAAAACAAACCAAAAAAGAGAGCAAGGCCGCATATCGAACCGTGAAGTATAATTCTCAGCCTCTCTTCGCGCATCACGGCCGAGGCTCTCGGCACGTTTTTCTTCTCGCGGCGGTTTTCGATGAACAGCAGCGTCAGGGCAAGAGCCGCGAAGCTCAGGGCAAACCTGCCGGCGCAAAAGGTGAGGGGGCCTATTTCTCTCATTCCAAACACTTGCGCAATGTATGCGGTGCCCCATATCAGCGCGCAGGAAACCAGCATGACTGTGGATACCGCGTGTTTATTAAGCATCGGCCTTTCTCCTTCTTTTTCGCGCAAAAGGACAGGAACCTTCCGGCTCAGTTATTTTCCACGAGTTTTATCTCTTTAGCTGTGAGATTATAGAGTCTGTATACAGCCTTGTCGAGGTTTTTTTCTGTTTCGGCCGCCTCGCGCGTGGCTTTTTTATATTTGCCGGGCGGCTCTTGGGCGTAAAGACGGGTCAGCTTTTCTCCCGCTTCGGCTATTTCGTCCCGAAGCGCGGCCTGGGCCGCGTTTTTCGGACTGGCTCCGCGCACGGGCAAAGACGAGAGAGCCGAGGCGCGCAGCTCGAAGTAGCCGTTGAGCAGCTCCGGCGAGCGCGAGCGGAAAACGTAATCCATCAGCTTTGAATTGAGCAAAGCGAGCAGAAACCAGTCGCATGTATCTATCACAAAACATTTGTCGTTGACGTAGGCGGAAGTCTCGGAAGCCGCGGCAAAGAGGCGTTTCGTTATCACAGGCAGGAGAATTTTGCTCCGCTCAAACACGCCGCTGTATCTGCAAGAGCGCAGCTCCCACCAGTAATCGCCTTTGTCGCGTCTTTTTTCGGCTTTTCGCTCAAAGGGCGCCAGGCGCGACGCGACGAGCGGGTGGCGCGACGCGAGCCATTCTTCGGGGGATTCAAGCTCCCGCCTGCGGTCGGTGTAGCCCTTTGGCATAAATATGAGCCGCTTCTTCGCCGCCGGCAGATAGTAGCGTTTTATTTCGCGCCCTCTGTAGAAAGGAACAAGCATGGACGCAGACTCCGGCTCCCCGGCCGCTATCTCGTCCGCGGCGCCCGAATCCATCACGAAGGCTTCGTTAAGCCCCGTAAGTATGCCGCGGTATATGCCGCCGACGCAGGAGGCGAGAGGCACGCTCTTCCCGTATATTTTTTCTTCAAGGCTTTTTCTGTCGCCTTCGCTGAAAATCCACGGCGCTTCGCCGAGTTCTTCGACGCCGCGCACATAAGAGCCGACGGAGGCGCGTCCGCGCGTCAGACCGTTCCACACGCCCTCGGGGGAGATCACAAGCGTCGGCTCATCACGCGCCGTTTCGCAGTAAAATGTCAGCACGCACATCGGCATGGCGGAGCCTGTTATCTGCGGGGCGCTGCCCAGGTCGGCGACCACGCGCGGGGGGCTGAGAGTAAACAGCCGTCTGAGTCCTTCGCCGTACCTGGCTTTCATCCATTTGTTGGAGACGAGCATGACCGCGCTGCCTTCGGGCGAAAGCATCTCCGCGGCTTTTTCAACGTAATAGCAGTAGAGGTCGGCACCGAAGCGG
Source organism: uncultured Synergistaceae bacterium (assembly GCA_964450835.1). Lineage (GTDB taxonomy): Bacteria > Synergistota > Synergistia > Synergistales > Synergistaceae > Caccocola. The sequence continues at coordinate 1,634 of CAYVEQ010000064.1, forward strand.
GAAGAAGCGTAACGGCCGAGCAGAGGCTTTATCTGCGAGAACTGCTCGCCGCGCACGTGAGGGGGCTTTGAGATTATCAGGTCGAATTTATCTTCCTCCATAATGCCGTCTACCAGCACGCTGCCCCAGACAAAGCGGGACTCGTCCGGCGCCGTCCCGTATTTGAGCGCGAGGGCGGCGCGCAGCGCGTCGAGCGCGGCGGAAGAACAGTCCGTGGCCCAGAGGCTGTTCACGATAAACTCGGCGGCGAATTTTTCGGCGCTTCGCGACGCGGCGCCTAAATATTTATTGAGCTTTACCCGCGCCTCGGCAATTTTCTCCGTGAAGGCAAGCACCATTTGGCCGTCCGAGGCGGCGATGTCGCAGAAGCGCATCGCGGAAAGCGCTTTGTCTATGCGTTCGGCGTGCATGCGCACAAGGCTGTCGTCGAAGAGAATCCTGTCGTCGGCGACGTATCCGTCGAGCGCCGCTTCGTCTAAGCCGCAGCTTTTGTGGAGATACATCTTAAGCCCTTCCGCGCAGATGAAGTCCATGAGGACGCCGGGCACTTCGACGCTTTTGACCGGAGAGACGACGGCAAGCGCGAGAAGGCCGTTCCATTCCCCGCAGGGCTGGAAATATACCAGCGCGCCGTCTGCCTCTTCTGAGGCCGCGCAGGCCAGCGCGAATTTAACGGCATGTTCTTCGTCGCCGGAGGTGATTTTCAGGCCTGGGCAGAGCTTGACAGCGACGGCGTCGATTCTGCCGCCTCCCGAAAGCGGTTCATGCGAGGCGATGATTTTATAGGAGGAGATCAGCGATTTGAAGCCGCGCGGTATGCGGCGGCCCGAACGTATTCTCCCGTCTTTGGCCGTGACGTTGGAAAAGAGCGAGCGCGTAAGCTGCAGGAATTTGTCCGTGTCGAATCCGGCTTCGCAGTGCGCGCTGTACAACAGGGACGGGAACCCATTCGGCATAGCTGACACCACCTGACTTATTATGTTTGGTTAAAGTATAAGGCATAGCGCGGTAAAAATATATCTGTTTTACAGACGGGCAAATAAAAAAACCGGAGCGTGCTCCGGTTTTTCAGGTTTCTTTCTCTTTTACAGAAGCAGCTCGGCGATCTGCACCGCGTTGAGAGCAGCCCCTTTTCTCAAATTGTCGCCGACAATCCACATCGCGAGCGCGTTGTCAAGCCCCGTGTCGCGGCGTATGCGTCCCACGAAGACATCGTCCTTCCCCGCCGTCTCCGTCGGCAGCGGGTACAGCGCGGCCCGAGGCTCGTCGCGCACCGCGACGCCGGGCGCTTTCGCGAGCACCGCGCGCGCCTCCTCCGGCGTGACCGGGCGTTCAAACTGCGCGGTCACGCTTTCGCCGTGACAACGGAATACCGGCACGCGCACCGTGATGCCGCTGACGCGAAGGCCCGGCAGGTGCATTATCTTGCGCGATTCGTTGACCATCTTCCATTCCTCTTCAGAGATGCCCTCGCTGTCGAAGGGGCCGATGTGCGGCAGCAGGTTGAAGGCTATCGTGTGGGGATATACCTTGTCGATATAGTCCGCCCCCTCAAGCGCCGCCTTCGCGCCGTCGCGCAGAGATTCAATGGCTGCCTTGCCGGTGCCCGCCACAGACTGGTAGGTGCTGATGTTCACGTATTTCAGCCCGGCTGCCTTATGGAGCGGGTAGAGTACTACGACTGCCTGTATTGTGGAGCAGTTGGGGTTCGCTATGATTCCTTTCTTTTCCGCGAGCCTGACGTCTCCCGGGTTTATCTCAGGCACAATCAGCGGCACGTCCGCGTCCATGCGCCACGCGGAGCTGTTGTCTACGACCGTAGCTCCGCTTCCCGCCGCGACGGGAGCCCAGCGCTTTGACGTTTTTCCGCCCGCAGAGAAGAGAGCGATGTCCGCGCCTTTGAACGAGTCTTCTTTTACCGCGTGAACGGTCAGCTCTTCGCCGCGGAATTTTATTTTCTTTCCCTCCGAACGCTCCGAGGCGAGAGGGATAAGCTCGGAGACGGGGAAACCGCGCTGTTCGAGCGTCAGCAGCATTTCACGCCCGACAAGCCCGGTTGCGCCGAGCACCGCCACTTTTTTGCCGCTCATCAGAAAGCCACCTCGTCTATAAAGTGGTCGTGCAACTCGCGCACCGCGTCTTCCGCGTGCGACGAGCCGACGACGCATGTTATCGCGAGCGCGGTAGAGGCTATCATTTCTATGTTTATTCCGGCCTCCGCCAGGATATTGAACATTTTGGAGGGGATCTCCGGGTGGTTGGCTATTCCCGCGCCGACTATGGAGACGCGGGCTATCTCCGTGTCAAATGAAACTCCCTGCGCGTCCACCTCGCGGCACATCTCGCGGCATACCTGGCTTGCCACCTCAAGGCTGGTCTTTTTGACAAGAAAGCCTATGTCGTTGACGCCGCCGCGCATATTGTTCTGGATTATCATTTCGGCGCCTACGCCCTTCTCGGCGAGATTCGCGAAGAGCCGCGCCGCTACGCCCGGAATGTCCGGCACCCCGAGCAGCACCACCTTCGCCGACTTCATGTCATGCACGACAGCCTTTATTATAAGTCCCTCCGTCACGGGGTTGCTCATTACCCATGTGCCCTCCTCTTCTGTAAAACTCGATCCGACGTAAAGCGGCACATCGTACCGCGCCGCCATCTCGACGCTTCTGGCCTGCAGGACGTCAGCCCCCTGCACCGCCATTTCCATGCATTCGTCAAAGCCTATCTGTTTCAGTTTCCTCGGATTTTTTACGACGCGCGGGTCGCCGGTCATGATGCCAGCCACGTCTTTCAGCAGACGGCAGGAGCCGGCGCCGAGCGCGGCCGCGAGCGCCACGGCCGAGAGGTCGGAACCGCCCCGTCCGAGCGTGATGACGTCCCCGTGATCGGTAATGGCCTGAAATCCCGTGACAACCGCGACGACGCCGTCGTTCAGCACTTTCTCGACGGCATCCGGCTCTATTCTGTAAATGCGTCCTTCCATCGGGAAGCCCTTCGCTCTTATGCCCGCCTGCTGCGCTGTAAAAGACTGCGCCGGCAGGCCGGACTGCTTCAGCGCCAGAGCGAGGAGCGCGACGCTCTGCTGTTCGCCCGTCGCGAGAAGTTGATCCATCTCGCGGCCGTCCGTTTCGGTCGCCACGTCGCTCGCGAGCGCCAGCAGGTCGTCCGTCGTATTGCCCATGGCCGAGACGACCACGGCGACGCGGAAACCCTCGTCGCGCGTTTTTTTGACGATACGCGCCACCTGTTTCATCCGCTCCGAGCCGGCGACGGAAGAGCCTCCGAATTTAAGAACGGTCAGAGGAAGCTTGGCCCATTCCATTTATCTGCACCTCCGGTATTCCTCAAGAAGATGAGCGAACCCCATATCCACATCGACGCGCGCCCCCTGCGCGCTGCCGTCAAGCACGAAGAACTGCGACCTTACCCCGTGCTCCGTGAAGGTGCGGCACATCGTCTCCGCCACACGCTGCGTGGAGCCTTTGACAAGAGCGATCACGCTGGGGCCGGAGCCGCTTATCGCGACGCTGAGACATTCCGGGAAAGCCTCGACGCGCGAAAAGATGACGTCGCCTCCCGCGAAGAGCTTGCTTCTGTACGGCTGGTGCAGTCTGTCGTCCATCCCCCATTTAAGATAATCCCATTTCCCCGTCGCCCACGCGGCGGTAAGAAGCGCGGCCCGCCCGACGTTGAAAACGGCGTCGCCGAAGGGGACTTCCTTGGGCAGGGCGTTGCGCGCGTCGGAAGTTTTAACGCGCGCGTCCGGCACGGCGACCACGCAGAGCACCTCGGGCGGAAGAGGCGGGAGCTTTACAAAGCGCAGCTCCTCTCCGTCCCAGCAGCTGACCACCATGCCGCCCAGAAAGCAGGGGGCGACGTTGTCGGGGTGCCCTTCCATCACCGTCATGGCGCGGAGAAGCTCGTTGTCGTCGGCGTTATGGCCCGTAAGGTGCTTCGCTATCAGCACGCCGGCGACCACCGCTCCGGCGGAGCTTCCGAGGCCCCGGCAGAGCGGGATTATGTTGTGGCACCACAGAGCGAAGCCGGGGCCTTTGACATTCCATCTTTTGCACGTTTCCTCGTAGGTTTTTACGACGAGATTCGACCCGGGCGAAGAAAGTTCGCGGCTGCCCTCGCCGAGCGCCTCCACTCTGTACTCGCCCTCGGGCAGAAGCTCGACGACTCTGAAAATGTTGTAAAGCGATACCGCCATTCCGATCGTGTCAAAGCCCGAGCCGAGATTCGCGCTCGTCGCCGGGACGCGGAGCGTTATCAGCGCCTTCAACCTTTCATCACCTCCATGAGCTCGTCGAAGCTGTCGCCTATCTCGACGGGGCGGCCGACTTGCGACATGGCCGTGTCGGGATCTTTAAGGCCGTTTCCGGTCAGTATCATGACGGCCGTGATTCCTTCGGGCAGCCGTCCCTCTTTCTTTAGTTTGACAAGCCCCGCGAGCGGCGCGCACGAGGCAGGCTCCGCGAACACCCCGCCCTTTGACGACAGAAGATACTGCGCGGCCAGGATTTCCGCGTCCGTGACGGAATTGAACTCGCCCGAAGACTGCGCGACGGCCTCTTTCGCGAGGCGCGCGCTCACAGGGTTTCCTATGCGTATCGCCGTCGCGATTGTTTCCGGGTTCGGGCAGGGCTCGCCCGTCACGAGCGGCGCCGCGCCTGCGGCCTGAAAGCCCATCATGCGCGGAAGCGTTTCTATTTTCCCGAGTTCTTTGTACTGCTTATACCCCGCCCAGTAGGCGCTGATATTTCCTGCGTTGCCGACCGGGATCGCGTGCCAGTCGGGGGCGCGTCCGAGCGCCTCGCAGATTTCCCACGCGCCGCTGCGCTGTCCCCAAAGCCTGTACGGGTTGACGGAGTTCACTATGGCGAAGCCCTCTTTCTCCGCGGCCTCGCGCGCCATTTCGAGCGCCCTGTCGAAATTGCCGCGCACCGCTATGACCTTCGCTCCGTACATAAGAGCCTGTGCCAGCTTGCCGAGCGCGACCTTGCCGGCGGGGAGCAGCACGTAGCATGGCACCTGGGCGGCAGCGGCGTAAGCGGCCGCGGAGGCCGAAGTGTTGCCCGTCGAGGCGCAGACGAGCGCCGTCGCGCCGTCCTCGAGCGCCTTCGCCACGGCCATGACCATTCCTCTGTCTTTGAACGATCCGGAAGGGTTGCACCCTTCGAGCTTCGCCCACAGTTCTATCCCCAGCATGCGGCTGATGCCGCCGAGATGCACGAGCGGCGTCGACCCCTCGCCGAGCGTTATGCGCGGCGTGCTCTCCGTTACCGGAAGATATTCCGCGTACCTGCCGATTACTCCCATAAAAACTCCTCCATTCAAAAGACGGGCGTCTGTTGTTATAAAAAAAGCCGCCTCTGCGATTCACAGAGGCGACGTAAAATTGCCGCGGTTCCACTCCGCTTCGACCGCCCGAAAGCGATCCTCGTCCGCGCTGTATCGGGCGCGCCCGGACGGCTTATCCGAAAACAACGGCTTCGCCGCCTGCTCGGGGGTGGTCTTCAAATCCGGCTTGACAAAGACTTTCCAGCGTTTCAGTCCTCTCTCTGCGAAAAGCCCGGATCCTACTCTCCCCTTCATCGCAACAAGACAGAATACAACGAAAGAGTTTATACTACGCCGTTTTGTAATTGTCAAGCGGGAAGCGGCATTTGATATTTTGCCCTCTTTCTGATAAAA
>CAYVEQ010000065.1:0-7157 GCA_964450835.1 uncultured Synergistaceae bacterium
GTGCCGTTCTCCGCCTCTTTCGCCCCGATCACGAGCATGTAGGGGATTTTCTGAATCTGGGCGTCGCGTATTTTTTTGCCGAGCTTCTCGTCGCGCACGTCGGTATCGACGCGTATTCCCGCCGAGGCGAGGCGCTCCGCCGCCTTTTCCGCAGCCGGCGCGAAGTCGCGCGCTACGGGAAGGAGGCGCGCCTGGACAGGGGCGAGCCAGAAGGGGAACGCCCCCGCGTAGTTTTCAATCAGTATTCCCATAAAGCGCTCCAGACTGCCCAGAACCGTCCTGTGCAGCATCACGGGACGGCGCGGCGTGCCGTCGGCGGCGACGTATGTCATGTCGAACTTCTCCGGCATCTGGAAGTCAAGCTGTATCGTGCCGCACTGCCACGTGCGCCCTATGCAGTCCTCAAGGTGGAAGTCTATCTTCGGGCCGTAGAACGCGCCGTCGCCGGGGTTGAGCCTGTACTCTGTGGACGTTTCCTCAAGGGCCTCTTTGAGCCTCTCTTCCGCAATCTCCCAGAGTTCCGGGTCGCCCATAGAGTTTTCCGGGCGCGTCGACAGCTCCACGCGGTACGAGAAGCCGAAGACGTCGCTGTAAAAATAGCGGTCAAGCTCCATTATCGCCTTTATCTCGTCCTTAATCTGCTCCGGCGTGCAGAAGATGTGCGCGTCGTCCTGCGTGAAAGCGCGCACGCGCATGAGGCCGTGAAGGGCGCCGGAGCGCTCGTGGCGATGCACGAAGCCCAGCTCGCCGACTCTCATGGGCAGTTCGCGGTAGCTGTGTATCGCGCTTTTGTAGACGAGTATGCCTCCGGGGCAATTCATCGGCTTTATCGCGAACGGCTCGCCGTCGATCTCTGTGAAGTACATATTTTCCTTGTAGTGATCCCAGTGCCCGGAGCGTAGCCAGAGAGCGCGGTCGAGGATCATCGGAGTTTTTATCTCCACGTAGCCGCGTTTCGCGTGCTCTTTGCGCCAGAGTGTCTGGAGAATGTTCATGATTACCATGCCCTTCGGGTGGAAGAAGGGGAAGCCCGGCCCCTCGCCGTGAAGGCTGAAAAGGTCAAGCTCTCTGCCGAGCCTGCGGTGGTCGCGGGCCTTCGCCTCCTCCAGCCGTCTGAGGTGCTCTTTCAGCTCCTCCTCCGTGCCGAAGGCCGTGCCGTAGACGCGCGTCAGCATTTCGTTCTTTTCGTCGCCGCGCCAGTACGCCCCCGCCACGGCAAGCAGTTTGAAGAATTTGCAGCAGCCGGTGTGCGGGACGTGCGGCCCGCGGCAGAAGTCGGTGAAGTCGCCCTCGGTGTATGTGGAGAGGGTTTCGCCCTCAATGCCCTCAATCAGTTCGACTTTGAGATCCTCGCCCATTTCCGTAAACTTTGCGGCGGCCTCGTCTTTTGAAAGCTCGCCGCGCACGAGAGGGATTTTCTCCCGCGAGATGCGGCGCATTTCCTCCTCTATCGCCGGCAGATCCTCGTCGGAGACGGGGCGCGGGAAGCGGATGTCGTAATAAAAGCCGTCTTTTATCGAGGGGCCGATTCCGAATTTCGCGTCGGGCCAGAGGCGCAGCACGGCGTGCGCCAGAAGGTGCGCCGTCGAGTGGCGCAGCAGGTCAAGCCCCTGTTCGCAGTCCGGAAAGAGCGGGACAAACTCCGTGTCCTCCGTAAAAACCCTGTCGCAGTCGACGACAGCGCCGCCGACCGTCATTCCTATCGCCTTTTTCAGACGCCAGCGGTCGAGCAGTTCCCGCGCCGTCGCGCGTTCGGCCTCAAAGCGTTTGCCGTCGGGCGTTGTAAAAATCGCCATTTGTCTTCCTCCTTAAAAAAAATTAAACCGCCTCCGATTGTTCAGAGGCGGCGCAGTCGTCCGCTGTTCCACTCCGATTCGGCCTCTAAGCGAAGCCCTCGCGCGCGCTGTAAGGGGCGCACCCCGGCGTTTTATCCGGCGTTCAGCGGCTTCAACGCCCGCTCCGAGGCGGTGCCCGGGGCGCTTTCGCGTGAAATCTTTCAGCTCCGCTTTCGCGGGATTTCTTCTCTGGCGCGCGCGCGTCCCCTGCTTTCCTCATCTTCGCGCGGTATAAACTGTTTTCAGTTTTATAACGCCGAGGCAAATTTTTGTCAAGGCGGCGCGCCAAGTTCGTCAGCCGCCTTGTTTGTGCGAACGGCAATCAGATACAATAACAAACAGAAATCCAAGGTTTTACGGGGTTACACAGCGATGGAAAAACGGGACACGGAATGGAAAAGCATCCGGAAAGACGGTATATCAGACGAAATACGCGCCTTCGCTGACGCGCAGGAAGATGCCGGATAAGGTATCAGATCAAGAATAAAGGTGTCAGATAAGGTAACAGGTCGAACAAAGCGGATTGTTCACAAAGACAGACGCAAAGAGGCTTTGTCCCTATTCATCAAAAATTTTTAAGTTGACCGGCAGGGTGTCAGAAAAGGTGACCGTTTATGCTCTGCGCCGTTAAAAAGGCGCGGCGCGCGGGCGGAAAAAATCCGCGCCCGCGAGAACGCCGCGAGCGCGGATTTTTGTTTTTATTTTCTGCCCGTGCTGCCGAAGCCGCCTTCGCCGCGTCCGCTTGCCGCAAGCTCTTTAACCGTTTCAAGCTCCGCTTTCGCGACCGGCGCGAATACAAGCTGGGCGACCCGATCTCCCCGCTCCACGGCGAAGTCCTCCCCGCCGAAATTTATCAGAATAACGCGAATCTCGCCGCGGTAATCGGAGTCGACGGTTCCGGGGGAATTAAGCACCGTGACGCCGTGCTTCAGCGCAAGCCCGCTGCGCGGCCGCACCTGCGCTTCGTACCCTTCGGGCAGTTCTATATAAAGCCCCGTCGGCACCGCTCCGCGGCCGCCGGCTTTTATCAGCGCCGGCTCGCTCGCGCGGATGTCAAGGCCGGAGGCCCCCGCCGTCGCGTATGCGGGCGGCGTCACGCCGGGCGCGGCCTTTATCCTGACTTTTATCTTCTCCATCAGCTTTTGCGCTCGCGCTCGAAGCGGCGCGCAGGACGGTGCGGCCTTTCCTCGAAGTCGTCATCGCGGCGCATGTCGCGCTCCCGGCGCTCTCCCCTGTCGCGTTCGCGGCTTCTGTCGCGGTCGCGGTCGCGGCGCTCTCCCCCGCCTCTCGGGAAGCGCGAGTAGCGCTCTTCGCGCTCTTTTTCAAGCGGAATCTGCGAGGCGAACTCCGGCTGCGCCGCCAGTTCGTCGAGCCTGTCGAGCAGCCGCTTGCGCGTCAGGTTGACGCGGCGCATGTCGTCTATTTCCTTTACCGTCACAAGGACTTTATCGCCTATCTCGAAGGCGTCCTCGACGGAGGGCACTCTGTAGGCGCTGATTTCGCTCACGTGGAGCAGCCCCTCCTTGCCGGGCAGCACCTCGACGAACACGCCGAACGAGAGCATCCTCGTGACTGTGCCGACGAATATCTCGCCCGGCTCCACTTCGCGTACAAGGTCTTTGATTATCTTGACCGCCATCGCGGCGGCCTCTTCGCCCAGCGCGGCGACGCTGACCTTTCCGCTGTCCTCGACGTCGATTTTCGCGCCCGTCTGCTGGACTATGCCGCGTATTGTCTTTCCGCCGGAGCCTATGACGTCGCGGATTTTGTCGGGGTCGATGCTGAATGTCACGATTTTCGGCGCGTGCGGCGAAAGCTCGCTCCTCGGCTCGGCTATGGCGGCGTCCATGATGTCGAGTATCTGACCGCGGCCTTTTTTCGCCTGGGCGAGAGCGCGGGTCAGTATATCGCGGTTTATGCCGCCCGCTTTGTTGTCCATCTGGAGGGCCGTGACGCCGTCGCGGGTGCCGGCGACTTTGAAGTCCATATCGCCGTAGTGGTCCTCAAGCCCCTGTATGTCCGTCAGTATGCAGACCTGACCGTTGTCGGCAATCAGCCCCATCGCTATCCCGGCGACGGCTTTTCTGACGGGGACGCCCGCAGCCATCATAGAGAGGCTGCCGCTGCATACCGAGGCCATCGAGCTTGAACCGTTGGATTCGAGAATATCGGAGACCTGCCTCACGACGTAGGGGAAGTCCTCTTCCTCAGGGAATACCGCGCGGAGGGCGCGTTCCGCGAGCGCGCCGTGGCCTATCTCGCGGCGGCCGGGACCGCGCATCGGACGGACCTCGCCGACCGAATACGGGGGGAAATTGTAATGCAGTATGAAACGTTTCGACGGCTCGTCAAGCTTCAGCCCGTCCATCACCTGATCGTCCGTGCCCATCATCCCGAGGGTGGTTACGCCAAGAGACTGCGTTTCGCCGCGCGTAAAGAGAGCGGAGCCGTGGGTCATCGGGAGTATGTCTATTTCGCAGGTAATCGGGCGAAGCTCGTCCATCGCGCGCCCGTCGGCGCGTTTTTTGTCGACAAGGAGCAGGCGGCGGACAGCTTTCTTCACCATTTCCTCCATTACCCCCGCGATGTATTTCGCGGAGTCGGGGTGACTCTCGGCGAAAAATTCCTCCGCTTTCCGCTGCGCCTCCGCTATCGCCGCGGCGCGCGGCTGTTTCCTGTTTATCTGCACTGCCTCGTAGACCGCGTCCGCGAGGTTGTCGCGCATCCAGACGTCGATTTCCTCTATCGCTTCAGGCGCCGGAAGCTGGGCTTTGGGTTTGCCTATCTCAGCTACCACGCCGTCGATGAAGTCCATTATTTTGCCTATCGCCTCGTTGGCGAGCTCCATCGCGTCCACGAGAAGCTCTTCGGGGACTTCTTTCGCCCCCGCCTCGACCATCGTGATTCCGCCCCTGTGGCCCGCGACGACGAGGTCGAGCGTGCTTGAGGGGAGATCTTTCTCGTCGGGGTTGACCACAAGTTTCCCGCCTATGCAGCCTATGCGGACCGCGCCTATCGGGCCGTTCCACGGTATGTCGGAAATCGCGAGGGCGAGCGACGCGCCGTTTATGCCGAGAATGTTCGCGGGGTTTTTCTGGTCCACAGAGAGAACCGTCGCGACGACGTGGACGTCGTGGCGCATCCATTCCGGAAAGAGAGAGCGTATCGAGCGGTCAATCACGCGCCCGCTCAGTATCGCCGCCTCGGAAGGGCGCCCCTCGCGCTTGATGAAACCGCCGGGCACCTTGCCGGCGGCGTAGTAGCGCTCCTCAAAATCGACGAGCAGCGGGAAAAAGTCCATCCCCTCGCGCGCTTTCTCCGCGAGGACGGCCGTCACGAGCACGACCGTGTCGCCGTGTCTCGCCAGTACAGCGGCGTTGGCCTGTTTCGCCACACGTCCGACTTCAAATGACAATTTTTTGCCATAGAAATCAAGTTCGTAAATTTTCTTCAAGGTTATTCCTCCTGCCTATTATCATCACGTTATGAAGGATAACACAAAAATGCAAAAAAGGCGAAAGGGGCAGCCCCTTTCGCCGGGAAATAACCGGAAAACCGCTTCGCGCGGGCCTCAGTGACGCAGGCCGAGACGCTGAATCAAAGTCTGGTAACGGCCGAAGTCCCTCTCTCTGAGGTACCTGAGAAGCCTGCGGCGCTTGCCGACCATAATAAGAAGCCCGCGGCGGCTGTGGAAGTCTTTCTTGTGAACTTTCATATGCTCCGTAAGCTCGCGTATGCGCGCCGTGAGGATAGCCACCTGAACCTCCGTCGAGCCTGTGTCCGTCTCGTGCGTCTTGTACTCCTCGATGATTGACTGTTTCTTTTCTTTCTCTATCATACCTGTCACTCCGTTCCCGGGCCTTTGCCCTCTTTCCCCCAACTCAGGCATGTTGCGAAGACGCATGTCCGTGTAGGAGGTTTCGCGTATATTACCAGATGCGCGGCGGGTTTGGCAAGAGCCGCGGCGCATCGCAAGCCTATTATATGCCGGGAAAGGCTTTTTATGATATAAAATAGCGCTGTGAAGTCCGCGGCGGCGCGCGCCGCCGCGCAAAAAACAACGGAGGGATAAAAATGCCGTCGTCGCCGTGGAATCTGCCTAATATGCTGAGTCTGTCGCGCGTGGTGCTGGTTCCCGTCATTCTCGTCTTTCTTACGCTGCGCGGGCAGCTCGGCTCTGTCCTGGGCCTCAACGTCGGCGACTTTATCGCCGCCGTCGTCTTTATAATCGCCTCCGTAACGGACGCCGTGGACGGCTACATCGCGCGCAAGCGGCACATTGTGACGAACCTCGGGAAATTCATCGACCCGCTCGCCGACAAGATACTCGTCATAGCGGTGCTGACCGCCCTCGTCGAGATGCACAGGTTCCCCGCGTGGATGGTGGTGGTCATAATCTCGCGCGAGTTCATCGTTTCCGGCCTTCGCATGGTGGCAGCCTCCGAGGGCGTCGTCATAGCGGCCTCGAGGGGCGGCAAGCTGAAGACCGTAACGCAGATAATCGGGATTATTCTCCTGCTTTTCAGCATACCCGGGGCGATGGCGGTCATGTGGCTCGCCGTCCTTCTGACGATATGGTCGGGCATCGAATATATACGCAACAGCATGGATCTGCTCAGTTAAAAAATTCCGGACGAAAAGATAAAAAAGGCCGCCCCGCGCCCGGCTTCGGGACGGCCTTTCGCTGTTTTTACGGCTTTCGCTGCGCGCGCCGACTCACCTTCGGCTCCTCGCCTCTTGCGAGGCGGACGGCGTTGGAGCGGTGGCGCCACGCGGAAAGACAGACGAGAAAAAAGGCGGCGGCGCGGTAGGGCGCGGGCATTCCCCAGAGGCAGACAAAGAGCGCCGAGCACAACAGTCCCGCGAGCGACGCGACGGAAACGTATCCCGTGAAGCGCATGACAACGTACCAGACGGCGCCGCCGAGAAGCGCCGGCCACGGCGTGAAGAAATCAAAGAAAGCGACGACGCCGAAGGTCGTGGCCACGCCCTTGCCCCCCTTAAAGCCGAGCCAGACAGGATAATTATGGCCGAGGACGGCGCAGACCCCGGTCAGTGCAAGAAGCTCCGGGCGGTTTGTAAAGAGCGCCGCGAAAAGCACCGCGGCGCCGCCTTTCAGCATGTCGAAGGCCGCGACCGCGACGGCCCATTTCTTCCCCATCAGGCGGCCGACGTTCGTCGCGCCGGTGTTGCCCGAGCCGTAGGCCCGTATGTCCGCGCCGCGCGCGAACTTAACGGCGAGAAACCCCGTCGGGCATGAACCGGCAAGATAACCGAAGATAACGCAGAGAATAAAAGCCATATCATCACCCGCGCAAAAAA
>CAYVEQ010000066.1:0-7015 GCA_964450835.1 uncultured Synergistaceae bacterium
TATTATAACAAAAGCTCTCTTTCGCGTTGACAAAAGCCGCTGATATTTTTCCGAAGCTATTGACTAAGACAGAAAAATTGCTATAATACTTTTGCGTTGGCCGGGGTGGCGGAATGGTAGACGCACGGGACTTAAAATCCTGCGGGCGCAAGCCCGTGCGGGTTCGAATCCCGCTCTCGGCACCAACGGCTTGGTATCGCGGGGTGGAGCAGTTAGGAAGCTCGTCGGGCTCATAACCCGAAGGTCATAGGTTCAAATCCTATCCCCGCAACCAAATATGGCGCTGTAGCTCAGTTGGCTAGAGCATTCGGTTCATACCCGAGCGGTCACTGGTTCAAGTCCAGTTAGCGCCACCAGCGATTACAGCCTCTCAGAGATGAGAGGCTTTTTATGAAGTCATCGGGGCGTAGCGCAGTCTGGTTAGCGCGCTTGGTTCGGGACCAAGAGGTCGGAAGTTCAAATCTTCTCGCCCCGACCAACTTTGAAAGAGCCGCGGCCGCAAGCCGCGGCTCTTTTTTTATCCCCGCCCCAGCGCGCGAGACACGCAAAAAGCGACGGCCGCGCGGCCGTTTCCCGCGGCGCGAGGCTAAGCTTATTTTTTCAGGAAGATGTCTGTTATCTCTCGAAGCGAGGAGATTTTAAGAGTTTCTATCGGATAGCTTTCTTTCGGGGTGCGGCGGCTTATCACAGCGCGGGTAAAGCCGAGGCGGGCCGCCTCTTTTATTCGCAGCCCGGTTCGGGCGCACGGGCGCACTTCTCCCGCGAGGCCGACTTCGCCGATGAAGCAGACGTCCGCAGGCAGCACAATGTCGACTGCGGCCGAGGCAAGCGACGCGCATATTCCGAGATCCGCGGCCGGGTCTTTCAGCGTGAGGCCGCCCGCGACGTTAAGGTAGACATCGCTTGCGCGCGACATTACGCCGCATCTGCGTTCCAGCACGGCAAGCAGCAGCTGGAGCCTGTTCAGATCGATTCCGCGCGCCGTGCGTTTCGGATAGGGGAACGGAGTCGGGCAGGCGAGAGCCTGTATTTCCGCGGCAAGCGCGCGGGAACCTTCAAGAACGACGGAGATTGCGACGCCGGAGCTTCCGAGGTCGTTCCCGTTCCAGTAGAGGCGGCTCGGGTCTGTCATCGCCGTGAGGCCTTTGTCGGACATTTCAAATATGCCGAGCTCTTCCGTGCCGCCGTAGCGGTTTTTCTCGGCGCGCAGCAGACGGTTAGGCGAGTTCCGCTCACCTGAGAAGAGCAGTACAGTGTCCACAAGATGTTCGAGCAGTTTGGGGCCGGCTATCTGCCCCTGTTTTGTGATGTGTCCGACTAATACCGTCGGTATGGAGCAGCGTTTCGCCGTCTCTGCCGCCATCGCCGCCACGCCTTTGACCTGGTTCGGCGAGCCGGCCCAGCCGCTTTCGCCCTCGGCGCGGAAGGCCTGCACGCTGTCTATCACCATGAAGCTGTAACCGTATTTTTCCGCTGCGGCAAGCGACGAGGGAAGGTCGCTTTCGCAGAGCAGGTCAAGCCCCGGCGTCAGAAGCCCGAGTCTGCGCCCGCGCAGTGCGAGCTGCCCCGACGATTCCTCCCCGGATATGTAAAGCACTCTCTTTCCGCGTTTTGCCATTTCGGCGCAGACTTGCAGAAGCAGTGTGGATTTTCCGACGCCTGGCTCGCCGCCGAGCAGTGTGACACCGCCGCTCACCAAGCCGCCGCCGAGTACGCGGTCAAGCTCGTCTATTCCGGAGGATATTCTTTCCTGTTCCTCCGCTTCAAGGCCGGCGATAGGGACGGCGGCTTTCGCGAAAGAGCCGCCGGACCGTGAAGGCGTCCGGCAGTCTGTCTTCTCTTCAAGCGTTCCCCACGAGCCGCACCCTGGGCAGCGCCCCATGAAGGTCTGGCTCTGCCAGCCGCATTCGGAACATTTGTAAAGATGCGTCTCTTTTTTCGCCATTCGCTTTGTCTTTTGCTTTATCCCCACGGCCACGAGATGCGTCGTCCGCTCTCGCCCCGTATCGCCATTCTGATTTCATCGAAAGACGGCTCTTCGAGCATCATTTTTGTGCAGTTGGCGCGCGACATCGTGTCCAGCGTGTGCGAGTCGGAGGAGCGTATGAATGCCCGCCCCGGGTAGCGTTCGCGCCACTTGTCCGCCTCGTCCGACGTGAGGCGGCGCGAGAGTTCAAAGGCGTCAGCCGGGTAATCCTGCGGCATGAGGCCGAGAGCCGCCGTGTAGGAGAAGGCGGGGCGGTCGACGTGGGCGAGTATCGCAAGCCCGCCTGTCGCGCGCGCCTTTTCGACTATCTGGTCGACTTCGTATCCCGCGCCCTGTATGAGAAGTATCTCTTCTTCTTTTACGATTTCGTTGTCGGCGTCCACCACTATCTGGTAGCCGAAGTGGTCAACGTTGTTTTTTATCGGACGCACGCGTTTCCACAGCCATTCTTTAAATTCGAGCGCGAGGCTGTATTCGGGGAAGACGCAGAGAGTGTGTATGTCTTCCGCGCTCTGGGCCTCTATACAGGGCAGCACGAGAGGCGTGCCGGCGCCCTCGCCCTTTTGCGCCGCGCCGGCCATTCCGGGATAGTTCTCGCAGGTGTTGTGGTCCGCTATGCCTATTATGTCGATTTTCGCCTCGCGCGCCCGCTCTATTATCTCGGGCGCCCCCATTTCCAGTTCGCCGCAGGGCGAAAGAAGCGTGTGTATGTGGAGGTCGGCCCAGAAGGGTTTCAGCAACGGGCGATTATCCTTTCAGGCCGAGCGCCGCGAGCTTTCCGCATACCGTGTAGAGCGTTTCGGGAACGGAAAGTATGGTTATGCTTTCTGTTTTGCAGCGTTCCGTCAGGTCGCGCGGCGGTTTCCTGCCGGAGGCTATTATTATGAGCGGGAGGTCGCGCAGGACAGCCACGGCGGCGACGTTGAGGTGCGCCTGCACCGTGACCCACGCAGCGCCGTCGGGGGCGTTTCCCATTATGAAGCTCAAAAGATCGCCCGCGACCGCCCCGGTTATCTCGCGATCCATATCGCCCATGCACTCTATCTCGCCGCCGAGGGCCTTGCATATTTCGCTTACAGTCATTTCGTTCCGCTCCTTCTTTTCAGTGTCTGGGGCTGCGATTCGGAGAGGGTCACGATTTTTCCGGCAAGCGATGCTATGCCTTCGCGCAGTTTGAAGATGCAGTCCGTCACGGAGCCGTGCCCTCTTACTATCTCTTCCGCCATCGCCTGGCAGGAAGGCCGCCCGCAGGAGCCGCAGTCGATGTGCGGGAGGCCGGAGTAGATCTCTTTCATCTGCTGGAGTTTCACCATGGCTTCCGCGACATTGTTTGAGAGCGGCAGTCTCGGACGCTGCGCGTATTCTTTTGTTATCGGCCAGAAATCCATCGCGCAGAGTTCTTCGACGCGGCGGAAAGTCTGTTTTGAGATGTTCCATTCCGTCTGTATGTTGTTCAGCCTGAGGCTCGCCAGGAAGCGCGAGTCCGCCGTGCCGACCCCGCCGACGCAGCCTGTGTCGCACGTGCGGCATTCCACGAAGTCGACGGAGCGCAGGCGGCCGAGTTCCAGCTCCTGAAGCACGTCGATAGTGTTTCTCATGCCGGAGACCGCGATGATGTTCAGCTTTTTCTCCGAGAAGGCCTGAATGTGTTTTGACTCTCCCCCGCGGCGCGCCCACTGTATCCAGCGGTTGCCGCGCAGTTTTTTGGCATGTTTCTTATCGGGCGCGACGTTGCCCGCCATTATGCTGCGGGCTACGCGGCGGACAGTTACGGCGCGGTCTAACGGCGAGCGTTCAAGCCCCTGCGGATCGCGCACCATGGATATTTTCGCGGAGCAGGGCGCGAAAAGCGTGACCGGAGACGAGCCGTCGGTGTGCATTTTCCAGAGATCCGCCGCGAGTTCGAGCGGCGAGCAGACAGGCAGGACGCGCGGGAGCAGTTCCGGAAAGCGCGCCTGTATCAGGCGCAGCGCGGCCGGACAGTAGCAGGAAACGAGCGGGAGAGCCGTTGGCGCGGAACGCGCTATCATCTGAGCCGTAAGCGCCGCTGAGAGGTCGAACGCGTCCTCTGTTTCGTCGAGCAGAAGGTTTACGCCGGTCGTCACAAGCACCGCCTCAAGCGTCTCCGGGTCGATGAAGTGACTGAACTGCGAGAAAAAGACCGGATCCGCCACGGCCGGCAGGTCGGGACTTTCTTTTTTGGCTTCGTTCCAGTCCTCCTCTTCTATGCCGAGGGCCTGTCTGCGGCACGAGCGGAGACATTCCCCGCAGTCTATGCAGAGCTCCTCGAGTATGCTTATTTCACCGTCTACAATGCGTATCGCCTCGGTCGGGCAGACGCGGATGCAGTTGACGCACCCCTGGCAGGCTTCTCTTGAGATTTTAACGCTGTGGCACATTGCACATCACTCCCGGCGCGGTTATTGTCATTGCTTGTTGAAATATACGGTGCAGGTCAGAGTCGTCCCTTTGCCGACCTCCGACTCTATTTCAAACACGTCGCTGTTGCGTTTTATATTCGGAAGCCCCATGCCGGCGCCGAAGCCCATCTCGCGCGCCTGGTCGCTCGCCGTGGTGTAGCCTTCCGTCATTGCTTTGTTTATGTCGGCGATTCCCGGGCCTTCGTCTTTCGCTATGAGTACCACGCGGTCTTCGGAAATCTCGGCTTTAAGCAGACCGCCGCCCGCGTGTATGACGAGGTTGATCTCCGCCTCGTAGGTGATTATCGCCACGCGGCGGCAGACTCCGGTGTTGATGCCCAGCATTTTTAGTGTGTTTTTTATATTGTTCGAGGCCGCTCCCGCGAGCATGAAATTGTTGCCCTCGATTCTGTATTCAAGACAGACAGGGGCGCCCATCGCTTATATCTCCTTGTCTTCTAAATTGTTCAGAGCCGGTCTCATGCCCTTTGTGAAAAGAACTCCGCACGCCTCGAACATGCTGTACTTGGAAAGCAGTATCGGGATGCCGTTCTCTCTCGCCAGATTGATGGTCTCGTCAAGCGGCCGTTTCCCGCGGACGAAGACTATGGCGGGAATGTCCAGCATCTGGGCTGTCCGCACGATCTGGACGTTTGTCAGTCCCGTAAGAAGCAGCGACCCCGGCGTGCAGAAAGCGAGCACGTCGCTCATCAGGTCGCAGGCATAAGCATTGTCGATCGTTATGCCGTTAAGGTCGTCCTCCGTAGAGACGTTCTCCGCGTCAAGCAGCGCTGTCAGCTCTTGCAATGTCATCTTTTTTACGCCTCCTGAATGCGTGTCGTAATACCGACGCATCGGTTCAAAAATCCTTGTGTAAAGAATAACAAAGAAAGACGAGAAAAACAAGTGCGCAGCGGCGCGCGCGGCCGCGGCGGGTGTACAATAACGGCGTTACATTCACTCGCGTCAGTTCAGGGGAGTTGGTTTTCATGGTTCTGTTCTACATCTCGGCCTGCGCGCTGCTTTCGCTCTTTTTCGCGGCGGGGGCACTGATCGGCGGACGAGGGGAAAAGAAAGATTACAGCTTAGGCGGAAGAAACGCCGGCACGGCCGGCGTGGCGGGCATCCTGCTCGGCTCGATAGTCGGCGGCGCGTCGACCGTCGGGACCGTGCAGATGGCTTACAGCT
The DNA here is from genome assembly GCA_964450835.1 of uncultured Synergistaceae bacterium. Classification (GTDB taxonomy): domain Bacteria; phylum Synergistota; class Synergistia; order Synergistales; family Synergistaceae; genus Caccocola. The sequence continues at coordinate 5,596 of CAYVEQ010000066.1, forward strand.
ACGGCATGACGGCCGTATGGTTCACGCTCGGCGGCGGCATAGGGTGCCTCCTGCTCGGGCTGCGCTTCGCCGTTCCGCTCCGCAGGTCGCGCATCACGACCATCGCGGACTATCTCGCGGCTGGCTACGGCGGCGGCGCCTGCGGGGACGCAATAGCTCTTTCCGCCTCCGTCGCCTCTTCTATCGGCACATTTATTTCCATCTGCGCGCAGTTTCTTTCATGCATCGCGATGATACGCGGCGTGCTTCCGCTTTCGACCGCCGCGGCCTCGCTCGTGGCGGCCCTCTCGATACTGGGATTCATCGCCTTCGGCGGCATGAAGAGCTTCGCCAAGCTCGGCGCGGCGAAGATAGCTGTGCTTTACGTCACTCTTATTATCTGCACCTTCGCGGCGCTCGGAGGCGGCGGTATGTCCGCCATCGGCCGCTGCCTGAGCTTTCAGCCGTGGTTCAACCCGTTCGGGCGCGGCTTCGTTCCCGAGGCGGGGTATCTTGCCTCTATGATCGTCGGCGTCTTCACAACGCAGATTTATATCCAGTCTTTCGCAGCCGCGAAGAACCTTCACGCGGCGCGGCGCGGCGCGTTCGTGTCGGCTCTCCTCATGCCTCCTATGGGACTGCTCGGCGTGGCAATCGGTCTTTCGGTCCGCGCGCGCGGCGTCGCGCTGCAGCCCGACCAGGTGCTTTCGTGGTTCATCATGGACTCTTTCCCGCCGCTCATCGGCGGCCTGCTCTGGGGCGGGATCGTGATAACCGTGGTTGGCTGCGCCGCGGGGCTGATGCTCGGCATAGCGACGAACATTGTAAAAAATATGATTCCTCGCGAGAGGCTCCGCGCCTATCTGGCGCGCCCTGGGATCAGCGCTGCGGGAGCACGCGCCGCGAGAGCCGTTTCGTCGCTGTCGGAAAAGACGCTCGTCGTCGTCATGACGGCGGCCGCCGCTTTCATCGGGATAGCGACGACAGGCTCCATGATACTTGAATGGAGCTTCCTCAGCATGGGGCTGCGCGGCGCGGGGAGCTTCATACCCTTCGCGCTGGCAGTGCTGAAGCCCGGCCTTCTTCCGCCGCGCTGGGCGCTCTACTCCTGCTGCGGCGGTCTTGCCGCGACGCTTGTCTGGGCCGCGGCCGGCGCGCCGGGCGACCCGCTTTTCGCCGGCCTCGCGGTCTCCGCGCTTTGCGCTCTCGCGGGAGCGCGTTCCGCGAAGCGCACGCACGCGCGCTGACGCCGCTTGTCCCTAAAACCCGCGCTGGCGCGGAGAATATTTGCCCGCCAACCGCCGGCGGGGTAGTGCCGTTGCAATAAAAAAACGCCGCCATGTCGGGCGACGGTCTTTTAACCAAAAAATTTACGCGAATTTTCGAATTCGGATATTGACAACCTCGTAAAAGGGGGTTATACTGTCAACATCAAAGGCGG
>CAYVEQ010000067.1:0-7007 GCA_964450835.1 uncultured Synergistaceae bacterium
TCAGCGTCGAGGTGTACGCCGCGTCAAAGCTGAAACCCTCCGCCTTCAGAAGGCGGCCGGCAGCGCGCGCCTCCTCCACGCCCTTTTCGGACAGCGGCACGTCGGTCCAGCCGGTGAAACGGTTCTCCAAGTTCCATTGGCTCTGTCCGTGACGCAGAAAAATGATTTTGTACGTCATGATTTTCCATCCTCCCACGCAAGTCAGGATTGACGCCGTTTCCATTTTCAGAAAAGAAAACGACGCTCGATTTTCTTTTTGTATTGTAGCGCACTTTTCCATTTCGGTCGAGTTTTTTCCAAAAGAGTCCGAAAAGTTTCCGCATCCGGCGGGGCGTTTCTGCCCGAGCGGCAGACGAAAAACGAAACAGAAAAAGGAGCCTCGCGAACGCAGGCTCCTTTCGTTTTGTTCAATTCATTTTTCTCGTCTCTTCATCGGCGGCGGAGAAGGGAAACTTTCTGCGCGTTTCAAGAGAACGTCTCTCCTGTATTCGTATTCTCAAAGCGCCGATTCAGGCGCTCAGGGTCTGCGCAGCGTTTCATGCCGCGGCGGAAAAACGGCAACTGTTTTTTACGTCTCAAATCGGCGCCGGTCACTGTAAAGACGACACGCCGCGCCTGCGCCTGTTACAAAACGTCCCATGCCGGAACGATAAGCGCCTGTGTCCCTGTCCCATTACAACGCGTTTTCGACGCCGATCTCAACGAATTATATTGTCCGCGCCGCTGCGTAACCGGCAAGCGGCAAATTTCCGTGTTGAGCACTGCCGACAACGGCTTTGATTGAAGCTAGGCGCGATTTTGCCCAATCGTCAATGAGAAATTTTTTGGTTGGCATTGTGAGTTCGCATGAACTTGTTCAAACAGACGGTTGCGGCGACCGTGCCGCTCGTTTCCCGCAATAATTTAGAAAAACGACACACGTTTCCGCGGCGCTTGTCTTTGAGTAAACCGGCGCTGAAAATACCGTTTGAGCGGAACATCTTCGCGGGGGGCTTTTCCGAGCGAGCGGCTCGCGCACCGCGATCGGCCGCGTCCGGTCCGCGCTGTGCGCGGGCAGCGCGCCGAAGCCAGAGAGGGCGAGCCCCCGCGCAGTCCGCGCCGCAGGGAAGTTTATCTCCATAAACCGGCGGAAAGCGGGGGAACGCTTCAGCCGCAGCAGGACATTCGGGGCCTCTCAAAGACTTCCGGCGGATAGATCAAAGGCTCGTAAGCGGCGACTTCATCCCTGATGGCGGCTTCATCCGCAGCGGAGAGGTCATCCAATACTTTGACGTAGACATAAAACCGGTTATCGCCTGTTGAAACATCAAAACTTTCAGTCGGGTACAGGCTCAGCCGATTCACTCCAGCGCCTAAAGTCAGCCGCTTGGAATAGTACGGCGCCAACAGGTCCGTGCCTGTTTCAGCTCCCGCCATGCTGTTTTTAATATTCCACAGCAAGGGCAGACCACGCTGCGCCACAATAACCGCGGGGATAAATCCACCGTCCGTCAATTCAATGCTGACCTCCTGCACCACGTTTCCGGATTTATTCCCCGAGAGAGACGCCATCGCCAGCTTTTCTGTCGGAATCCTATATCCGGCACGCGTCGGAACGCTGACTGTCTCGCCGGATGCCGCGATGCCGTCCTCGGTTCCGCCTGTAACAAAAATGTTGCCGCGGATCATTCCCATCCAGCAGCTATAACGAACTGTGCCGGCAGTGTCGGGCGTGAACTCAATAACGTTTTCCCCCGTATGAAACGTGTACTCGACGCCATAATCAGGGATCACAATACGGTCGTTACATCCGTTGATGCTTCCTTCCGGCGCGTCAATCACCCATTTTACCGGAATGCCGGCCTGAACCGTAATATTAGGATATCGGCCGAACTGTAATGTACTCCTGACCGTCTGCTTGCCGCCGGCAATTTCTACATTATTCTCCGCGACCGGATTCTTCCGCGCCGGAGTTCCTTGGCCGCTCCACAACACACAGGCTCCGACGACGACAGCCAGCGACGCAAACTTTACCACGTTTCCGACGGCTTTTCTCTCAAAGGGAATACTCAACATCACTCCGGCAGCGCAAAGGGCTATAACCGCGACAAGGAGCAGATCGGGAGGGAACCAGCCGCTCAAAGATCCTCCCTGCGCGATCAGCGCCAATCCAAGGACAGCCACCAGGACAGCGCCAACGGTCATACACTCGTCCGTAAATTTCCTGCCGAGCGCCGACACAATAGAGCCAAGGCCAAGCATTAACGGCACGGTGCCCAAACTGAACAGGAACATGGAGAAAGCGCCGGCCAGCGGACTGCCGGAGGCCAACGCCACAATCCACATGGATTGAAGCGGTCCGCAAGGCATAAACCCGTTCAGGACGCCCACATAGAAAGGACGGTTTGTCTTCGCTTTCCGCCGGTCAATCTTCCGTGCGAGAAATCGGGGCACGCGGACGGTGAATTTGCGAAGCCGCGGAAAAAGGCCGAGCATATTGATTCCCATAACCACCATGAACAGGCCGGCTGTCATTTTCAAAACGCCTTGCAGGAACACCGACAATCCGACCTCTTTGCCGCCCCCGACCATGAAGCCTGCCGTGCCGAGGATAAAGCCGATTGCCGTATATGACAAAACGCGCCCCATATTGTAAGACAGCGCCGGGCGTAACGCGCTCAACATGCCGGTATCGTCCGGCTCGCGATTGGCCCTCCGCGGGAGACATTGGGAGAGATTGATGCCGCCGCACATGGCTATACAGTGAACGGAAGTGCTCAGGCCGATTACAAAGAACATCCAGTATCCCATCTTTGAGTCGGCAAGCCTGCCCGGTACCAGCAGAGTCAATATTCCCGTCGATTGGAGCATGATATACAGGGAAACGATGACCGCAAGCTTCCAGACGACGTTCCTGACGTCTGATCCGGCAGTTTTCTTTTTTAGGATTGCTTCGTAGCCCAGACGCTCAACGACGCCGACGATCTCTTTCAGAGAGATTTTACCCTCGTCGTAAACGATCTCAGCCGCGGCGCTGTTATAGCTGACGCTTGCGCTGACGATACCGTCTGTGTGAACAAGCGTTTTTTCAATTTTATCTTGGCAGTTCACGCAGGTCATACCGCCAATGATCAGCCGGATTTTTTTGTCCATAAAATTGACCTCCTCGCTTTGCTTATCCGAGCATGATAGCAGGCAATTTTATGGTTTTTATGTGGATGCTTGTCCCGATGAAACAGGGTAAGGCGCTCGAACCTTATTCACCGCTCGATCCGCGCGCCGCGCCGACGGCTGACTTCCTTATACGTAAGCTCACATAAAAAAGAACGGCAGCACCTTTCGCGCGGATGCCGCCGTTGTTTTGCTCTTCACATCGAAGCTGTCTTGGGCAAGACGACAGTGAAGCGACTTCCTTTTCCTTCCTCGCTCTCAACCCTTATTTCGCCTTTATGGGCCCGCACGATGGCCCTGACGATCGTAAGGCCGACGCCGGCGCCGCCCGTCTTGCGGTTTCTGGATTTATCCGTGCGGTAAAACCTTTCAAAGATCCTTTTCAAATCCGCCCGCGGTATGCCGATCCCGCTGTCCTCTACGTGAATGATACCGCTGTCTTTCGTGTCCTCGATGACGATGCGGACCGCGCCGCCGTCGTTAGAATACTTAATCGCATTGGACACCAGATTCGTAATCGTCTGCTGTATTCGGCTCCGGTCAATGGGAACAACGGAAATGTCGCCTGCGACCTGCCCATCCAGACGCCTTTCGCGAAGCAGACTCTCAAAATTGTCCATAACGGTCCGCGACAGTTCCCGCAAATCCACATCCGATTTGTTGAGAACCAGATTTTCATTTTCCGCCTGACGCAGCCGCTCCAGATCGGAGATCAGGCCGGAAAGTCGCCGCAATTCATCATAACAGCTTTGCAGGCGCTCGGGAGTGGGTTCCATAACCCCGTCGGTCATCATTTCCATGTAGGACAAAATATTGGCGACAGGCGTCCGCAACTCATGGGCGACGTCTGAAGTCAGGCGTCTTCTCAGATTTTCCTGTTCCGCCAAAGACTCTGCCATCTGATTGACGGCGCGGGCAAGTTCGCGCAATTCTTTCGTGCGGATGCCTTCCTTGAACCTAGCGTCGTAGTTGCCGTCAGAAATTTTCCGCGTGATTTCCACCACTTTGGAAATCGGTCTGACAATGTGATTTGCCAGCAGCACCCCCATTACCACCGCGCCGAGCAGAGATACGCCTCCGACAACTATAAGGATATGGTTCAGAGCGGTAATGAACTGGAAGTCATTTTCGTCCATGTAATAAGGGCTGTAATAGCTGATGTCAAGGTATCCGACAGTAACGCCGGACTGTTTCAGGTTAAACCTCTGCGTTAAAAAATCGCCGTCAAGATCCGGACGCTCTTTTCGCATACGGTCGGCAATGGACTTCATTACATCATGGCAAAGGGTCATATCGTGGTGTTTCGCATCCCATAAGACATTTTCATCCACGTCGTATAACTTGACGATAAAGCCCTCTTTCAGCGCATACATTCCCATGCCGTGCACATAGTCGATATTCCAACCGCCGCTCTCCGAACGGTACTGGTTGGAAATATTATGCGCAATGTCAGCCGCCTCAAGTTTCTGCTGTTCCACCACATACTCGTCAAATTCCCCGCTTATCATCATGTCGGAAACGACGCCGATCAAGGAAACAGCGGCCAATACCGTCAGCGCGAAGCGTATCGCAAGGGCCGAGCGGAGACTGTAACTTTTCACTTTTCGTCACCGCAGAATTTGTATCCCAATCCATGGACGGTTATCACATAGACGGGTCTTTTCGGGTCGGTTTCCACCTTCTTGCGGAGGTTCTTGATGTGGGTATCGATCACGCGGTCGCAGCTGTCGAAATCAGGGCCAAACACAAGGTCGATCAGGTTGTCCCGTGAAAACACTTTTTTCGGATGCTTCATCAGGACGGACAGGATCTTCCACTCGCTGGGGGTCAGGCTTAACAGTTCGCCCCGCTTTCTCACTTCGTTATGCCCGAAATCAATCTGCAAGTCGTCGTCATTCCATGAAAATTTCTCGGCCAGCGGCTTCAAATCGTCAGCCGTCCGGCGCAGGACAGCCTCCATGCGGGCGTAGAGTTGCTTGATGCTGAACGGCTTCGTCACATAGTCGTCGGCGCCGATACGCAGACCGCCCAGCACGTCATTTTCCCCTGTCTTGGCCGTCAGCATGATGATCGGCACTCTCGACTGTTTGCGTATCGCCCGGCAAACTTCCTCGCCGGACATTCCCGGCAGCATCAGATCCAAAATGACAAATATGATCGGATTCCTCCGAAAGATTTCCAACGCTTTCCGGCCATCCTCGGCGGCAAACACACGATAGCCTTGTTTCGTTATGTACGCGGAAACGGATTCCCGTATCATTGCTTCGTCATCAACGACTAATACGTTTTTTTCCGTCATCATCATGACACATCTTTCCAATTCATCGCGGTGAGCGACAAAAACTCAGTTATCCTTCTACTGACTACTGCCGGCCCGCTCTTTTCGCAAGAAAGGGCAGCCTGCTTTAAGGGTTCAACGCCGGCGACCGGCGGGAAGTCACCATTACAAGGAAGTCACGGAACCGACGGTTCGCCATTCATGCCAATGCAGCAGCCGCCGTCGGCGTCCTCGGAGATTTCAAGAGAACGGCCGCGGTTTTTTCGCCGGGGCCGCAACGCGTGGAGACAAGCCTTTTCCAGCCCTACGGCTTGAAGTCGCGCAAAAGAAACGCCAGAACTCCGGCGACACAGAATTATCTCAGCCGCGGTACGCAAGTTTGCCGCGGAAGCACCTGACATCACGGGTCAGTTCGTTTTCAATATCGGACCGCCGCGTGCAAAACTCATCCGTGGCCGCTTCAACCTTCGTCTGTCCGTCTTTCCGTCGCCTCGCCGCGGCGCCGCACCTGCCGTAGATGTTGTTTTCAGACCTGCCGTCTTTGTACATACCCCCTCCGCGTGCTCTCGCGTATCACGTAGAAAATTTAAATATTATCCGCGTATCCGTTGCCGATAAGCTGTGTTTTTTGAGTATAACACACATGGATTTGTCATTCTCTGGAAATTCCGACCGCCCCGCAACTGTGCCGTTCAATTCTACCACAGCTGTCGCCGCCGCGCTTCCTTTGGCAAACTCAGCGAGCAATGCCATTGCCGTCGCAGCGCGGACAGACATTTCTGACCCCGGGATATTGATTCTTTAACTCTCATCAACGGATTGCCTAAACCGCTCTGTAAAATCGGGAGACGTCCGGTTTGAGCGCGCTGAGCTTCGTCCCCTCCGGCATTTTTACGCTCTCCAGTCGGGGTACTGGTTTCTGTGACGATTGTATCGCGGTGTACTGGACGAGGTCCTGTTTCTCTGATATTTCACGTTTTTCTTTCGAGACTCAAACGCTTTAGATCGAAAAAGGAGCCTTGCTACGACAAGGCTCCTTTCATTCTATTAAATTTTATCTCTTTTGGGATTTTATAGGTTGGTGCGAAGGAGGGGACTCGAACCCCTAAACCCGAAGGTACCAGATCCTAAGTCTGGCGCGTTTACCAGTTTCGCCACCCTCGCCCGCGTACAAAAGAACCCGGCGCGCGGCCGGGCATAAAGGCTGGTGGATCATACAGGAATCGAACCTGTAACCCTCTGATTAAGAGTCAGATGCTCTGCCAATTGAGCTAATGATCCAAAACGGAGTTTATTCTACTCCGCTCCCGCCCGTCTGTCAAGTGGATCGCGCGACAAAAGCCCGCGGCATGTTTTTTCCGTTCCGGCGGGCCTCGCTCCCCCGCCCGCCGATAACAGAGCGCCGTGCGCGGGAAAGGGAGACTCGCGTAAAGCGCCGCGCGAAGGAAACTGGGACGAGCAGCGCGGGCGCCGCGCGCAAAAAAAACTGCGACGTCTCGCGCGGCGTCACAGTCGTCTTTCAAATGGTGGATCATACAGGAATCGAACCTGTAACCCTCTGATTAAGAGTCAGATGCTC
>CAYVEQ010000068.1:0-6221 GCA_964450835.1 uncultured Synergistaceae bacterium
CCCGTGAACAACATCAGCCGCGACATTATCCGCGACAGGAAGCCGGAGCGTTCCACGCCCCTCGCCCGGCGGAGCCTGTGCCGCGGTGCGGCCAGCCGCGGTCATTTGCGTTTTGCCGCCCTGCATACCGGCATATAACAGGATAAAAAAGTATCTGAAAGGCAGACGCGGCTCCGCCCTGCCGGACTGGCGCGCAGCATCGCGCGGCGCTCGGGCGAAAACGGCAATTCTTTATAATATCATTTCTTTTCCCATCGTCTTTGTTTTGGTTTTCGCTCTGAGAATTACCAGCGAAAGCGATTTGAGCAAAAAACAGGCGGATTATAACGGCCGCCGCGGCGATTTCAGCGCCTTGCGCAATATTATTCGCACATTTATCAACGCGGCAGCGGCCGGAATCATCGGATCCGCCCCGAATTGAAGATTTTAGCCGCGGGAACGCCGGACAAGGTTTTCTCGGCTTCATTTCAGTCATATTTACGCGTAATTCTGTCTATTCTATGTGCGTATTCCGCACGGATTTTATACAGCAGAACAAATTAAAGCATGTGAACCCGCTTCTTGTTTTTGATATAATCTGAAACGCTTTTGTTAATAAGGTTAAGGGAGCGTTTTTTGTGTACATTCGCAGCAATAAGAGAAAACAGCAGGCGTTAAAAACAAAGAGCCGCATATACGACACGGCGTACAGAATGTTTCGCGAGCGGGGCTTTTACAATGTGACGGTCGAAGAGATTGCGCAGGAAGCAGGAATATCTGTCGGAACCATATACCATCAGTTCAAGAATAAATATGACTTGCTCTTTGCCTGGCACTTGAAGATCGACGAGAGATATGAAAAATATTACGAGGAGTTAAAGAAGGATCCGAAATTTCAGGAAGCGGGCGCCATTGAACTGCTGAGGGAATGGTTCCTTGCCGTTCACGAGATTTGCGCGGACTTCGGCATGGAGTATATAAGCGTCATTTACGCCTATATGCTTTCCGACAAAGATTTTGCCAGGACTATGACGAACAGCGAGCGCGCTTATTTTAAGATAATCTTGGAGATTGTAGAGAACGGTCAAAAGGAGGGCGCTATCACTACCCGCCTGACCGCCGAGCAGATAGCATTCGACCTCACGGTTTTAAGCCGTGGATTTTTCTCCGCCTGGACGATTAGCAATTCAAAGCTCTCGATGCGCGAATTCTGCCAGACGCCGCTTGACACTTTTATACGCGGCATCAGATCGGAAGGCGAAAATAAATAGCGATAATTTAATTAAGGCGGCACGAAAGCGTTTCTAATGACCGTCTCTTCCCGGCAGCTCCGGCGCAGCGGCAGCGTCAGCGGCCCGCGTCTCAGAAGCCGCCTCTCTCAGGCGGCGCGCGAATCATATAGCAAACCCGGCGCAGGTAAGCAGAACTTACGCCGGCGCCGGGATTTTTGCTGCATTTATGAAACGGTCTGAGGAACAGCGCCGCGAAAGATTTTGTTCTTGCGCGGCGGCCTCTTTTTTATTTTTTCGCGCGTCTGTTGCAGCCGTTTATAAATCGATGTAGCTCTCGGCCTTATATTGCCTGCCTTCCTTCATTACGAACGAGCAGTCGCGCAGCGCGTTCTCGTCTTTGAGCAGATCTCTTTTCCAGCCGGAGATGTCCGCGTATTTGCCGGGTTCGATTGTGCCTGTAATCTTCTCGACTCCGCAAATCTCCGCGTTGTTCTTTGTAGCCGCCTTCAACGCACGGAAAGGATCAGCGCCGCTTCTCAGCCACGCGCTGTATTCCCAGCCGTGTTCGAAGTTGTCGTGTACCGTGACAAAATCCGTGCCGTAACCGAGCTTGATGTTGCTTTCGAGTATTATCTCGCGCCCTTTGCGCAGGCGGTCCTGATAGACGTGCAGTTTGTGGCAGAAAGAGGGCGATTTTTTGGCCATGCTCTCCTCGTCGCCTTCGATGGCATCCTGATAGGGGCAGAATGTGGGGACAAGATATGTTCCCGTGTCCTCGAACATCTTTGCCGTTTCTTTATCCATCAGCGAACCGTGCTCCATGCCCTGGATGCCGTAGCCGATCAGCTTCTGCATAAGGCGCGGCCCGTAAACGTGCGCCGTCACACCGATTTTCAGTTCTTTCGCCGTGTCGAAGACAGCTTCAAATTCGCAGTCGCTCATCTGAATATCGTCAGGGTCGTCATTGGGCGTAGCGAATCCGCCGGTGGCCATTATTTTTATGAAGTCCGCGCCGAGCTTTTTGTCGCGGCGTACCGCTGCACGGAAAAAGTCCGGCCCGTTGCCGGTTCCGGAATATGTGTTCTCAAGGAAATCGGCGATTGCCGGGTTGTTTCTCGCCACCTGTGACATATCCCCGTGACTTCCGGAGCTTGCGATAAGGTGCGGGGCTACGACCATTCTCGCGCCGGGAAGATAACCTTCGTTGATGGCGCGTTTTACATCGAGTTCATAGGCTTCGCGGAACCAGCCGATCGAGCGTATTGTCGTAAAGCCTCCGTAAAGCGATTTTTCCGCCGTGTGGTACGTGGCAAGAGCTCTGTATCCGTCCGAGTTGTAAATAGTGTCAAGGTAAACGTCGCGCCAGTGAAAGAACTGCGGGTGAACGTGAGCGTCGATGAGGCCGGGCGTTACCGTGAGGCCGGAAAGGTCAATAACTTCCGCATCTTCGGGCGCCGGCAGGTTGTGACCGACTTCTTTGATATATTTCCCGCAGATAAGTATCTCTGTGTTCTCCTGCAGTTCGGCTTTTAAGCCGTCGTACATTTTCCCGCATTTTATCTTAATGAATTTTTCCATACATTTACCCTCCCATGAAATATCCGGAAACGTTTTGTAAATTATAGCGCACTGTTTCTCATATTTGTCTGTCTGCTGCTGCAAGGCCGTTAAACGGCGTCGGCCGGGCCGCGCCGGGAAAAGCTGTGAGCTATGATTTTTTAGGCTGCGTGCAAAGAGAGACGACTACCAGGACAATGAAAGACACGGGAAGCGCTGCGTAGATTGTCTGGAGGCCGGTCTGCTGATAGAGCGTAGCTTCCCATGCTATCGTGATAATCGTTCCGACGAACATCGAAGCAATTCCGCCGGCCTTCGTGCTCTTGCTCCAAAGCAGCGCTCCCAGCACTGCAGGAGTTATGCCGGCGCCGTAAATAGTGTACGACCAATACTGAATTGCGAGCACAGAGGGGAAGAACTGCAGAATAATGTAGGCGAAGACGCCCGCGATAAGAATGAACCAGCGTGAGACGCGCATTTCGTCCTTCGGTGTCGCGTTCGGATTGATGCGCGTTCTGTAAATGTCAATGGTGAAGTTCGACGCGCCGGAGAGGAGGTATGAGTCGCCCGTCGTAATCGTGAAGGCTGCGGCCGCAGAAAGAACTATGCCGCCTATGATTGTCGGCATGAGAGTCGCTGTGGAGATAAGCGCCTGCCCCGCTTTGATGTTGTCGCCGAACCACTGTTTGGCGCAGAAGGCATAGACGGCGACGACCGGCATGATTATGCAGCAGGCCGCCATGCAGCCGAGAAGCCCGAAGCGCGCCGTCTTGAGATCTTTAGCCGCGTTGATGCGCTGATAGTAGTTCTGGTCGCCGAGAGTGAGGAAGAGCAGCGGCAGGTAGCCGCCGGCCCAGCCGATCAGCGTTTGCCCGCCGAAGAAAGTGAGAGATGCAGGGCTGTTCGCCGCCGCGTTCTCGACCACCCAGCCCCAGCCGCCTATCGCGTGGAGAAGGAAGGGTACTCCCACTACAAGACCGGCGACCATCAGGAAGGCCGAGAGGGCGTCCGTCGCGGCAACCGTCCTCAGCCCTCCCGAGAAGGCAAGGAGAACGACGATGGCGCAGCATATCGCGGTGCAGACGTCGATCGAAATCCCCGTAGTGGCGTTAAGGATAAATCCGAGTCCGCGATACTGGTATGAAACAATCGATATCATTGCAAAGGCAATGATGATACCGGCGAAGAAACGGGCGTTCGAGCCAAACTTGTCCTCGATCATCTCGGCGACCGTGGTGTATCCGCCGGCGCGGATTTTAGGCGCCGCGTAGTAAAGGAATGTGAAAGCGAGAATGGCGGGGATGGCAAAGCAGACTCCGGACCATAGGCCGTAATTGAAGGCGAGGCTGTTGCCTCCTCCTGAAATCGTGCCGTTCCCCGTGAATGTCGCGAGCGTCGTTCCGACAGCGACTATTTTGCCGAGCGACCGTCCGGCAAGGAAGAAATCCGCGCCGCTTTCATTTGCGGCGACGCTTTTCTGTTTGTTGTAAAAGTGAAGTCCGACCAAAAGAAGAACCGCGATGTACGCAATGACTATAGCCAGCATCGGCGGTTGGTGTACTAGCGTATGCATGATTTCACTCTCCTATTTTTTATAAACTGAGAAACCTCGCAGCAGCAGACAGCAATGAATTTTTTATTTTACTTTACCAATTCGCCCTGTTTATAAACGGCACAGAGGTCTTCGATGTAGGCTCTCGCGCCTTTTTCAAGCGGATTTGAGGCGAGGATGACAAAATCCGCGTTTTTCGGCGCTTCAATCGAACCTGTCGTCTTGTCCGCGCCGAGAATCCGCGCGGCCTCGCAGGTCGCGCACTTAAGGACGTCCGCCTTTGGCATCCCGTATTCTTCCATTACGCACATTTCTTTAAGTCCCGACGGGTGCGGCCCGAAGTTCGCAGAACCGGCGTCGCTTCCCATCATTATCTGCGTTCCGATTTCCATCGCCTTTTTAAATATCGCACGTTGCTTTTCCGTTACGCCCCTGGCTTTATCTACGATTATGTCGGCGACAACGCCGCGACTCTCCGAAAGAGTTTTATAGACCGCAAGCGTCGGAACCCACGTCTGGCCGTTGGCTTTCATATGGACGAGCAGTTCCTCGTCAAGGTCGGCGCCGTGCTCTATCGTGTCGATTCCCGCATAGACGCATTTGCTGATCGCGTCGTAGGAAAGGGCGTGTGCCGCGACTTTCATGTTGAGGCGATGCGCTTCGTGGACAATTGCCTCCAGTTCATCGGCAGAGTACATACAGGGGCCGAGGTCTTCAAGACCGGCCGCACCGCCGCTTGCCATAATCTTAATCCAGTGGGGGGAAGTGATGCTGTGGGCAATAAAGGCGCCTTTCAGCTGTTTGATTTTCTTGATCAATTCATCTTTTGTGTCGCAAATCGTGCCGATCATCGGGCAATGTCCGTATGAACCCTGAATCGCGCCGCCGCACGGAATCACGCGACAGCCTTTGATATAGCCGCGGTTGACTGAGGCGGCAAGCGGAATCGCCGTATCGCCGCAGGAACCGACATCGCGAACCAGAGTAACCCCGGCTTTCAGAGATTTATTCGCGTTTGAACAACCTTTCGCAAAACAGATAAAGTCTCCGTCAACTATCGTATCGGTCATAGGGTCGGGTGACTCTCCGTCCCAGACGAGGTGGACATGCGAGTCTATTACTCCCGGCGCGACAAATTTACCCTTGCAGTCGATTACGGTCTTGCCCGCGCCAACGGAAGCCGCCTCCGCGAACTTTCCCTCCGTGATATGAAGCACTTTGTTTTCTTCAACCGTACCGGTTCTTACATTGACGACATTCGCGTTCTCAAGAAAGAAATCCATCACTGCATCCCTTCTTTTTAATTTTTGAATAGATTCATTGAATGCATTATAAAATTTCTTTATCTTTCTTGTCAATGGTAACTTTTGTTAAATGCAGCGAGTTTATTGAAAGAACAGGCGAAAGATCGCGCAAGCACGCTTCAGGGCAAAAGCCTCCTCGCCGGCGTAAATGCCGCCGGTTGCGTAAAAGGAACGCGCAAAAGCACGGAATGTCTTTTATCTTTCACAAATATTCGCGGGAGAGTATAAGACAACGGCATACAAGGCGCTGTTCAAAAGCATAAAAAACCGGCTTCAAGAGCAGAAGCCGCACGGCCGATAAAACTGATCGTCCGCCATCATACACGTTAGGGGCGGGACGTTGTGCGAACTTAAAACGCCGTCATAAATCCGCACAGATTTTGCCCAAAGCTTGCGGCAAAAAGCCGCGCCGCCCGGCGGATTTGTCATAGGCGGCGCGGTTTGAACTTTCACGGCGCGGCGCCGCTCGCGCGGCCGTGCGAAAAAAAGAACGGGCGGCAGCCGCCGCCCGGTGAAATTTGTTTCTGCCGTAAAGAGTCCGTGCTAAAAAACCCGGTCGCCGTTTTGCACGGGCTCCGTCGGCATAAGCAGCACAAC
>CAYVEQ010000069.1:0-5742 GCA_964450835.1 uncultured Synergistaceae bacterium
TTTTATTTTTTCAGCGTGCGGCCTTTTCTTTCAAAGGCGGGGCTTTCGTAGCTGTCAAAGTCTGTGCGGTTTTCGGGCGCGCTCTGCTCCGCCGTCTGATCTTCTTTCCGCTCTTCCGTTCCGCTGTCAAGCAGCCACGATGGCACGTGCACTCCCGCGTAGGGCGACAGGCGCTCCGTTTTCGTCTCGGGCTCCGGTCCGGGCTCTTCCGCAGCGGCGGGGGCGGCGTTTTTTCTTGACGCCAGCGGCTCCGCCTCCGTACGCGCCGGCCCGGCGGGGTCTTCCTCTTCAAAGCCAGAAGCGACGATTGTCACCTCGACTTCTTCCTCTATCGACGCGTCCTCGGCGCAGCCCCAGATGAACTGCGCATCCGGCGACTTCACATCTTCGACTATCTCCGCGACGCGGCCCAAATCGTAAATCGCGAGTTCTTTTCTGTGCGTGATGTTCATGAGAACGCCGCGCGCCCCGCGCATCGAACATTCCATCAGCGGACTTTCAAGCGCCATGCGCACGGCCTTTTCAAGACAGCCCTCGCCGCTTGCCGCGCCGACGCCCATCACCGTGCGCCCTGCGCCGCGCATGACGGCGCAGAGGTCGGCAAAGTCGACGTTGACCATGCCGGAGCGTGTGACGAGATCCGTCACGCCCTGCACCGCCTGGCGCAGCACTTCGTCCGCGAGAGAAAATGATTCCGTGAGAGGGGTGTTTTTCTGGGCAAGATCGAGCAGCCTGTCGTTCGGCACGACAATCAGCGCGTCCACTTCACCGGCGAGCTTTTTTATCCCTTCGTCGGCGCATTGGGCGCGGCGTCTGCCCTCGAAGGAGAAGGGCCTTGTCACGACGGCGACGGTCAGCGCTCCCGTTTCATGGGCGGCGTGCGCGATTATCGGGATTGCTCCCGTGCCGGTGCCTCCTCCCATTCCCGCTGTGAGGTAGACCATGTCGGCGTCTTTTATATATTTGCGTATTTCGTCCAGCGACTCAACAGCGGCCCGTTCGCCCACTTCCGGCTTGGAGCCGGCGCCGTGTCCTTTCGTTGTTTTTTCTCCGAGCACTATCCTTGATTCGCAGAGCGAGAGGTCAAGCGAGCGCACGTCGGTGTTTACTGCGAGAGTGGCGACGTTTTTAATGCCGTGGGAGATTATGTGGTTGAGGGCGTTTCCGCCGCCTCCGCCGATGGCTATGACTTTTATCGACTCGCGGAAAAGTTCCCGAGGCGCGGGCTCTTTTATAATTTCTTTATCGTCGGAGGAAATTTCGCGAATCCCGGGCTTTTCCCCGAACTGTTCAGCGTATGAGTATTCTTCTGCGGGCACGGCGCGACACACCTTCTTTGTCGGTTGATGTATAATATTTAAAGTGTTCTTATTATAACATCGAGAGGTGTTAATTTAATGACTTCGGGAAGCGGAAACGCGAACTTTTTCGGCGGCAAAGTCGCATTTATAATTTTTTTCGTCCTTTTCGCGTTAATCGCATGGAACATAGCCTCTCCTCTGATAAACCCGATAATCTGGGCCGCTCTGCTTTCCTTCGTCGTCGCGCCGCTTGACAGGAAGATAAACCGGTTGCTCTTCAAAGGCCGCCGGCCGAGCATCTCCGCCGCTCTCACTCTGACCGCCGTGCTTCTCATCTGCATCATTCCCGTTCTTTTCGCCGCCTCAGCTCTCGCGGGCGAACTCGCGAACATCGCCAGGGTTTTCGCGCACTTTTTCGTAAAAATCCAGCAGACCGCCAATAACGGGGCTGTGATAGAGTTTCCCGGCTGGATGCCCGCGTGGGTAACGCAAAACATCAGAAACTTCATGGCGGATTCGGAGGCTGTGCGCGGCGCGGCGCAGAATATCGCGCTCTGGGCGACTCGCGCCGTCAGCTCAGTTTCTGCGCGGCTGATAGAAAGCGGAGCCTCGTTCCTGCTATGCTACGTCATCACGATGATGGTCTCTTTCTTTTTTATCCGCGACGGCGGAAAAATTACGGATTACATAAGGAGTGTCACTCCCCTTGAGCCGGCGGAGAAGACGCGGTTTTTCAGCCAGATTTCAGGAATCTTAAACTCGATCATTTACGGAATCATCTTCACCGTCGCGGTGCAGGCCGCGCTCGGCGGTCTGGGCTGGTGGTTCGTCGGCCTCGGGAACCCTCTTTTCTTCGGGGTACTTATGTTCTTCTTCGGCATGTTCCCCGCCGGGACGGCTGTCGTCTGGGTGCCCGGTTCGCTTTATCTCGCTCTTTCGGGCGACATCGGGAACGCCGCGCTGCTTTTTGTCTGGGGAGCGGCGATAGTGGGGACGATTGACAATCTGCTCAGGCCCTATCTTATCACGGCGGGAGGAAGAAACGGCGTTGAAATCTCGACTCTCGCGATAACAGTCGGTCTCTTCGGCGGCGTTGTGAAGTGGGGTTTTCTCGGTGTTTTCATAGGCCCTCTGCTGCTGGTGCTCTTCATCTCCGTCTGCGACCTTTACAGAAAGCGCTGGCTTGAAAGCGCCGGGGGAAGATAGTTGCCTCTGTCCGAGTCGCTCGCGGCGGCCGCTGTCGGCGCGTCGCTCGCGATGGATGCTTTTTCGGTTTCTATCTGCATAGGCCTGTCGGACGGGCGCGCCGGCGCCGGAAAGGCTCTCGCGGCGGGCTGCGCTTTCGGTGCTTTTCAGTTTTTCATGCCGCTCGCCGGAGGCCTCATAGCTGAGAAAATTTCCTTTTTCCCCGGCTCGTGGACGCCGTGGCTTGCCGCCGCGCTCATAGTATGGGTCGCCTTCAACATGATACGTGAGGCGGGGAGCGAAAGCGAGCGCTCTTTTGTTTCCGTTACGCCGAAAAACCTGCTTCTGCTCTCCTTCGCCACGTCGCTCGACGCGCTCGCCGTAGGCTTTTCGGTCGCGAGCACCGGCGGCTCCGCCGTTTTGCTCGCGGCACTCGCCGGGGTCATAACTTTTATACTTTCTTTCTGCGGCGCGCTCCTCGGCAAAAAGCTCGGCTCGCGCTTCGGCAGGCAGTCCGAATACGCCGGAGGCGCCGTGCTGCTCGTGATAGCGGCGCGGATAATCATTCAGGCGCTTTAGCCGGCTTCGCGCAAGAGAGGCTTCCCGCCCCGGGCCGTCCGCGCCGAATTTTTATAAACGCCTGTCCGCGCCCGCCCGCGTTCCTTTCCTCTCCGGGGAGAGATCGTTCCGCAGTCGCGCGTTGTCCCGTCGGGAAACGCTCCCCTCACGCCGCACCTTTTCCCGGTTTGCCCGGCTCTCCGCCGTGCGCAGTTCCGTAATAACCGCGCGGCTTACATTTCAGATTGGTCGCGCGCGAAACAGCGCGGCGGCAAAAAAGAACCCGCGAAAAATTTTGCTCTTCTTCGCGGGCGGCTTTTTATAAAACGGTTGAGGGCGTGTGCGGCCCGCGCCTCCTAAAGAACATCCTTAAAGCCGAGCAGCATTGCGAGAGGCACCGTGATTATGATGCTTAACACGACGCGCTCGAACCATATTACGACGATGTCCTTCAGCGTGATCGGAATGTCCGTCCCCATCACGCAGGGAATGCTGGCGGAGAAGAAAAGTATCTCGGAGATGCTGACGACCGCTATTACGAATTTAATAAGCGGGGTGGCCGTCTTCGCGATAAGCAAAGCGGGCAGGAACATCTCGGGCAGCGATATTGCCGCGGCCTTGCCGGCGAGAGCCGCCTGCTCGATGCCGAAGACCTTGAAGAAAGGATAGAATACATAGCCGAACCAGTCAAAGAGCGGCGTGTACTCTGCGAGCACAAGGCCGAGCAACCCGACTGACATGATAGAGGGAACTACGCTGAAAGCCATGTTCAGCCCGGCGTAGAGGTTGTCCCACACGAGCTTGGGAAGAGGCTCCGTCTCGGCCGCAGTTGCGATGCCGGACTGCCATGCGCGCGAGATGAGAGAACCGGAATATTCCGGGTCTTCGGTCTTTTCCCCGGTGAAATAGCTGTCCGGGATAGAGCGCAGCGGCCACAGCCGCGCTGTAATGGCGGTGACGATAAAGGTAACGATCATCGACACCCAGAAATAGAGCCCCCAGTGATCCATCAGATTCAGAGTCTTTGCCACGATGAGAAGGAAGGTGGCGGAGACGGTGGAGAAGCCGGTGGCTATTACCGCGGCTTCCCGCGCGGAATATCTTCCCTGGCGGTAAACGCCGTTTGTGATAAGCAGGGCTATCGAGTAGCTGCCGACGAAAGATGCGACAGCGTCTATCGCGGAGCGCCCCGGCGTCTTAAAGACCGGGCGCATGACGGGGGTCATAAGCACTCCGGTAAACTCCATCAGGCCGAAGCTCGCGAGGAAAGCGAGGAAAACGGAGCCAATCGGGATGACGAGGCCGACCGGCGTCGAGAGCTTGTCATAAAGGAAGGGGCCGAAATCGGGGCGGCTGAGCCACTCCGGCGGATTAAGGTTGAAAGCGAGCACTGTGCCGGCGACGGCTCCGCAAATCTTGGCTATCGAGAAGAAAATCGTTATCCCGTTCTTGTTCCAGTTTTTGCGGACGAAGGGCAGGACGGCTCCCACATACATTACTATAAGAATGTAATATTTCGCGACCGCTGTGAGATGCGTCGTTATAAAGGTGATGATATGGTCAACCGGAATCGTTGACTTGCCGCCTATCTCAAGCGGACAGAAAAACATGAACAGGCCGAAAAGGCTGTATAAAACAAATTTCATCACAGCCGTACTATCTTGTTTCTTTTCCATAGTTCCATCTCCTTTTTAAATATAAGAACATAAACGCCTCTGTTTTCCCAAAAAGACAGCTTGGCGCGAAGCTGAAATCCGCTTGCGGCGGCAGACGGTCGCGAGCGGCACATCTTACCGGTATCTTTTTTTGCAAATCACCTCCTCGATAAAAACAACGGAGCAGAACCAAACTTTTGCGAGCCGCCGCCGTGCGGCTCCCGGTTCCGTTATTATAGCTTACTTTCACAAAACGCGCTTTGCCGGGAGGCGCTTTTGGTGTTTTGCAATCCGAGCGCGTCCGCAGAGTTTTTAGTCAAATAAAAACAAAAGAAAATATCCCTTTTTATGTGCTTTCAGAGGCCCTATTCACGGCATTCGGCTTTATAATCTGAAGCGCGGCGCGGCACTTCGCACGGAGGCCGCGCAAAACAGGGAGGAGGAACATAAAAATGCTTAAAAACAAAGACGAGGGAATAAAGAGCGAGAAACTGGGCGGAAGCGGAAAGGGAAAAGCCATGCGCTACCCTGTCGACATTCCCGACGGCGACGGAGCCTTCACAATGACGGCGCGCATCGAGCTGGAGCCGGGGGCTTCGATCGGCTATCACACCCACAGCGAAAACGAGGAAGTCTACTTCATCATGAGCGGCGAGGGCACCTACTGTGAGGACGGGGAAAAGATAACGGTCAAACCCGGAGACATTATGCTCTGCCGCAAAGGCCACTCGCACGGCATCGAAAACAGCGGCGCGGCCGTGCTGGTAATGGGAGCCGCAATAGCGAGGCGCGGTTAGGCGAAGCGGGTTTATTAACGCGAGAGCGGCGGCAGCCGCGAACGGCACGGCATGTTCAAGCCGGATGACGAGCAAGGCCACAGGTGAGCATGATGACCTTCTCGGTTGCAGCGTTGATTTTTCTCTGTCTGTGCGCTATGGCGAGTTTCGCCGGGGCGTTTGTTTTCGCGCGGTCACGCCGGTGGGGGAGGTCGTTTTTTTGTTTCTGACCGGGTTAGCGCTCCTTGCCGCGGCTTTCGTCTGAAC
>CAYVEQ010000070.1:0-5734 GCA_964450835.1 uncultured Synergistaceae bacterium
GGGAAGAGGAGCGAGAGCGCTTCGCGGAGCGGAATGTTACGCGCTTCGGCTCTTTCTGTTATAATGGCACGTTGTATATTCCGGAATCCGTCGCGGGTTCCATCTTCATACAGGAGACGGAGGTTTTTTTATGCCGAACGACTATAAGGACACGCTCTTTCTGCCGAAGACCGATTTCCCGATGCGGGCGAACCTCTCGCAGAGGGAGCCGGAGTTTCTGAAACTCTGGCGGGAGATTGATCTTTACAGCGAGCTGAGAAAGAAGAACAAAGACAAGCCCTCTTTCGTACTTCACGACGGACCGCCTTACGCCAACGCGAGCATTCATATCGGAACCGCGACCAATAAAATCCTGAAGGACTTTATCGTCAAATATAAATGGCAGCGCGGCTATTTCGCGCCCTACGTTCCCGGCTACGACACGCACGGACTGCCTATCGAGCTGAAGGTTCTGAAGGAGCTCAACCTGGGCAAGGACGAGATTTCGCCTGTCGAGCTGCGGGCGAAATGCGCCGCTTACGCGAAATCTTTCGCCGACGTGCAGACGGGACAGTTCCGGCGCCTCGGCGTCATCGGCGACTGGGAACACCCCTATCTGACGCTCGTTCCCGCCTACGAGGCGACGGAGCTCGAAGGGCTCGCCGAGATGGTCGACAAGGGACTCGTCTACAAAGGACGCAAGGCTATCTACTGGTGCACCGACTGCCAGACGGCTCTCGCCGCCGCCGAAATCGAGTACGGAGACGAGACATCGCCCTCTATATTCGTCGCTTATGAGTACACCGACGCGGCCAAAATCTGCCCGGAGCTTGCCGGCAAAGATGTGGACGTCATCATCTGGACTACAACGCCGTGGACTCTTCCGGCTTCTATGGCCGTTTCGGTGCACCCTCGCTATGATTACGGCTTCTACGGCTGCGACGAAAAGGTCTATCTTATCGCGACGGGGCTGAAGGACGAAGTGGAGAAGGCCACGGGACTGAATCTCGGCGAGCCGATCTTTGTCTGCAAAGGAGAGCGGCTTGAGCTTTCTATGGCCAGGCACCCCTTCTACGACCGAGCCGTTCCGATCGTCCTTGCCGATTACGTGACGCTTGACACCGGCACGGGCTGCGTCCACACGGCGCCGGGCCACGGAAGCGAAGACTACGAGACGGGCGTTCATTACGGCATAGAGGTCTACAACCCCGTCGACCCGACCGGCCATTTTTACGGGGACACGCCGATTTTCGGCGGTATGTCGCTCGCGGAGGGGGAGAAGAAAGTCTTTGAGCTCCTCGGAGAATCGAAACGTCTGCTCGGAAAGCTCAAGATTACCCACTCCTACCCGCACTGCTGGAGATGCAAGAAGCCCGTCATCTTCCGCGCTACGGAGCAGTGGTTCGTCGCGGTCTCTGAGTTCCGCGACAAGGCGCTTGCCTGCATCGACGACGTGAAATGGATTCCCGACTGGGGCAAAGACCGCATCACGAACATGGTGCGCGACCGCTCCGACTGGTGCATCAGCCGCCAGCGCACATGGGGGGTTCCGATACCGGCCTTCTACTGCGAGGACTGCGGCGAGGTCATTCTTACAGGCGACCGGGCGCGCCGCGTCGCCGCGAAAGTCCGCGAGCACGGCAGCGACTGCTGGTGGACAATGACGCCGGAGGAGCTTGTCGGCGATCTCGCCGTCTGCCCGAAGTGCGGAAGCAGACATCTCCGCAAGGACTCCGACATACTTGATGTCTGGTTTGACTCGGGCACGAGCCATTCCGCCGTTCTCGACAACTGGGAGGATCTGGGCTGGCCCGCCGACCTTTATCTCGAAGGCAGCGACCAGCACCGCGGGTGGTTCCAGACCTCGCTCTTGAACAGCGTCGCGACGCGAGGCACCGCGCCGTACAGAATGGTTCTTACTCACGGTTTCATAATGGGGCCGGACGGGCAAAAGATGTCAAAGTCGCTCGGCAACGCGATGAAGCCGGAGAACATCATAGAAAAGAACGGCGCGGACATTCTCCGTCTCTGGGTCGCTTCGTCCGATTACAGGGGGGACGTGCGCATCTCGGAGGAGATTTTCCGCAATCTCATAGAGTCCTATCGCAGAATACGCAACACCGCGCGGTTCCTGCTCGCGAACCTCGCGGACTTCGACCCTGCGGTCGACCTTCTGCCGCAAGAGGAGCTCGCCCCGGTCGACCGCTATATACTTCTCAAACTGGAGCGTCTGCGCGCCCGAGTAACGGCTGGATTCGACGATTACGAGTTCCATCAGCCGATGACGCTTATCCACCAGTTCTGCGATAATGAGCTCTCCTCTTTCTATATCGACGTGAGCAAGGATAAGCTCTACGCAGACGCGAAGCACGCCAAGAGCCGCCGCTCGATACGCACCGTCATGTGGCAGACGCTTAAGACGATAACACAGATGATGTCGCCGGTTCTTTCCTTCACGGCCGAGGAGATATGGCAGAAGATGCGCTCCATGGATGCTACGCTCCCCAAAAGCGTCCTCCTTGCGGACTGGCCGGAAGAGCTGGCGAAAGGCATCGGCGCATCGATCGAGGAGGAATGGGATCTGCTACTCATGGCGCGCCAGGGCGTACTGCGCGGCCTTGAGGCGGCGCGCGGCAAGGGCATAATCGGACATCCCCTCGACGCCGAGGTGCAGGTGAAGCTCAGCGACTACTACAAGCCGCTCGCCGGCGGAATAAGCGACGAAACATGGGA
Organism: uncultured Synergistaceae bacterium; assembly: GCA_964450835.1. Lineage (GTDB taxonomy): Bacteria > Synergistota > Synergistia > Synergistales > Synergistaceae > Caccocola. The sequence goes on from CAYVEQ010000070.1 coordinate 2,713, forward strand.
GGATATACTTATAGTCTCCTCGTGCCGCGTCGTGGACGAAGTCGCGGAGGCGGAGAACGTCTACGCGGACGAGACGACCGGAATCACGGTCGGCGTAAGCAGGTCGCGCGACGAAAAATGCCCGCGCTGCTGGAAGCACCGTCACGAAGTCGCCGAAAAGGGTATCTGCGACCGCTGCGCCAATGTCGTCGGCAGATAGCGAAGACTATACCGATAATTGTCCTGAAGAAGAGGAAGAGGAAGAGGAAGAGGAAAGAGAGTCCGCTTCCTCTTCTTTTCAGCGGTTCACGATAGACGAAAACCTGGCGGGCCACAGGCTGGATTTCGCTCTCTCGCGCCTCTTGGGGATAAGCAGGGGCTACGCGCAGAAGCTTGTCAAAGAGGGCGGCGCGCGCCTGACGTCCGGGCGCCGCGTAAAACCGTCGGCAAAGGTTTCAAGCGGCGACATTCTGGACGTTACCCTTCCCCCAGCCGAAACCTTGGACTTGGAACCGCAGGATGTCCCGTTTGAAGTGGTATACGACGACGCAGATGTTATCGTCGTCAATAAGCCTGCTGGGCTTGTCGTGCATCCTGCGCCGGGCCACCGGAGCGGCACTCTCGTGCACGGCCTTCTCTTCCGTTATCCGGACATCGGAACGCTCAACGGCGTACAGCGTCCCGGCATAGTGCACCGCCTCGACGCGGCGACGTCCGGACTCATGGTGGTGGCGCGCGACGGCTTGGCGCAGGAGGGGCTTTTCCGCGAATTCAAGGAAAGGCGCGTCAGAAAAGAATATCTGGCGCTCTGCTGGGGCGAGCCGAAGCCGCTTTCCGGCTCCGTAAAATACCCTATAGGTCGGGATCCGTACAGCCGCCTTAAAATGGCCTGCGTCGAGGGCGGGCGCGACGCTTGGACGGATTACAAAACGTTATGGAGCCGCGGGGGAAAATCTCTCGTTCTCTGTCGCCTGCACAGCGGGCGCACGCACCAGATACGCGTACACATGAAAGCGATAGGCGCGCCTCTTGTGGGCGACCGCCTCTACGCTCCTTCGCGCCCCTCTCCTTTCGGAGCGGAGCGGATCTTTCTTCATTCGTGGAAACTGGGCTTTACTCACCCTAGAAGCCGCAGTGAAATGAACTTTACCTGTCCTTTGCCCCGCGAACTTGCCGCGTTCGTGAGGGAACTTCGCGCCCGGGGTTAAAACTCCCGCGCCACTGCGCTCCACAGAGACGGATCGCCCGAAATTGTGGAAAATTCCCTGTATGTCACGTTCGCCTCTCCGCCGCGTATCGGGCTGACATATTTGCGGCGCGTATAGTCGACTCTGTGCCGCGCCTCGTCTTTCGCTTTGCTGTAAAACACGGCGAGCGACGCGCAAAAGGCGGCAAGACGCTCAAACTCCCCGTCGCCGAGCGCCGCCTTCGGGCGCAGTATCACATGCGAACCAGGAACGCCACGGACGTGAAACCAGAAGTCCTCCGCGGCGGCGAATCTGAATGTGGCGTACCTGTTGCCCTTCGCGGAAAGCCCCGCGACGATGATCGCCTTTTCAAACTCAAACCTGACGTGCGGAGGGAGCCGCCGCTCTTTGCCGACGGCTTTTTTCGGCGAGGCTTTCGTCATGCCGAGCTCTTCCTCGAACATCAAAAGCACCTGAGTCTCCTCGACGGATTGAACCAGCGCCAGTTCCTCCCGCAGGTCTGCAAGCTCATCCTCTACCTTGCCGGCAAGAGCCGCCGCCCGCTCCTGCGCCGAGGTGATTTTTTTGTATTTCGCGAAATACTCCGAGGCGTTGCCAGACGGCGTAAGACGCGGGTCAAGCGGCACGACGCTCTCGACTTCGCGCCCCTCCTTGTCGCGGCATGAAAGGCGTGCCTCGGTCGCGCCGTGCCGTATTTTCCAAATATTCGACACAATCAGCTCGCCCCAGAGCCTGTACCGCGCCGGTGAAGAGTCGGCAAGCAGCCCGTGAATGTCGTTAAGCTGACGCTCGCGGCGGGTGATTTCCTTTTCGATATATTTTATGATATTTTTGCGCCTGTTCCCGACGGAACTCTCTTTCATCGGAGCGAGGGTGGCGAGAGTCCCTGTGGATTCATTTTCCAAAGGCGCGGCGTCCGGCAGAAGAGCGGGAAGGGCCGTTATATACTTGCCGATTCTCTGCGCGGCAAGTGAAGCGCACGATTCGCTGTATAACCCGCGCAGAAAGCAGGCCGCGCGGTTCGCTTCGAGCGGCGCGAGGATTTTTAGCAGAGGCCTTCCGACTCCCGCGATTTTTGTCACACTCTCCTTATCGGGCGCGGCGAGCCATTCCTCGAGCGCGACGCCCTCGAAGCGCGGCGGCATGCGGTAGGGCAGACCCGGCAGCACCGTGCGGAAACTGTTGTCGGCAGTGTGGATGTGTTTTGCCGTTTCTATGATCACGCCCTTTTCGTCGGTCATCAGCAGATTGCTGAAACGCTCCATGATTTCAAGGACAAGTTTGCGCTCGACGGAGAAGCCCGCGCCGAGAGTTTTTATAAAGGTAAATTCGAGTATTCTGTCTCTGTTGAGCTGCCTGACGGCCGTGAACGAAGCTCCGGTGATGTGGCTCCTGACGGCGTTCGCGATCGGCGGCGTCCGCCGCGCGGCGTCGAGCAGACATTTTCTGTCGGCGGTGCCGATCAGAGCGGCTCCGCAGTTCTGAGCGCCCCACGAGAGAAGCAGGTTCGCGCTGCCCGCGAACGAAATTATCACTGCGTCGCCGCCGCCGTCCGCGCGCTGCACGCGCCTTCCTGAAAGCGCCGACAGTTCGAGGCTCCAGCTCCATATAAGTTCGGGACCGAAAGACAAGAGAATACCTCCATATCCGGGTTTTGCAAAAAAATTATACACTATCGGCGGCCGCTCGCTTTCGCGAATGTTCGGGACGCGCGCGTCCGCAGTGACAGAACCGCGGCGGCAAAAGCCGCGCCGCGTTTCAGACACGCGCGGGAAAGGCGAAAAACGCGGCAAAAAGCCGCGCTCGCGAAGTTTCTAAAAGAGCTCCGGTGGTGT
>CAYVEQ010000071.1:0-3429 GCA_964450835.1 uncultured Synergistaceae bacterium
ACTCTCGAATTGTTCGCCTGAAAATCATCAATCACTCTGTATACCGACATCCGTTTCACTCCCCACCCGACTCGGCCAGTTTGCGCTCGTAATATTCTAGCGCCGTTTGTGTCGCTTTTTGCTCTGCTATGGGTATTTTATACTTTTCGGCCATACTGAGCAAATATTTTTGGGCGTCGATTTCCCGTAAGTAATAAACCCGGGCAGTTACTTTTTTCGCCAAACATGTGCTTTCTGTCCTGCTCCGCGTGATACATCTCTTCGAGTACATCGGAGACCGTCGCGTTAAGCAATATTTTCACCTGGCAGATAAGATGCATATGCTTTTATATTTTTAAGGTGTTTCTCGGCCTCCTCGCCACGTATGATGATGCCGCCGCGTCGCAGGAAGTTCCGCGTAAGATTGTTATACGTAGGCTTATCGATGATTTCCTCTGCCCATCCTTGCCGGTTTTGCGGCGAAAGAGTTCTCGCATCCCCTTCTTATCCCCGCCCTCGACGAACGCCTTCTCACACTCGCGGTACTTCATATCCTCCGGCACGCAGTACGTCCCGTTCCTGTCGCGTGCGGCGAGCGCGGGGAGGCGGTAAAAATAAAAATTTAAGCTGGGACGTTAACGCCTCCGCTTTTTCGCGCTCGGGCAAGCGTCTCCTCGCCGCCCGCACGCGAGACAGTTCGCGGCGCGTCTGCCCGCTCTTGCCGCGTCCGGCGGCTTCGCGAGCTTTTGTCTCCCGCGCGGAACGCAGTCAATCTTCGAGTATCGCCATAACGCGCGCGGGCGCGCCGTCCGCTTCAAAGATCGGCACGGGTAGTGCGGCAAGCCGAAAGATTTTTCCTTCCGGCAGCGCCTTCAGGCCGCGCAGATTTTCTATTATCAGAGCGCCGGCGCCGAGCAGTATTCTGTGAACCGGACAGTCAGCACTTTCCGCCGGGTCTGCCGATATGGTGTCCGTCCCTACGCAGCCTATGCCGTACTCAAGGACGTACCGCGCGGCCCCGGGCGTGAGAACGGGGTAGCCCGTCAGATATTCCGCGCAGCCGAATTTGTCCTCCCAGCCAGTGCGCAGTATGAGACAGTCCGCCGCGCCGAGGCCGCGCCGATGCGGCGCTAGGTCTGAAATTTCTATTTTGCCGCGCGCGGCGCTTACGTCGGCAAGGATCGCCGGGCCGAAAAATCTTTCGGGCGGCAGCATGTCAAGCGTGACGGTTCCTTCGGCCAGGTGCGCCGGCGCGTCCATGTGAGTGCCCGCGTGCGAGTTTACAAAAATCTCTGAAGTGCGGAACCCGCCGCCGGCAAACCGTTTTATCACGGGCGCCGCGTCGCCCGGAAAGACCTGCATACCATCTTTTATCACGCGGCTTAAATCGATTATTTTCAAATTCTCTCCTCCCGCCCTTTAATCCGTGTTCCCCGGCTGCGCGAATATAGTATAATTGCAAAGTTTTTATGAAGCTGCAAGCTTTGGGGGAATTTCGATGGTAAGACTGATAGCTGTTCTCTTTGCCCTTGTCTTCTCGGCCTGCCCCGCCTTCGCCGGGCCGGACGCCGCGGAATACGACGTTGCGGTCATTGGCGCGGGCTGCGGCGGCTGCGCCGCCGCGATACAGGCGGCGCGCCTCGGCATGAACGTGGCGCTTATCGAGGAGTCCGACTGGGTCGGCGGGCAGATGACCGGAGGCGGAGTTTCGACGATGGACGACGTTCACCGCACGCGCACGGGCCTGTACGGCGAGTTCCTGCGCCGCGCCGCGGCCTATTACGAGGCACGCGAGACTCCGGTCAACACCTGCTACTGGGGCTCGGACACTTTCGCTTTCGAGCCGTGGGTGATACAGAAGACCCTGCTTGAAATGATACGCGAGGCCGGCAGCGTCACACTCTTTACCGAAACGCGCGTCACAGAGGCGAAGCTCGAAAACAACACCGTGCGCGCCGCCGTCGTCGAAAGCGAGGGAAAGCGCTTGGAAATCCGCGCGCGCGTATTCATCGACGCGACGGAGGCCGGCGACTTCATCCCGCTGACCGGCGCACGTTACAGGGCCGGGAGCGGCGACTCGGCAAGCGGCGCGGAGGGCGTGATACAAGACATCACCTACGTCGCGGTAATCAGGCGCTACCATGACGGCCTTCCGCCCGAGCTTTCCTTTACGCGCAGACCGCCCGATTACGAGAAATACGCGCCGCTTTTCCGCGAGCTTATCTCGCAGAGCGGCGGCGGCTGGCCGGGCGAGCCGCCCTACAAAACAAGCGTCTTTAAGGCCTACAGGGGAATGCCCGACGTTTCAAACCCAGCAAGAGGCCTCATAGACTGCGGCAGGCCCGAGACATGGGCGCTCGTCACGCGCAGCGCGGTCAACTGGGGCAACGACTACCCCGGCGGTCAGGACGGGTTTGCCGGTATGCCGGTGCGCTACCTGGAGGACAGGGAGTTCCGCCGCGAGATGGACCGTGAGGCGATGGCAAAGACGCTCTGTTTCTTATATTACATGCAGAACGAGCTTGGAATGTCCGACTGGTCCGTCGACGACAGGCAGGGCTACGGCGGGTGGTTTTCAAACGACTGGCGGGAGTGGGAGCATATTCCGCCGGATTTTGAGCCGATACTGCGGCACTTCCCGCCCTTCCCCTACATACGCGAGAGCCGCCGCGTGGCCGGCGTCGAGACGATGACAATCAAAGACGTGCTTCGCGACATGACGCTCGGCCGCGCAACCGAAACGAAGCCCTCCGCGATAGCTCTCGGCGAATACCCGACCGACATTCACGGCCTGCGCGACAAAGAATACCTCGACCGCGACCTTGACGAAGACGCGAGCATGATACCGCCCGACACGGAATGGAAAGGCGGCCTCTTTCAGATACCGATGGGAGTCCTTATACCCGAAAAGACCGACGGACTGCTCGCGGCGGAAAAAAATATCTCCGTGTCGCGCGTGGTCAACGGTTCGACGCGCCTTCAACCTGTAACGATGCTGACGGGGCAGGCCGCGGGTGTGCTCGCCGCCCTCTCCGCGCTGGAGAAAAAGCCCCCGCGCGACGTGCGCGCGATAGAGGTGCAGTCCGCGCTGCTTGACGCGCGCGACAAGCTCTCGCTCTACAGCTTCGACGACGTTCCTGAGGACTCGAAGTGGTGGAAAGGCGCCGAGCTGTCAGCGCTCTACGGCTACATCGACCCCGCGTCCGACGTTATCTACGGCGTAGACAACGAAATGCACTGGGTTGAAGTCCGCGACGCCGTGCGCCGCGTCTTCGGCAGAAAAGATTTCCCGAAGCGCGAGGGGCTTGAAACCGTAACGCTCGGCGGCTTCGGCGAGTGGCTCGCGGAGACATTCAAAGACAAGAGCGGCGAGATCGCCCCGTTGCTTTCCAAATGCACGGGAGACGAAATCATGACAAAAGGAATGCTCGCCTCGGCTGTCGGCGAGCT
>CAYVEQ010000071.1:3529-5432 GCA_964450835.1 uncultured Synergistaceae bacterium
AAATCAAAAAACGGCGGGGCATTGCGTCCCGCCGTCTGTCGCCGTAAATATCCCGCGTTACTTCAGGCTCTCCATCTCCGCCTTCACCTTCGCCTCAGAGGCGCGCATGGCATCGAGCGTCTTTGAAAGAAGCGTGTCCAGCTCCCAGCCGAGCAGCCCTGCCCCTTGCGCTATCACATCGCGCGAACAGCCGGCAGCGAATTTCTTGTCCTTATATTTTTTCTTCAGGCTCTTCAGTTCCATGTCCGCGACGCTCTTTGACGGGCGCATGAGGGCTGCGGCCCAGATCAGCCCCGTGAGCTCGTCCGCGGCGAAGAGCGCCTTCTCCATCATGTGCTCCGGCTTTATGTCGGTGCAAAGGCCGTAGCCGTGGCTGCACACGGAGCGTATGAAAGCATCGTCCGCCCCTATCTCGCGCAGCAGCTCCGGCGCCTTAATGCAGTGCTCCTCGGGGAAGCGCTCGAAATCCACGTCGTGCAGAAGGCCGACGTTTCCCCAGTAATCGACCTCGTCCGCGAAGCCGAGATCTTCCGCGTACCAGCGCATGACCGCCTCGACCGTGAACGCGTGAAGAAGATGGAACTCCTCTTTGTTATATTTGCGGAGCAGCCCGAGGGCCGTCTCTCTCGTAACATTTGCCATTGCTGTCCCTCCGTTTCTCTCTTGCGGCAATTATAGTGGTTACGGCGCGCGTGCGCAAACGCGCGAAAAATTTTGTCCCCGCGCCGCCGCGCGCTTTTTCTTTCGCGTATTCGCGCATTTGCGGTAAAATAAAATCGGCGGTAGCCGTTTATCAAAGCTTGACAAGGGGGGCGCTCCCGTGGACGCAAAACGCAAGTCTGTTATAGTAGGCGACCTCGCCGTGCTTCTCGTCGCGCTGATATGGGGCGCGACGAACGTCGTTATAAGGGACACGCTCAGCGGCATCACGCCGTTCTGGTTCTGCTTCCTGCGTTTCGTGGTCGCCACCGTTACGCTCATGATTTTCTTCGGGCGGCGCGCGTTCGCCATGCCTCGGCGCTCGGTGCTCTCCGGCGCTTTCACCGGCATGGTATTCAGCCTCGCCTATCTTGTCGGAGCGGCAGCACTGCTTTATACGACGGCGGGGAATCAGTCGTTCATCATTTCCATGTCGGTCGTATTCGTTCCGCTTTCTGTATGGTTCATCACAAAAAAATTTCCGGGCTGGCACGTCATGCTCTCAGTCGCGCTCTGTCTCGCCGGGCTTGCCGGACTAATGCTCGACGGAGGCTTCACCGTGAACGCAGGAGACCTGCTCTCCTTCGTTTCGATGCTCTGCGTCGCCGCATATATTCTGCTGGTGCAGAAATTCGTAGCCGGCGAAGACGCGCTCGGCCTCGCCTGCTGGCAGGCAATCGGCAGCGTGATAATCTCCGCGCTCTGCGCTTTCGCCTTTGAGCCGGTCACGCTGCGCCTCGGACGCGCCGCGTGGATCGCCGTGATTTACACCGGAACCGTCGGATACGCGCTGACGCTGGCGCTGCAAACCACGGCGCAGAAATTTACCAGCTCCACGCATACTGCGATACTGCTTTCAACTTCGGGAATATTCGGCAGCCTACTCGGCGTGATATTCATCGGCGAGCCTATGACGTGGCGCATCTTCATCGCCTCCGCCCTCATCTTCTCGGGCGTCATCGCCGTCGAGGCGATACCCGCGCTGAAAAAAAATAAACGGTGAAAGCAGCTCCGCGGCGGATAATCCTTCCGGCTGTCGGCTTTGCGCGCCCGAGCCGACGACAGCAAACACCGCCGCGCTGAGCGGAGGCGGCGGCAGCTCGCGAGATTTTTCTTCACGGTCTTGACTTTGTTTTTTTCTTTGCCGTCCCTTTCGGTATATCTGAGGTTCAGCTGCGCGTCCACCGCCTGCAGACGCGAGATC
>CAYVEQ010000072.1:0-5097 GCA_964450835.1 uncultured Synergistaceae bacterium
CAAAGTTCCGCCGGCGGCCCTGCGTGAAGCCGCCGGCGGAATGCCGCGCGTTTTTCGCGGGCCGCACGGCGTGCCGACGGGTCATCGTTCAACGCCGCTTCCTTCCGCAGCGGGCCTTTGGGCAGCACGGCGCGCCGACGGGTCGTCGGCTGCGCCCGCGCCCGCGGCCTGCTATATTTTTTTCAGATAATTGACAATCAGATCCCCGCACTCTCTGCATCCGGTCTTTTTCATTCCGGCGCTCATGATGTCGGCGGTGCGGTATCCGGCGTCAAGATAATCGGAGACGGCCTTTTCAATCGCGTCCGCTTCCTTTGCCATGTCGAAGCTGAACCTCAGCATCATCGCGCCGGCGAGAATCGTTCCGACCGGGTTCGCGGCGTCCGTGCCGGCGATGTCCGGGGCGGAGCCGTGAATAGGCTCGTAAAGGCCGCGCGTTCCCGCGCCGAGGCTCGAGGACGGAATCATGCCGATGGAGCCGGTGATCTGCGAAGCCTCGTCGGAAAGTATGTCGCCGAACATATTCTCGGTCACAATCACGTCGAACTGCGAGGGGTCCTTCACGATCTGCATCGCGCAGTTGTCGACAAGCATATCCGAAAGCTCCACGCCGGGATATTCCGGTGCGAGCCTGTGCATCACCTTTTTCCAGAGGCGGCTCGAATCGAGGACGTTGCTCTTCTCCACGGAGCAGAGGCGGCCTCTTCTCCTGCGCGCCGTTTCAAAGCCTATCCTGCCTATGCGCTCGATTTCCTCTTCGCTGTATCGCAGAACGTCGACGGCCGTCCCGCCTTCCGTCTTGTGCTCGCCGAAGTAAATGCCCCCCGTCAGCTCGCGGACGATTATGAAATCTATTCCCTTGTCCACTATTTCCTTCTTCAGAGGGGAGGCGTCTGCGAGCTGCTTCCATATCTTCGCCGGGCGGTTGTTCGAGAAAACGCCCATACCGGCGCGGAGCCGCAGAAGCCCCTTTTCCGGGCGCATCGGCCCGGGGACGTCGTTCCACTTCGGGCCGCCGACGGCGCCCAGCAGCACGCTGTCCGAGGCGAGGCACTTGCGCAGCTCGCTTTCCGGCAGAGGGTCGCCGTATTTGTCGACGGCGCGGCCTCCCATGTCGGCATCGCGGAAATTGAATGTGTGCCCGTAAAGCTCCGCGACGCGGTTCAGCACCTTCAGCGCCTCGGCCACGATCTCCGGGCCTATGCCGTCGCCGCGGATAACGGCGATGTTCTTAATCATCGTCAGTTCTCCTTCAGCGACTTCAGAAGGCCGCCGCTCTTTATGATGTTCTGTATAAACGGCGGGAAAGGCTGCGCCTTGTAAGTCCTGCCGGTCGTGGCGTCCTTTATCTCGCCCGTGTCGAAATCGACGCTCACCTCGTCGCCGGCGTTTATTTCCTCCGCCGCCTCCTCGCATTCAAGAATCGGAAAACCGATGTTAATCGCGTTGCGGTAAAAAATCCTCGCGAAACTCTTCGCGATGACGCAGCCGGCTCCGCAGGTTTTGATGACGAGCGGCGCGTGCTCGCGCGACGAGCCGCAGCCGAAGTTCCAGCCGCCGACAATGACGTCGCCCGCGCGCACGTTTTTGACAAAATCCCTGTCGATGTCCTCCATGCAGTGAAGGGCCAGCTCCTTCGCGTCCGGCGTATTCAGATAGCGGGCCGGGATAATGACGTCCGTGTCCACGTTGTCGGGGTATTTGAAAACTTTCCCGTGCGTATTCATCGCTTATGCCTCCCTGTACTCTGTGATGTATCCCGTGAGCGCCGTCGCCGCCGCGGTCTGCGGGGAGGCGAGGTACACCTCGCTCTTCGGGTGCCCCATGCGCCCGACGAAGTTGCGGTTGGTGGTGGCGACGCACTTCTCGCCGGCGGCGAGAATGCCCATGTAGCCGCCGAGGCACGGGCCGCACGTCGGCGTCGAAACCACGGCTCCCGCGTCGATGAAAGCGGTGTAGTACCCGCGCTCCACGCACTCGCGCAGAATCTTCATCGTGCCCGGGATAATAATGCAGCGCACCCCGTCCGCGACCTTTCTGCCGTTCAGTATCTTGTACGCGGCCGTCATGTCCTCCATTCTGCCGTTCGTGCAGGAGCCGATGACAACCTGGTCGACCTTGACGTTCCCCAGTTCGCGCGCCGGGCGCGTGTTCCCGGGAAGATGCGGGCATGCCACGGTGGGGACGATTTCGGAAAGATTGATTTCGATTGTTTTTTCATACGCGGCGTCTTCGTCGGCCTCGTAGACCGCCGGCCTGCGCGGGCATCTCTCCCCGACGTATGCCAGAGTCTTTTCGTCGGCCGGGAAAATGCCGTTCTTCGCGCCGGCCTCTATCGCCATATTGCAGATGCAGAGGCGGTCGTCCATCGAGAGGCTCTTCACGCCGCCGCCCGCGAACTCCATGCTCTTGTAAAGCGCCCCGTCAACGCCGATTCTGCCGATAATCGTGAGAATGACGTCCTTGCCGCCGCAGTTGGAGGGCAGGGCGCCCGTGAGATTGAACCTGATTGCGGAAGGCACCTTGAACCACGCCGTGCCCTTCGCCATGCCCGCCGCCATGTCCGTCGAGCCGACGCCGGTCGAGAAAGCGCCCAGAGCGCCGTAAGTGCAGGTGTGGCTGTCCGCGCCGATAACGCAGTCGCCCGCCGTCACTATGCCCTGCTCCGGGAGGAGAGCGTGCTCAATCCCCATTCTGCCGACGTCGTAAAAATGGCTTATGCGGTGCTCGCGCGCGAACTCGCGGCAGGTCTTTGACTGCTCGGCGGCCTTGATGTCCTTGTTCGGGACGAAATGGTCGAGCACGATGACAATCTTGTCCCTGTCGAACACGCTGTCAAAGCCCGCCTTTCTGAACTCGTTCACGGCCACCGGCGTCGTGATGTCGTTGCCGAGCACGACGTCCGTCCTCGCCGAGATGAGCTGCCCCGCCTCCACGCTGTCAAGACCGGCGTGGGCGGCGAGTATTTTCTGCGTCATAGTCATTCCCATTGTTTATTCCCCCTTCGTTAAATTATGGAAAGCGTTCAGCAGCGCGTTGATGTTCGCCTTCATAATGTCCGTGTCGGTGCCGACGCCCCAGCACAGTTCGCCGTCCTGCCGCTCCAGCCCGATGTAGGAGGCGGCGACGCTCCGCGAGCCGTAATCCTCCATGCTGTGCTGCGTGTACACCTGCAGATTGTACGACGCGCCGGTAAAGTCGAGCAGCGCGTTGTTCACGGCGCTCAGGAAGCCGTTGCCCTCCGCTTCGACCTCGGTCTCCTCGCCGTTCTTCATGAACGTCACGTCTACTCTGACATTCTCGTTCTCGCGCGAGAAGTCAAAATCCGTGACCGTGATCTCGCGCGGCAGGTCGATATACTGCGCGGTGAAAATCGAAAGAAGCTCGTCCGGCTTTATCTCCTTGTGCTCGCGGTCGGAAATGCCCTTGCATATATAGCTGAAATGCTCCCGCATCTTCTCGGGGAGCTTGTAGCCGTAGTTCTGTTCGAGCAGATACGCGATACCGCCCTTGCCGCTCTGCGAGTTCGCCCTGATGACGTCCGCCTCGTAAGTCCTTCCGATGTCCTTGGGGTCGATCGGTATGTAGGGAACGCTCCACTCGTGCAGTTTGTTCTTCGCGCGGAACTTCATGCCCTTTGAAATCGCGTCCTGATGGCTGCCGGAGAAAGCCGTGAACACAAGCGCGCCGGCGTAAGGCGCCCTCTCGTACACGTGCATTCTCGTGCACTTCTCGTATTCGTCGACAAGGCGGTTCATATTCGAGAAATCGAGCTTCGGGTCCACCCCGTGCGCGTACATATTCATCGCGAGAGTCACGATGTCCACGTTGCCCGTCCTCTCGCCGTTCCCGAACAGCGTTCCCTCTACGCGGTCGGCGCCGGCGAGCAGCGCCAGCTCCGTGTCCGCGACGCCCGTGCCCCTGTCGTTGTGCGGGTGCAGCGAAAGCGTCACGAACTCGCGGTACTTCATATTCTCGCTCATATATTCAATCTGCGAGGCGTAGACATGCGGCAGGCTCATCTCCACCGTCGCCGGCAGGTTGATAATGACGTTGTTATCCTTCGACGGCTCAAGCACGTCGAGGACGGCGTTGCAGACTTCGAGGGCGTACTCCGGCTCCGTGCCGGTGAAGGACTCCGGCGAATATTCAAACCTGAAATTCCCCTCGTACTCGCCCGCCAGCTTCTTCACGAGCTTCGCGCCGTCCACCGCGATCTCCTTAATCTCGTCCTTTGATTTTTTGAACACCTGCTCGCGCTGCGCGACGCTCACGGAGTTGTAAAAGTGGATTATTGCGCTCGGCGCGCCCTTGCAGGCGTCGAACGTCTTGCGGATAATGTGCCTGCGGCACTGCGTCAGAACCTGAACCGTCACGTCCTCCGGAATCATGCCCTCCTCGATAATCGTGCGCAGAAACTCGTACTCCGTGTCGCTCGCGGCGGGGAAGCCGACCTCAATCTCCTTGAAGCCGACCTCAAGCAGCACCTTGTAGAACCTCAGCTTCTCCTCAAGGTCCATCGGGACGATAAGGCTCTGGTTGCCGTCGCGCATATCCACGGAACACCATATCGGCGGCTTTTCGATGTGGTCTTTCAGGGCCCACTTGCCGTACCTGCTGTCGACGGGGAAATACCCCGGTCTGTATTTGCTCGGATCCATCATTGTTTTACGCTCCTTTTCCGCCGCGGCTTTCCGCAGGCTCTTCCGGTTGACGCGCGCCGCTCCGGCGGCCCGCGCCTTTTAGGGCCTTTCACGGCCGCGGAACAAAAATAAAAACCCGCCTCAAAACCCTTCCGGACTTTGAGACGGGTGCATGCACACTCGCGGTACCACTCAAATTGCGGGCGCGAAGCCCGCCGCTCTTCGAAGTCAGACAACTTCTATGCACTGACGCAGCACACTCGGATCACCCTACGCACCCGCGGGCTTCAGGATCACGGCTCGGAAGGGAGAGGAACGGGACACACCGCGCGCCGGCTCGCACCGTCCGCCGGCTCTCTGGAACGGGATTGTCCCGGCCGTTCTTCGTCACAGCCTTTAAGCCTTTTCGTTCCGCACAGACTTTTATCACGTAAGGGCGACTCTGTCAAGCGTT
>CAYVEQ010000073.1:0-2915 GCA_964450835.1 uncultured Synergistaceae bacterium
TGCTATAATATAGCACCGCTGATCTTCAGACGAAGCACGGTTATAGCTCTCTGTCACACTCCGATGTGCTATAATGTACACGTGGGAGGACATTGCAAAGTGCGTGTTATAGCTCTCTGTCACACTCCGATGTGCTATAATTAGCAATCCGCAAGATTATAATTATGAAGTGTTATAGCTCTCTGTCACACTCCGATGTGCTATAATTCTCCTCGACATCGTGCGCCAGTATTCCTCGTTATAGCTCTCTGTCACACTCCGATGTGCTATAATTGCCGTTGTCATAGGCGATGCGCGCGAAAAGTTATAGCTCTCTGTCACACTCCGATGTGCTATAATGCACGGCTCGGGAACCCGCTCTGACACAGCTCAGACGCGGGTTCCCGCGCTTATTTTTTCTCATCAGAAAAGCAAAGTCTGCCTCAAATCGAGGATTTTTTCTTTCTTAGTCTGCGTGCCTACCAGCACTTTCATCGCCGCATACTGCCGATCCGTGATCTGAAGAAAGCGCACGGAGCCTTTTTGAGGGAGCGCTTTTTTCAGCCGGTTCAGATGTTTGTCAACCGCGTCCTCGCCGCTTACGATGCGGCAGTAGACGGAGAACTGAAGCATATCATACCCGTCCTCCAGCAAAAACTTACGGAAACGCGCGTAAATCTTCCGCTCCTCCTTTGTCACAACCGGCAGATCAAAGAAGACCATCAGGCGCATAAAGCGGTTCCTTTCGCGGCATACCCTCCCGCCCATGCAAAGGTCACAACTCCGCAAGCTCCGGCAGTCTGAGAGCCGACGGGTCGCCGGATGCGGTCGCCGTACTGAAGCTCGCGCACATTATGTCAGCCGCCCGTAGTATCTTCTGCCGTTCATAGTTTATCGTCACCGGCGCGCCGAGCAGCGCGGCGATCTCGGCCCGCTTTTCTTTTGTAAAGGGAGATCCCTTTTCAATGTTGCGCGCCGTCCATAGATCCACAACGGGGCGCAGCGTTTCCATGAAATCGTCGGCGAGATTGAAGGCGTTCAGCTCGTTTCTGTGGTGTATGCCGACAGCGCAAAGGAAACCGAATGAGACGAGCGAGCGGGCTACGGCGCCGCGCATTATCGCGTAGCCGTAGTTGAGAGCGGCGTTGACGGTGTTGTCCTCCTGCCGCGACGTGTCCGGCATATAGCTGTCGAAGTAGAGGCGGGCCGCGGCGCTCTCCCTGTTGTCCGGGTCGCCGCTTTTGACGTCCGAGGCGAGCGCGCGCAGTTCGTCTCCGCCGCGTTTGCCGAGCATATCAAGACATGCGGCCTGATTTTTTATCTTCTGTTTAACGACGGCCTTCCAGCAGTTCTTGCGAAAGGGCAAGGTCTGTTCGAGCTGCATCTTCAGAACCTTGAGGAAGCGGCTGTGCTGCCGGTACGGGAGAAAGATGCCGCAGGGAAGATGCCCATCGCCGCAAGTTACAAGCGGAACACCGCGTTCCGCCAGGCCGCTGAGCAGCGCAGCGGTGACCACGGTTCTTTCGCTTTCGATTATTATGACGGCTATATCCTCAAGCGGTATCTCAATCTCGTCTTCCTGTTTTACGACAAGATGCCCCATTTTCAGCGAAAGGCGCGCCGGCGTGGAAATTATCACATTACGCCAGCTCATGCGGCGGCTTTTCCTTGCGTACTTTATGGTATTCCCCGAGGACGTCCACCTCATATTTCTCGATTAGCTTTGCAGTCCGCATACCTATACTTTCCCATTCTTTTTCACCGTTGGGAGAGAGCATTGAGATTGATCCATTGTTGCTATTGCACTTCTTGTAATATCCGAATTTTTCCTCGCCTTTGCTGTCGATTATTTTCAAAAGGTCGTTTTTATAAAAAGAGCAGACAAAATCATAACTTGAATCTATAACCTGCCAATCATCAACACTCTTTGACTGCACAATCGCCCGGTTTTTCACTGCGCCGGCCGCGATATCGCTGACATAATAGGGAATGAGATAATATTTCCCCGCCTTTTGATAGATGTCTACTCTTACCATGCCTCCGTTCGCCGCTATTCCGCCGCGCACTTCCACTCCTGAACAGCCCGGTGAAAATATTTTTATCGAACGGACAACCGAGCCGGGCCGCCCGTCTTTTGTCGGCTTGCGGAACTCAGAGGCAAAGGCTTTCTCCGGTTTGTCGTCATACTCCTTGAGCCGTTGTTTCAGCGCCTCGTAGAGCGCCTTATCGCGCTCTTTGCCTACCATATCTTCAAGCGTTTTCAGGCTTACTTTCGCGAGAGGCGTCTTTACGGCTGTTCTGCCCTCTTCACGGTATTTTCTGCTGCGCACCGTTTCTTCATGCGCCGCCCCGCCGGCGCCGCGATCCGGCTTGCGCGACACCAATACCGGCTTCAGACGCTCCAGTTCTTCTTCTGTGTAGTTCGTCAGCCCGAATTCTCTTATTTTATCCGCTGGGTTTGGGGAAATGCGCGCCTCTACCTCTTTCCTGAACCTGTCCCACGGTTCGGGAAAACGCGTTTTCTTGTTTTCCGATGCCTCTTGGGCCAGCTGGCTCAGTTCTCTCTTCTGCGAGTATTCCGATATTTTCTTAACTACAGAGGGAGTGGCAGCCGCTATGACAGAGGCGTCAAGCGCGTGGTGCAGGTCGCTGGCGTTCCTGTCTTTCAGGGCGTTTATACCCCACTGTCTGCGCATAATGGCAGTCGCTCTTCCGTTGACCCTTGTAACAGGCTTTCCAGACGCGCCTTCCGCAAAGGCCAGATTCTTTTCCAGCCAGTTCGCCACATATTTTGTTATATAGCGGGTGTCCCCCAGCGCGCGCTCTTTCAGCTCTTTCATTTCATCTTCACTGAAATCTTTCATCGTAAGGCGCGCAGCGCGGCGCCGGTCTCTGATGTGCGCCGCGACTCTCGCGGTAAATGCCTCCCACGCGTC
>CAYVEQ010000073.1:3015-5052 GCA_964450835.1 uncultured Synergistaceae bacterium
CGCGCGAGTTCTATCTGCACGCTGACCGGCGGGCCGTACTTTCTTATTATCGCGTTCACCACTTTCCGGATCTGCGCCACCGCTCTTATCACAACCGGATTTCTCAGCTCATCCCAGTCCGGCACGGGCAGGAGTCCGCGTCTCTCCGCCGTCACGCCCGGAGCGAAGTGCGAATAGCCCGCGATACTGCACGCCTCGTCGTAACGGCAGTATTTTGTTTCCATAATGGCGACGAGTTTTTCCATCGCCTTGAGCGAAAGACTGACGACGCCGCTGAAGTTAAGGCCGAGCACAGCTTCCGCGAGTTTTCTTTCTATGCCGCGCTTATCCAGATAATCCAGAATATCGCTGTCTGTCTTGCGGAAGGTCAGCGCGCAGGCGAGAATATCAAGC
The DNA here is from genome assembly GCA_964450835.1 of uncultured Synergistaceae bacterium. Lineage (GTDB taxonomy): Bacteria > Synergistota > Synergistia > Synergistales > Synergistaceae > Caccocola. The sequence continues at coordinate 3,409 of CAYVEQ010000073.1, forward strand.
GTTTCGGGAGCGGTGGTTATCAGCGTTTCCCAGTATTCCTTTCCGAGCTTTTTGCTTATCTCTTTCTTAAAAGCGTGAAAACCCTTCAGTTCCGCGAAAACGGCGTCCTCCGGGTCTTTTCCGGGTTTCTGGCGCGGCAGGCCCTCAAACGTCCATTCTTCTTCCGCCGCTATTGCTTTGCGTATGCTTTTGTAGGTTACTTTTGCCTGCTTATATGCCAGATCAGTTATGATCTTCATCTTTTCTGGAGAAAGCTCGGCGCGCCGCCCGTTTACACACACCCGCAGATTGGCCGCGCGGCTGAGGAGCACAAAACGCTCCGCAGTCCACGAAGCCTTAGGCGCGCGCAATTCCCCGGGTTCGAGCGTGCAGTGTCCGGTAAGCGCCTCTATCTGCTCGCCGCTCGCGAAAGGAAGCTGGAAAGAAAAGATTTCAAGATACTTACTCTCCGTTTCGGCGGAGGCGGCGGGATTTCCGAATCCGCGCTGGCACTCAAACAGCGTCTTTATTTCCTCAGTCAGCGCGTCACGGGTTACAGAGCAGGAATAATCGCCTTTCTTGTTGCGCTTGTGCTCCGCGAATTTTTTGTCGAGCTGAATCATCTCCCCGACAGTTCTGTAACCTTTGTCCGATCCGCGCGAAAGCAGATCTTCGTTCTCTTTCATCGCCTGCTTCGCGCGCCCCTCTTCGGCATCATTATTCGCGTCGCCGCCGCCCGGGGCGGTTCTGTTTGATTTGAACCCTCTCCGCTTCGCGATGTGCAGGAGGACGCGCGCCCACTCCTCACCGGCAAGCAAACGGTCAAGCCCCGCCGCGCGCAATTCCCATGGCGTCTCGGAATGCGGGCGTGAAAAAAGAGCCGCCATCTGTTCCGGCGTTACGATGCCTTCCGAAACAAGCAGTTCTCGTATATCCGCCAGGCGGCGCCGCTTTCTGCGGAGACGCCGCCTCGCGTTTCTGGCCTCGCGGCGCGGCAAGGCGAGCGAAGATCCGTCTTTCGGATTCTCGGCGCCTTCAAAAATCCGCACGCCCAAATCCGCGATTTTTCGCCTGTCTAAATCAAGCACGCTCCAACCGACCGATGCGATGCCAGCGTCCAGCCCCAACGAATAGTCCATCGTAAAAACCTCCCATGTCAATAGCCTCTCAGCATTGTATTCATAATGAAACTGTTATATCATAAAGACGTGAAATGTGGAAAGATTTCAAAAAAGTTTTGTAAACTGCAATAACAAATCTGATATTGGCTGCGGAGGTTTGAGGCATTCGTTCCGCGGTTCAGCCGCATTAACCGGCAGCCGCCCCGCCCGCGCCGTGCCGGAGCAAAAGCAGACCGCTCTATCCGCAAAAAGCGGCGCAAGCCCCTGTCACGACGTGCAGCGGGTGCGTCAGCGCCCTGCGTTATGTCGGGGTTGAAAACGCCAAACTCTTAAACGCCCGGGCAAAGCCAAAAAGATACCCCGGAAGGCGCTAACGCACCATCCGGGGCAAACTTTGCGGCTCCCCTTGCGGGGTTCCTTATTATAGCAATGTGTCACACTCCGATATGCTACAAATCGCCATAAACTTAACAACCGCTGTGTGTATTATATCCCTGATTTGCCGAAATATCAAGAGGTCAGCCGCCGCGCTGTGAATTTTTTA
>CAYVEQ010000074.1:0-4906 GCA_964450835.1 uncultured Synergistaceae bacterium
GCGCGGCAAAAACTTCCCCGCCGCCCGTCACGCTTTCCGCGCCAAAGTGCGCGGCAGCGACGCTACCGACTGCAAACAAAAAACCGGCTCAAAAGAAAAAAGAACGGCTCTCAAAAGCTGTTCTTTTTGCGCCCGAGAGCCGCTCCCCTGTGGCGCCCTGCTCTGAAAGCTTTGCCGAATGCCACCCCGGGGCCGGCGTTCGGCAGGTCTGCTTTGTTTATTATGATGATAGGGCGCAATCCAAGCTTCAGCGCACGCAACACGTCCGCTATTTGCCGTACAGCTCTTTAAATCTGCCGACTGTTTTCTGAGCCGCGTTCGCCAGCGCCAGCATGTCTAACATAAAATAGACCATTGAATAACCCCTGTCGTATAATTTTGCCCCCGCTTCAATATCGGGAGCTATCGTGGCAAGAAATTTGCCTTTCGCCTTCGCCGCCGTCGTTTTAGGGGCCGATTTACCCGATTTCGCGTCGTTTCGCGTGGCGGCGGTTTCGTCAGCTTCACAACGCTTGGTGACGAAGCCGCTTATTTCGTCAGTTCACCACGTTTTCGGGGTTGCGCGCGAGGTAGGATTTTATATTTTCCGCGGTGCGCTCCATTATTCTCATTCGGCTTTCCTTCGCCGCCCACGATATGTGCGGTGTGATTACGCAGTTTTTCGCGGCAAGCAGAGGATTGTCTTTCCTTATCGGCTCGACGGACACGACGTCAATTCCAGCCGCGTAGACTCTGCCGCTTTCAAGAGCCTCGGACAAATCCCTCTCGTTGATTAAGGGGCCGCGGCTGTTGTTGATTATGATGACTCCCTCCTTCATCTTCGCTATCGTCTTTTTGTTGATGATTTCCGCCGTCTCGGGCAACAACGGGCAGTGTAGCGCAATCACGTCGGATTCCGCAAGCAAGCGGTCTATGTCCGTGTATTCGGCAATCGTCCTGCCCTCGTTGCATTCGGACGAATCGTGCGCTAGCACTCTCATTCCGATGGCTTTCGCGATTTTTCCTGTCCTGCGGCCTATCCTTCCGAAACCTATGATTCCCATTGTCTTTCCGGCGAGTTCTATCAGCGGGTAGTCCCAATAACAGAAGTCCGGGCATTTTTCCCAGCCGCCCTCATGTACGCTCCTGTCATGGTGGCCGATATGGTGGCATATTTCAAGAAGCAGAGCTATCGCGGACTGCGCCACGATCTCCGTGCCGTAAGTCGGCACGTTTGAGACAGGAATTTTTCTCGCGCGCGCACGGGCGCAGTCGACAGCGTTGTAACCGGTGGCGAGTACGGTTATATATTTGACGGAGGAGCAGGAGTCCAAAACTTTTCCGGAAATCGGCGTTTTGTTTGTAACGACTATTTCGGCGTCGCCTATGCGTCTGATTATCTCGGCGTCCTCAGGCGGCGTACGGTCGTAAACCGTGAGCTCACCAAGCTTTTCCAGCTCTTCCCAGCTTAAGTCCCCGGGATTTTCCGCGTATCCGTCAAGCACAACAATTTTCATATTTTTGTCTCCCTTCAAAGAGGCGGGCAGGAAATATAACATTCCCGCCCGCCGCCGCATACATTATATTAAATTTTTCAATAATCAGCGCGTTATATTTCCTCGCAACCGATTTCTTTTAGTTTCGCGTCGACCCACGGACGCGGGTAACTTACTTTTTCGATAATATCCCTCATTATGGCCTCTTCTTTCACCTGCACAGCCCGTACAGCGGAAAGCAGCTTCTCGGCATCTTCTGGATAAATCACGATTACCGAGTCCGCGTCGCCGACTATTATGTCGCCGGGACGCACCACTATGCCGCCAACAGATACAGGAGTGTTTATCTCGCCCGGGCCGTTCTTGTAGGGCCCGTTCGGCGTCACGCCCGCCGCATAGACGGCAAAGTCCGTCATCTCGCCTATCGCCTTGGCATCGCGGATGCTGCCGTCTACGACGATTCCGGCGACTCCGCGCGCGCGGCAGTAGGTGGCCATAAGCTCGCCGAAGATTGAACGGAAGCGGGAGCCACCCGCGTCGATAACAAACACGTCGCCGGGTTTTCCCATGTCCATAGCCTTGTGGAACATGAGGTTGTCGCCCTCGGGAACTTTAATTGTGAAGGCTGTTCCCAGCAGTTTGCTTTTGTTCATCGGGCGGATACGGTAGTGCATTGCGGCTGTGCGCCCCATGCAGTCGTCGATATTCGCCACCGCCATTCCGCGGAACGCCTCCACAAGCTCGCGGGGCGGGCGCGGGAAATCCTTTATTATTTTGCATCCTTTGCTCATTTCGCCGCCTCCTCACCGTTAAGATTTCACTCTCGCCATTAAAGCGGCTATGCGGACTACGGCCTCTTTCAGATCTTCCTCGTTCGACGCGAATGAGAAACGAACGCAGCTTTCGTCCGTGCCGTAGGCGGAACCGGGAACGCCGACTACCTTCGCCTCTTTGAGTATCAGGTCACACACACCCTCGGAATCAAGCCCCGGTATATCGAACCTTGCCCATGCGTAGAAAGCGCCCTCGGGATAACCGCACTCCACACCGCGAATCCCGTTCAGCCCTCCAACAAAGAGGTCGCGGCGGCGTTCGTAGCTTTGGCGCATCGACTCAATTTCCTCCGCACAATCAAGAGCCGTCACCGCCGCCTTTTGTACGAAACCGCTGACGCAGGTAATCGTATGCTGGTAGAGCTTGTATATAACATCTTTTATTTCGGGTGAGGCGGCGAGATAGCCTATCCTCCATCCTGTCATGGCGACACTCTTTGAGAAGCCGTTTATCGTGACCACCCTCTCCGCTATCGAGGGATAAGAGGCCATGCTTATATTCGTCTGCCCCGTGAAAACTATGCGCTCGTAAATCTCGTCCGCTATGAGCGCCGTCTCCGGATGACCAAGCATGAAACTCTCCACCGCGTCCGCCTCTTCGCGCGAAAGCGTTTTGCCCGTCGGATTGTTCGGGTAATTGATTATCAGCATCTTTGTTTTGTCCGTGGCCGCGCTTTCGAGCAGCTCCCGCGTTATTTTATAGTTGTTTTCACGCGCGAGGCGAACAGGCGCGGGCACGGCGGATGAGGCCTCGATTATCGACGGGTAGGAGACCCACCCCGGCTCGAGATAGATAACCTCGTCCCCTGGGTTTGCCAGCGCGCGGACGGCGGCGTATATGGCGAATTTGCCGCCCGGCGTTACAATCACGCCCTCTGGGGAATAATTGCAGCCGTTTTCCTCCGCGAGTTTGCGCGCTATCCTCTCGCGAAGCTCGGGAAGCCCCGCGCCCGTCGTATAGTGCGTGTAGCCCGCGTTAAGCCAGCGGACGGCCTCGTTGCGTATTTTCGCTGGCGTGTCAAAATCAGGCTCCCCGCCCGCGAGGCTTATCACCGACGGATCCGCGGCCTGCATCTGTTTTGCCTTTGCCATGAAGGCCATCGACTTTGACGGTTTAAGATTTGCGATGTCGCTGTTGAATTTCATATCGGATTATTTCCTCCTGCCTTTATTTGCTCCTGTCGTCGAATACAGCTTTATCCATAAGGCCCAGGCGATTTGAAATAATCACCGTTCCCGCGAGATCGCCGACGTTATTGAGAACGGTGTGGGCCGGGTCTATGGTCGGCCAGATAGCTGCGAGTATCGGAATGAGACTGAGCGGCATTCCGAGCGATTCCATCAGAACGGCCGACATCACGACGCCGGCACCCTTCACTCCGGCGGCCCCGATTGAAAGAATTATCCCGAGAAAGACGAACTGGAAGATACGACCCACGGTAAGCTCAAAACCGTAGAGGTTAGAGGCAAAGACGCAGCAGAGTCCCACGAAGAGCGCGAAGCCGTTCATCCCGCAAGTGTTGCCGAGCGGAAGGGTAAAGCCGTAGACATTCTCCGGTACGCCGAGTTTATCTTGCGATACGCGGATTGAAACCGGCAGAGTGGCCGCTGACGAGGTCGTGGTAATCGCGACAATCATCGGCTCGGCGATTTTCTTCATGAAAAGAAGTCCATCAAGCCCGCCTAAAACTTTGACAAAGAGCGGATAGAATATAAATAGTATGATTATCGCGCAGATATTGTCTGTTATCATAAATTCGATGACCTCGTACATAGTCGCGCTACTCACGGTACTTACCATCGTCGCCATCAGCGAGGCAATGCCTATCGGTGAATAGGCCATTACGAACTCCGTTATTTTCAGCATCGTTTCGCTCGCCTGGTCAATGAAAGAAATTACAACCTGCGCGCGTTTGTTGAGGAAAAGAAGCGCTACTCCGAGGAAGAGCGAAAAGACGATAATTTGCAGCATATTTCCGTCATGCATGGAAACGATGATATTATCGGGGAACCACGAAACGACGTTGTCAATGAAGCTGTATGTAACCTCCTTGACCTCGCCTGCCTCCTTCAGGAACTCCGTCGTTCCGGAGCCTGGCTGGACAACAAGTCCCGCTACGATTCCGACAAGTGCAGTGAAGCCAGAAGTCAGAATTATCCAAAGCCAGTAACGCAGGCCAACCTTTACAAGCTGCCTAACGTCACCCATCTTGCAAATTCCGCTCGTGATGCTGAAAAAGACTAGCGGCACGATAAGCATTTTGAGCATGCGCAGAAAAACCGCCCCGAGAGGCGAAAGCAGCTTGGCGGCCTCAGGCGAGAAAAAGCCAACGGCCAGGCCGACGATAATGCCAATGACGATCTTCGTACCCAGAGATAACTTCTTCATTACTACTTGCTCCTTCCCTCTGCCGGTATCGACAGGATTTATTATATAAATATCTTTATCTTTATTATAATAGATAAAAATATTTATATTGCACAGAATTTACCACCTCGTTTTTTCCGTGTCAATAGGGAAATTTATTTTTTCAGAAAAATTTTGTAGGTTTGTCAATGATCTGTTACAGAAAAAGAAAAGCGGGAAAGGGCCTGTTC
>CAYVEQ010000075.1:0-4882 GCA_964450835.1 uncultured Synergistaceae bacterium
TCAGCAGCGCGCGTATCGGCGAAGGCTTGACATTTAAAGCAACCTTGGATAACCTTGATTCCCAGTTTACGGTACTCATAAAAATTTCCTCCCTTATATCGAATCGCTGCCCGTATGAATCGCAGGCGGGATTGAACACCTTGGCCGTTGTTAAATGAACACATTCGTCGCAGTAATATCGAATGCCCGTTCCTCAAGCAGAAGACATTTTAATTCTTTGGATGCCGGAACCGGCCACACTTCGCAACCGGTGGTTTTCATCCGGCTAAGACCGGTTATTATCGCCCGGCCCTTGCACCAACGACGTATTCATGCAAAACGAATGCAGAATTTAATTATTTCTTCTTGGCGTCTTCAAACTCAGCTCTGATCCTCTCTCTGAGTTCGCCGTCGGTGAATACCTTAAGGCAGATTGAAGCGATTATGCGGGCGCCGTTCACAAGAGCATTGTGCCCTTCCTCCGACGTGGTTGCCTCGGCAAACGCGCGAGTGTGGAGATCAAGACGTTTGTTTGTGATTGCGAATTCCGGCTGTATGGCGGGGCAGCGGAACGATACGTTGCCGACATCCGACGATCCAGTCGAGTGCGGACCTTTAACGCATGTCACGCCAAATTCCGACATCGTTTCCTCCGCCAATTTCTCCGCCGCCGAGTTTGGCAATATGGGGTCGAATCTGCCCTCAAAACGTTCCCACGACACTTCCGTGCGGGTGGCTACCGCGGCTCCTCTGGCACAACAAAACACGGCTTCGGTAAGTTCGTCGAGTATGCGTCTGTCAAGCGCGCGGGATTCCACGCGGCACACGGCGAGATCCGGTATGATATTCACGGCGCCTTGAACTTCTCTGATATATGCTGCCAGTCTGCAATGATCGTGCATGTGCATGCGCAGCATATTCAGCGCGTCAATGAAGAGCAGCATCCCGCTCTGTGCGTTTCGGCCGCGCCAGGGAGATGCGGCTGAATGGGACGTCTGACCTCTGAAAGTAAAGTCGAAACCGTCTATGCCCAAAGGACGGTAATCTGCAAAGCTTTCTCCTCCGTATGAATGGAACATAACCGCGAAATCCACATCGTCGAACACACCTTCGTCGGCCATCTTTATTTTTGCCCCGTCTGTCTCTTCCGCCGGAGTGCCGACTATACGGAGTTCGCCGCAAAAACCCTCCATGGCTTCGCCGACGGCCATGCCGGCGTATAGCGCCATGGTGCCGTGGAGGTTGTGCCCGCAGGCATGCCCGATCTCAGGCAGCGCGTCATATTCCACCATCACGGCTACGACAGGCTTATCCGCGCCGTTCTTCTTTTTTGCCATAAACGCTGTCGGAATGCCGCAGAAAGGATACTCCGCATCAAACCCTGCCGCGCGGAGCTTTTCCACCATCATTCTGCTGGTCTCGTATTCCTCTTCGGAAAGTTCGGGGTGCGCGGCCAGATAGTCGCTGAATTCTTCCATCTCTTTAGCTTTTTTGTTTATATACTCCTGTGCTTTGCCGAATATCGCATCTTTTTCCATTGTATCCATCAGCTCCCGTTGTATGATATTTTTACCGTATTCATTTCGGTTTTCATTGAGTACAGTATATCAATGCCCGCAAATATTATATTCAACGGTAATATTTTACAATAACAAGTCAACGCCGAGATATAATCGGCCTGAATCGCCGGCGGGCATCGCCCCGATTATCCGGCGGCGCCTTACCGCGGATTACAGAGATGCCGCCATGTTAAAGAAAATGGCAATTATCATAAGGACCGTTGCCAGCGGCCGCGAGGCAGATCGGGTTATCGGGATGCCGGGCTTGAAGGCTTTGAGACTTTTGCCGCGGATTCCGGCTTTGTTCCCAGAGTATGCGCTGTTTGCCGGCCGCGAACTGAGAAATGGCCGGGCGGCCGGTTCGACGGTATAACATGGGAATACAACGGAAAATCCTTACGGGCTAAGGCCGGCGCTGAGCAGTCGCGTTCGGCTGCAGGTGCTAATTACGGCTGCTCAGGGTCGGAAACGCCGGCGCTGACATATACAAAATCAAAAATCAATGGTATAAATTAAACAGCCGGTAAGAGGATATGCAAACCGGCATATCATATTCTTAATAAGGAGGTTTTCTTATGACTGAAAAGAAAACTGTTAAAAGCATCAAACTGCCAAATACCTTCATCATTCTGTTTTTTCTAATCGTCCTGGCCACCATCGGAACTTACGTGATCCCCGCGGGAGTTTACGAACGCGTTACTGACCCGAATACCGGCCGATCGGTTGTCGATCCCGCGACCTTCCATATCGTAACGTCAAGCCCGGTCGGTCCTTTCTCTATGTTTATCAACATATATAAAGGCCTGGTTAACGCTGCGGATACTATCTTCTTCATTATGATATCCTACGCAACTTTCTACCTTGTTCTTGGCAGCGGCGCTCTAAACGCTGCCATAGGCTCGCTTCTGCGCACGACTAAAGGACGCGATGCTTTCGTTATTCCGCTCTTTATGTACCTTTTCGCGACGGCATCTACTTTTTTTGGAATGTATGAGGAAGCGTTCGGCTTTATCCCGATCTTCGTGGGATTGGCCATAGCAATGGGATATGATGCCATTGTCGGTATGTCTGTCGTATCTTTGGGCTGCGGCCTCGGATTCGCCGCCGCTTTTATGAACCCGTTCACGGTCGGCCTGGCGCAGAAACTTTCAGAGCTGCCGCTCTTTTCGGGCCTCGCATTTCGCATAGTGTCGTGGTTCGTATTTGTTACCATGGGCGTCCTCTGGACTATGCGCTACGCGGCAAAGGTACGCAAAAACCCAGACGCAAGCCTTATGAAAGGCATAGACATGGGAACGCTGGCAATGGACCACAATGAGCTCGTTAAGACTCAATTCACGTCCCGGAACAAAGCCGTTCTGCTCGCACTTTTTGTCGGCATGTGCATATTGATATGGGGAGTCCTGACACAAGGCTGGTATTTCGATGAGCTCTGCGGGATACTCCTGGTTACGGGCATAGTCTGCGGAATAGCGCACGGCTACGGTCCCAGCCGCATAGCGGAAATATTTGTTGAGGCATGGAGAGATATTCTGTTCGGAGCATGCATCGTCGGTATATCCCGCGGCGTGCTGATTGTCATGCAGCAGGGTCAGATCATCGACAGCGTTATTTACGGGATGGCGGCTCCGCTCAGCTATTTACCGAAATGGCTTGCCGCGGAAGGCATGCTTCTGGTTCAGACGCTGATAAACTTCTTTATTCCGTCGGGGACGGGACAGGCAGCCACCACAATACCCATTATGGCTCCGCTTTCGGATATACTTGGCATTTCCCGCCAGATAGCGGTTCTGGCATACCAGTACGGCGACGGATTCTCAAACGTTCTCTGGCCGACCACTCTGCTTCCGGTTATGTGCGGACTGGCCAAGGTTCCGATAGTGAAATGGTGGAAATATTTCGTGCCGTTCTTCTTCATGCTTTTCGCTGTACAGGTGGTATTCATCTTTGTCGCAGTGATGATTAACTACCAGTAAGAAATTTTACCATGAAGGAATTTGATCTGCTGATACGCGGAGGCAGGATCATACTCCCGCGTGAGAACAAAGAGATAGAAGCCAACATCGCAATCAAAGACGGGACGATAACCAAGGTGAGCGGAGACATTCCTCCGGCCCGCGAGGTCATAGCGGCTGAAGGGCTATACGTGGCGCCGGGCTTCATCGATACGCATATGCACGATGAGGAAATCGACGATGGAGATACGGTTGAGCGGGCTCTCCTCCGCCAGGGCGTGACCACCGCCATCGCAGGCAACTGCGGTTCGGGTCCGCTGTCAAAAGACATACTTCCGTTCCGCCAGACGCCGTGGCTGAATCTTGGCTACCTCACCGGACACACGAAATTGCGCGAAGCCGCCGGGGTGTCGGATCGTTACGCCGCCGCTCCCCCTGAGGCGGTAGAAAAGATGAAGGGGCTGCTGAGAAAGGAGCTGGATAACGGCTCTTTCGGCCTTTCAATAGGACTGGAGTACATGCCGAACACTCCTCCATCCGAGATAGAGGCTCTTTTCTCCGTCGCGTCGGATTTTGAGAAAATATGGATACCTGTGCATATCAGAGCGGACGGCCCCGACGCGCTGAAGTCCGTTGATGAAGTCATAGGTTACGCGGAGAAATGGCATCTGCGCTTCCAGATATCGCACACCGGAAGCATGACTGCTTTCGGGCGCATGTCCAAAGTCCTCGAACACATCGGCTCGGCCGCGGCAAAAGGACTGGAAGTCACGTTTGACTGCTATCCCTACGATGCTTTCTGTACACGTCTAGGCTCCGCCGTATTCGACCCGGGGTTTGAAAAACGGTGGGGCAAAGGCCTTGAATCCTTGGAAATAGGAAGCGGCGAACTGCGCGGAAGACGGCTTGATGAAGACGGGCTGTACGAAAAGCTTCGTAAAGAGGCGCCGCAGACTTTGATAATAGCCCATGTCATGCGCGGTGACGAAGTGGAACAGTGCCTCTGCCATCCGGATTGCGCAATCGCTTCGGATTCTCTTTTATTCAAAGGGCACGGGCACCCTCGCGCCGCCGGGACATTCCCGCGCGCCCTGAGGCTCCTGAAGAACAAAGGTTTCTCGTGGCCCGAAGCCGTGAGGAAATGCACATCGCTACCCGCATCCATGGCCTGGCTTGAACGCAAAGGCGACATTGCGGCGGGCTTTGACGCCGATCTTGTGATTTTTGACGGAGACAACCTAAAAGATAACGCAACATTCGCAAACGAACTGCTGCCGCCGTCCGGCATAAAATGGGTGATAGTGAACGGACGCCCGGCTGTCAAAGACAACGAAATATTAGGCGGCCCCAAAGGCAGGCTGATGACGCGCGGATCATAAGACTGAATAA
>CAYVEQ010000076.1:0-4365 GCA_964450835.1 uncultured Synergistaceae bacterium
GCGGCTTGCGGCGGCCGTGTCCGGCTATTGACAAACCGCCCGAATCATGTAAAATACTTTCTCGTAATGCCGCGAGCGCGGCAAAAGGAAAGATGTGCTAGGATGGCCGAGTGGTCAAAGGCAACAGACTGTAAATCTGTCGGCGAGAGCCTACGCTAGTTCGAACCTAGCTCCTAGCACCATTTTTTATGTGTCGCGCCCTTACCGCGCGCAGGTACAGCGCCGACTTAGCTCAGCAGGTAGAGCACATCCATGGTAAGGATGGGGTCTCCGGTTCGAGTCCGGAAGTCGGCTCCATCGGCGACAAGAGCCTCCGGAATTTCCGGCGGCTCTTTTTTTGTTTAGCGCGCGCCGCGGCGCTTCTGCCGCTTTTATGCCGCGGGGGAAAATATTTCCGGCGCGGACGCTGCATTGTGCCATGGAAGGAGCCGTGCCGTTCTTTTGCGGGCGGCGCGGAGGGCCGGCTTCATAAAGCGGAGGGAGTTATTGAAGCGGCGCGGATGTCCGTCAGACGCTCAGGCGCGGAAGCCGTCTGACAACCTCCCGCGCTTCGCTTTCGCCGCAGAAGCAGCTCTTGTATATATACTCGCAGACGAGGCTCGCGGCGAAGCCGGTTTCGTGTCCGCCGAGCGCTTTGTAGTGGCGCGCGCACGCCTCTTTGTAGGACTTCTCGTCGAAGTTCAGAATGTTCCGCACAAGCCCGTCGTTGTCGGTGGCCTTCGGGAAAGGCCATTCGGAGACGGGCGTGTATACTCCCGTCGTCGCCAGGTAATGTTCCAAATCGGGCGCGTACATGAAACTCGGCCGCCGTGTGAGCATATAATCCCACATAGAGGAAGAGAAGTCGTTTATCATCGCGTCGGCCGCGAGCAGCAGTTCCTGCATCTCCTCGTAGTCCGAGAGGTTGAGAATCTCGCCGTGCGGCAGTTCGTCCCTGTTGACGACGAGGGGGTGCAGCCTGAAGCCGAACTTCCACTTCCCGCCGAAGCGCCTGCTTAACGCGCGCAGGACGCGTTCACAGTCTATGTCGCAGGGGATTGCGATTGTATCCTTGAAATAATTGTCGTCGCGCTTCCTGTATGTAGGCGCGTAGAGCACAAGGCGCTCGTCCTCTTTCAGGCCGAGCTTTTCGCGGACAGCGCGATACTGTTCCCCGTCTCTTGCGATCAGCATGTCGTTGCGCGGCATTCCGATCTCCCAGAAAATTTTTTTTGGCATAAGCAGCGCGTCCGACGCGATTTCGGTGAAACGTCTGCATGTGGAGAGGAAAAGTGTCGTCTGTCTCGCGGAGAGCGTCAGGTCTTTATGGTACAGCCATGTGTCGCTGAACATATGCCGCCCGATTTTTTTATAAGCGCCGCCTCCGTGATACGTGTTAATCACGTGAGTGCCGCGCCCGAGCGGAATGTAGGAGTGGCCGACGCAGTTTGTCAGAAAGACCTTTGATGTCATGGCGTAGAAAAAATAGCGGAAAGAGTTCGGCCTGACGAGAATGATTCCTTTGCTCCGCAGGTTTTCGTACTTTTCAAGCTCTTTTACGCAGACAACAATCTCGAACTTCCCTTCGTAATGTTCGAGAAGATAGTCTCCGACATATCTGGGATTCGCGGAATAGTCGCGCGCCTGAGAGTTATACAAAAAGACGCGGTTTTGCCGCAGCGGCAGAAGCTTGAGAGGATAAAGCGCCGCCCGCATCGCTATTTTCTTTGAATATCTTATAAGCTCTGTAATCACCGGGGCGGCCTCAGTCGCTCTTTCGCCCGCTGCGGGGCAGATAGGAGAGACAGGTCGCGAAGAGTTCCGTCGTTTCCGTGCCGCAGGCGAATATCTCGTGTCCCGCCGTTCTGAGCGTTTCCGTGAGGTTTCTGCCGATGAAGCCCTTTGCCCCCGTTACGAGGATTTTCATTTTTTCTCCCGGCTTCCCTTCGGACGTTCCGCCTCGTTTGTTCCGCGCGCGCCGTACAGCGCCAGCTGCTCCTGTATGTATGGGAGCAAAAGCAGCCGCTGTTTTAATGTTTCCTTGTCGAGCCGTTCGGCGTTGTTTGAGTTAAATTCGGATAAGCCTCCGGCATTCGGCGCGTCAGTGCGGTATTTCCCGTAGTTCAGGTCGCGCCTGTCAAGCGGCACGCGGAAGAAGTTCCCCAGATCCTCCGCGCGCGCGCATTCTTCTTTTGTGAGCAGAGTTTCGTGCATTTTCTCGCCGTGGCGGATGCCTATTATTTTTGTTTCGGCGTCGGGGTCAAAAAGCTCTTTCAGAGCCTCGGCGAGAGTTTCTATCGTGCAGGCGGGGGTTTTATGTACCATGAGGTCGCCGCTTTTAGCATGTTCAAAGGCGAAGAGGACGAGGTCGACGGCGTCTTCGAGTGTCATTATGAAGCGTGTCATCGCGGGGTTCGTCACAGTCAGCGGCTTTCCCGCTTTTATCTGCTCCACGAAGTGCGGTATGACGGAGCCGCGCGAGACCAGAAAGTTGCCGTAGCGCGTGCAGCAGATTGTCGTCCGCGACGGGTCTGTCACGCGCGCCTTCGCCGCGGCAACCTTTTCCATCATCGCCTTTGAGATTCCCATGGCGTTGATCGGGTAGACCGCCTTGTCCGTCGAGAGGCAGATTATTTTTTTGACGCCGTACTCTATCGCGGCGGAAAGGACGTTTTCCGTGCCGAATATGTTTGTCTTTGCGGCTTCGAGGGGGAAGAACTCGCAGGAGGGCACCTGTTTCAGAGCCGCCGCGTGAAAGACGCAGTCGACCCCGCGCATGACGCTTCGCACGCTGTTTGCGTCGCGCACGTCCCCTATGTGGAATTTGATTCTTTCGTTGTCGCCGTACTCAATCCGCATATCGTCCTGCTTCTTTTCGTCGCGGGAGAATATGCGTATTTCACGGATGTCAGTATCTAAGAACCTGTTGAGAACGGCGTGGCCGAAAGTTCCCGTGCCCCCTGTGATAAGCAAAACTTCACTCCTGAACATTGCCGACCCCTGCTTCCTTTAAGTATTCCTCTAAATCGTCGAGCAGCTTTTCTTTTTCGAAATGGCTTTCAAAGTACCCGCGTCCGCTGCGCCCCATGGCCTTTCGCTTTTCTTCGGGTGTCGCGGCGAATTTCAGGATTGTCTCGGCGAGAGCCGCGCCGTCGCCGGCGCCGCAGCCGAGACCCGCTCCCGCCTCCTCTATGACGCGCCTGCATTCCCCGTCGGAACAGACAATCACCGGAACGCCGCAGGCGAGGCTCGACTGGACTTTCGCCGGCACAATCATGGCGAAAAGCTCGGCTTTGGCGAGCGTTATGAGAGAAGCGTCGCAGACGCTCATATATTCCTTTACTTTCGGCGCGGGGCACGGTTTGATGAAGTTGAAGCAATCGCCGACGTTTTTCTCTTTTATCAGGCGGATCAGCGTTTCTTTGAATCTCCCGTCGCCCATTATGTTAAAGCGCACACGCGCGTCTTTTTTCTTTAATATCGCGGCGGCCTCGGGCAGCACCTCAAGCCCCTGCGCTTTGCCCAGATTGCCCGCGAAAAGCAGGTTCAGCGCGCCGTCGCGCGGTATCTCTGCGGCGTGAGCCTCGCCCTGCCCGGCCGGCCTGTAAAATTCCTCCGCGTATTGGGGCCAGTATCTGATTTTGCTCTCCGGCACGCCGCGCGCCAGTATCAAGGACTTGAAATCTCTCGACATCGCGAGTATCAGGTCGGATTTGCGGTATATGTAGTTTGTTACGGCGCCTAACGGCCGGAGTATAAAAGGGCTGGTGAAGCCTCCGGCGTCGCGCACGCTTTCGGGCCACGGGTCTAAGACATAGACGACGGCGGGGATCTTCCTGCGCTTCGCGTACCATACCGCGGGCAGCGCCTGCGTGACGGGAGACGACTCGTAGTTGAATACTATGTCCGCCTCAAGATGCGTGAATCTCGCCCAGAAGAAGCCCGATATGGCGAAAGAAAGATAATTCAGCGCGAGAGTTGCGATATAATGGCCCCTCGGAAGCAGGGGAATGCGTATTATATCCACGCCGTCGTGCCGCTCGGTCCGCTTTTTGAAGAAGCCGTAGCCATTGAAGAATTTCCCCTGAGGGTAATTCGGAATGCCCGTGATCGCGGTGACTCTGTAACCCCGCCCGGCAAGTGCGGCGGCTATGTCGTTTATTCTGATCCGCTCCGGGTAAAAACATTGAGATACAATCAGAATATGAGGTTTATCCGCCACATCCGACATCCTTTCTGGGTTGTGTCACTACGCCACAACATCACAACCGGCCCGCGCCGCCTGTTTCGCTGTTCTAATTTATACCATTTCCCGACGAATTGTCAACGACTGAAATGGCGCGCCGCCGCCCGCGTTCCGGAACTTTCGCCGCGTCGCAGCCGGTC
>CAYVEQ010000077.1:0-4101 GCA_964450835.1 uncultured Synergistaceae bacterium
GCTATTTTTCCGCTTCAAAAATTTTCGTCACGTAGGCCGACGTGGAGGCGGCAAGCATCGCGCCGTAATTCGGGCGGAAGCTGAGAATGTCTCCCGGCTTCAGGTCGCGCCGCGCATCTATGTCGACAAGCAGGTGGTCGCTCGACGCAGTTCTTATCGTCACGCCCTCGTCGAGCGGCGTAAGGCCCTGCACGTTCACGTCCTGCCGTCCTATCGCCAGTATGCCCTGAAGCCGCGTCCCCCTGTCTTCAAAGACCGGAACATTGCCGAAGGCGTCGCGCCCTATCTCACCTACCGGCAGAGTGGGCTTTTCACGCACCTCGACAAGCTCCGCCTCGATCCTCATAGTATCCTGCGACAGTCCTTCGATGTCGACGCTGAAAGCCGTGTCGTGACCGAGCAGCAAAGACTCGCCGAGCCTTAAATTGTTGATCGCTTTCGGAAGATGGCCGTTGTGCATCTCCACCAAAGAACAGGTGCCGCCGCCGGAATATATCTCAAGGCCGCGCCCGAGCTCGGCTTCCACCGCGCGGCCGCAGTTAACGAGCGCCGTAAGATTTTTCTCGCCGGGCAAGACGCCGCTCGCGCAGGAGAAATTCGCGCCTACTCCGGCGATGCGGAGAAACTCACCGTCGCTCGGGGCGAAGGCGCGCGCGGCACCCGCCGCGTCGGCGAACCACCAGCCTTCGCGCAGGTCTCCCATGTCGAACATAATCACAGCGTCGAGTTTTTTGCGTTTTTCTTCGCACACGCGCGCCAACTCCGCCGTCACGCCCGGGTCGGAAACAAGCGCGATGTCGCAGAACTCCACTGCCTCGCTGAGCTCCGAGTACATCGGTATGCGTATCAGGGCGAATTTTGCCCGCACTCCGCCCGCGCGCATTCTGCGCATATTTTCCACGCGGCTGTCGGCGATCACTTCGATACCCGCGGCTTCAAAAGCGCGGGCCACTTCGGGAAAGGCCGAAATGCCCTTGGACACGCCCCACACGCTCACCCCGCGCGCGGCGCATTCGGCGGCGGTTTTGCGCGCGTTTTGTTCAATCCTGTCCGTTCTTACTCTGAGCAGCGGAAATTTTTCTTTTTTCATCGACACGCGAAACACTCCCAAGAATTTTATGCGGCGCAGACGCGGCGCTCCTTGCGGCGCACCGCTGTACAGCAGCCTCTTCCAAATTATATAACAAAGGCGCCGAATAAGTACGCGGAGCCTGCGCGTGCGGCGCGGGAGCTCTCATCGCGCTTTCCGCGGGTTTGTAAAAGCGCTCCCGCTTCGCGCAAAAGCAAAAGCCCCGCTCGCGCGGGGCTTTCAAACGCGCTATCTGAAGGAAGGCATGGGCGGGAGTTTTAACTCCGGCACGGGGCCGAGAACTTCTTTGGTCGCCTCCAGCTCAAGGTCAAAGAGCGCCTGCGTTATGCGCATCTGCGTGAGGTCGTCCGTCTCGTAGCTGATCGAGAAGCGTTTGTAGCCGAACTTCTCCGCGAAGAAGGAGAGATTGGAGTTTGTGCGTCCCGAGGCCGCCTGAAAGGATTTATAAAGAGCCTCGATGAAATCCTTTTCGTTGAAGAACGGATCCTCGTCGACGATCATCAGCACCTTGCACTCGTCCACAAGGACGTTCTCGCGCCATATATCGCAGAGCGTCAGCCCCGCCATCAGGCCGGGGTATTTGCCGAGCAGACGGAGCACCGACCGCTCCAGCTGCTCCGAATAGGCGAAGACCATAGCGAAACCGAGCTCTATCGAGCTGTTTCTGACCGGGTCGATAATATTCTGGCGTGCCATCGTCCCGATGCTGCCGTTCTGAAAGCTCCTCATATAGAGAAATTCGCTCTTCATCTCAAGAGCAAGACCGGCGAGCCCGCCGAGCGTCGGGTCGCAGAGCGAGTTCACAGTCACGGGCGAATAGTCCTTGCCGTAAGGAATCCAGGGCGCGATATCAAGGTCTATGTTCTGATCCCAATAGGGAAGAACGGAATTTATCATGCCGCGGCCTCCTGTGTCGTAAACTTGCGCCGATTATATCACCCGGCGGCCGCGGGGTAAATCTCGCGCAGCTCGCGGCGGAATGCGAAAGCTCGCTCTTTACGCGCGCATTAACTCCCGGTGTGCCATTTGGCGAAAAGTTCCTCTACCGTCATCTCTTCGCGTATGCCGTAGCGCGTCAGAGCGAAGTCGTATTTCACAGGGTCTTCGGGCGATATGTCTTTGAAGTTCTCCGTTATCTCCGCCGCCGCCTTACCGTTCGCGCATTTCGCGCCGCACAAGCCGAGCGTCCGCGATATGCTGAACATGTGCGTATCAAGCGGAACGAGCAGATCCGAAGGAGATATGCCGCTCCACCCGCCCGGGTCCACCTCGTCGCGCCGCACCATCCAACGCAGGAAAAGCGCCATCCTCTTGCAGGCGCTGCCCTTCGACGGACGCGGCAGCAGGAAGAGATCCTCCCGCCCGCAATAGCGGCGGAATGCAAGGGCAAAGCTTTCCATGCCCCGCGTCATATCGCCGCGCCAGCCCTCGAGGAAGAGATTTTCAATCGAGCCGTAATCTCGAAGCGCCGCTCCTATCGCGTCAAGGAAAGAACATATTTCGGAGCAGTCCGTGAAACGGTGGACGAAGCCGCGAAGCGCGGCCTCGTGGTCTTTGCGCGAACTGTTTTTCAAAAATTCCGCGGGGCGCGGCCCGAGCGTGCCGAGCACGCGCGAGACGCTTTTTAATATCTGCCCCACGCGCCCGTAGGCAAGCCCCGAGGCTATCAGCCCGACAGCCTCGCGATCGGCGCTGTCGCTGTAATCGTAGAGAAATTGCAGAGGGTCGGGCGATACATATTCGCGTCTGTTGCAATCGCTGTAAATTTTTTCGAATATCGCGCGGCTTTTGATACGCGCCGCCCTCTCCTCAAGAGGCCTTTGCACGTTATTTCAGCGCGTTGAAGCCGAAAGTCGGCGCGCTCTTGGGCGATTTGCCTTTCTTCACGCTGTGGTATGCAGCGTATGTCAGAGGCGCGGCGTTTTTGAAAAACTCCGCGCCGCGCACCTCGCCTATGAAAAGCAGATGAGTCGGCGTCTCGATGGTCTGCACAACGGCCGCGTCGAAGGCGGCTATCGACCAGTCAATCACGAGCGGCGCGCCTGTCGTCCCCGCGCTGTGCCTGACGTTCGCGAATTTGTCTATGACGCGCCCGGACTTGAAGCCGAACTGTCCGATGAATGTCATAGGCACATCCTCTTCAAGCACCGAGACAGAGAATATTTTGCTTTCGCGTATCATCTCCGCCGTCAGGTTCGCCTTGTTGAGGCAGGTCGCGACGCAGAGCGGCTCAGAAGTTATCTGCATTACGGTGTTCGCTATCTGTCCGTTGAGCTTTCCTCCGCTCACGGTGCTTACTATATACATCCCGTAAGTGAGAGAAAAAAGTGCTTTCATATCAATTGCCTGTTCCATATCGCACCTCCGGATAAAATTCGTGCGCGACTTCCGCCGCGCACTTTTTTCGTTTTTACGCTGTTATCTCGCGCCGAGTTCTCCGTCGAGCATCACAAGAGAGATCGGGGTTTCGCCGAGTTTCCTGAGCTTTGCGAGAATCGCGGAAGCCGTGGCCTCCTCCTCTATCTGCTCCTTGACGTACCAGTCGAGGAAGCCGGCCGTCGCGTGGTCTTTCGTCTCGGCAGCAAGGTCGGCCAGGCTGTAGATGAGCTGAGTCACTTTCTGCTCGTGCCCGAGAGTCTGCTCGAAAATCTCCGTCGCGCCGCTCCACTCCGCGCGCGGCGCGGCTATGGCCCCAAGAGTTACACGGCCGCCGCGTTCGGCGATATATTTGTAGAGCTTCATGGCGTGCTCCTGCTCCTCGCCCGCCTGCTTCCTCATCCAGTGGGCGCATCCGGGCAGGTCGTTTGCCTCAAACCACGTCGACATCGAAAGATAAAGATAAGCGGACTCGAACTCGGCAAGTATCTGCCCGTTGAGAGCCTGTTCCATTTTTGCATCGATTACCATAACGCATCACCTTTCCTGATCTTTTACTAAGTAAAAATCATTTTAATAATAGCCCCTTCGGCGATAATGTCAACAGAGCGCCGTAGAGTCGCGCGCGTTATGCG
>CAYVEQ010000078.1:0-4058 GCA_964450835.1 uncultured Synergistaceae bacterium
GCAGCTTTCCAGGCGTCAGCGGCAGTACAACAATTTCCCTATTCGTCCGCTCAACCGGCTCTCTCCTGAACAGGCCCTTTCCCGCTTTTCTTTTTCTGTAACAGATCATTGACAAACCTACATCCAGCACCGTGGAGCGCATCTTGCTGCGCTTTCCATTCTTCATATGCCATGTCTGCCGGGACGTCAAAAGTTTTTTCGTACTTTGCGTCTCGTGCCGCCCGCTCCCCGATCTGCCCGAAATCATCATCGAAGTGCGGTGCGGTCGTGGAGCGGCAATACACATGGAACGGCGGCGCGGTCGTCCCCGGCTCGTAATCTTTCATCGGGAAGTGTTTCCCGTCCATCTCGCGGCATATCTCGGAAGTGTGCGTGTCGAGCGTCGCCAGTATCTTAAATTCCTCGACGCCTAAATCCTTAAAGCAGTCTTTCTGCGAGAGAGAACTGAAATACGCCTGCTCCGTCATCACAAGCCGCACCGCGCTGTGCTTCGACGCGTTCAGCTTCTTCGCCAGCGCGTCTGTTGTCTTGTGCGGCGCAAACGCATTCGGCCCGCGCGAGGGCAATCCGGTTGATTTTCGGGAACCGCCGCGCCGAGCGATGAGGCGATAAAAATAAAATTTAAGCGGGGGCGTTAACGCCTCCGTTTTTTCGCGCTTTGACAAGCGTCTCCGTGCCGCCCGCAAGCGAGGCAGCCCGCGTCGTGTCTGCCCGCTCTTGCCGCGCCCGGCGGCTTCGTGCGCTTTTGTCTCCCGCGCTGAACGCGGTCAATCTCCGGGTATCGCCATAACGCGCGCCGGCGCGCCGTCCGATGAGTCGCCTGACGCGCTGCCGGATGAGCCGCACGCGTCCCTGCGGCTTCGGCAGCGGCTGCCACGCCTTATATTACAGTTTGCCCCAAAAATCTTAAAACCTTTTCACCGGCGCGAACCGTCAGAGTGTTCAACCGGCGTGTCCTCGCGGCCGGCGCGCCTGCAAAAAGTCAGTTCTTGCCGTTTTACGGGCTTTTGCGTTTTTTGCCGAAGAACTCGCGCAGCAAAGCCGAGCACTCCTCGGCGAGCACTCCGCTCTCCACACGGCACCTGTGGTACATGCGCGGATCGCGCGGAATCTCGTAGAGCGACATGCAGCCTCCGGCCTTCGGGTCTTTGGCGCCGAAGACTATACGCTCTATCCGGCACTGCACAAGCGCGCCCGCGCACATCACGCAGGGTTCGAGCGTCACGTAGAGAGAGCAGCCGTCGAAGCGCCACGATTTTATTTTTTTTGCCGCGTCGCAGAGCGCGGCAAGCTCCGCGTGAGCGAGCGGCGATTTTCGCGCGAGGCGCGCGTTGCGCCCGCGCCCGATGATTTCGCCGCGCCGCTCGACGACAGCGCCGACCGGAATCTCGCCTTCCGACATGGCGCGCTTTGCCTCGGCGATTGCCTCTTTCATAAAAATCGCGTCGTCCATATTTATGGCGGCTCACCTCATAATATGTTATACTTTCATGAGTTGACGCGCGTCTGTAGCTCAGCCGGATAGAGTGCCGCCCTCCGGAGGCGAAGGTCTGGGGTTCGAATCCCCACAGACGCGCCACTTTTTTTATATTATAGGTTATTTCGTTCTGTTTTTATTTTGAAAAGGAGGAGAGAGCGCAGGCGCCGAATATCACGCGGAATCCGGCGCCCTTCTGTCCGGCATGTGGAAAAAACTGGGTCTTGACAATACCATACTGGCCGCCAAACTTGACGAATCACTGAAATCCACCCTGCCTGTGGCTGCGGTTGTGTTCGCCGTCTGTTTCATTTTCATCCCCGTTCCCGCCGGCGCGCTGCTTGCCTTTGTCTTCGGCTCGATACTTCTGGTAATAGGTATGGGGCTTTTTACTATGGGGGTGGATATGGCGATGACCCCCATCGGGAATCATATAGGCTCGGCCGTCACAAGAAGCAGGAAGCTGTGGTTCGTGCTGTTCATGAGTTTCCTCGTCGGGACTTTCATAACGGTTTCCGAGCCCGACCTGCAGGTGCTCGCGGGGCAGGTTCCCAACATCCCGAACGCGGTGATCATAAGCGCTGTGGCCATCGGAGTCGGCGTGTTTCTCTGCGCCGCGATGCTCAGAATTTTTCTCGGCGTTCCGCTCCGTTCTCTGATATTTGTCTTTTATTCGCTGATTGTCGTCCTCGCCTTCTTTGTGCAGGAGGATTACGTCGGCGTCGCGTTTGACTCGGGCGGCGTCACGACCGGGCCGATGACCGTGCCGTTCATCATCGCGCTCGGCGTCGGCGTGGCGTCGTCCAGAAGCGACGGCGACGCGCAGGACGACAGTTTCGGCCTTATCGCGCTGAGTTCCATAGGCCCCGTGCTGGCGGTCATGCTTCTCGGAGTTCTTTATCCGGTCGGAGGCAGCGATTACACGGCGGTCGCCGTGCCGGAAATAACAAATTCGTTTGAGCTATGGCGGCTTTTCGCCGCGGACCTTTCGCATTTTTCCCGCGAGGTTGCCTTGGCGCTCACGCCAATAATATTCTTTTTCCTGGTTTTTCAGATTTTCAGGCTCAGGCTCGGCGGCCTCGAGTTTTTGAAGATTATCATAGGCATGCTTTATACTTTCGCCGGGCTGCTGCTTTTCCTTACCGGAGCCAACGCCGGTTTCCTGCCCGTCGGCAACTATATAGGCCGGCTCATAGGCGCGCTTGAGCACAACTGGGTTATAGTGCCGATCGGGATGGTTCTGGGCTATTTTATAGTACAGGCGGAGCCCGCGGTGCACGTCCTCGGCAAGCAGGTGCTTGAGGTGACGGCGGGCGCTATCCCCGTCAAGGCGATAAAAGTCAGCCTTTCCATAGGCATAGCGGCGTCGGTGGGGCTTTCCATGCTTCGCATCCTGACCGGCATTCCGCTTCTGTGGTTTCTGGTGCCGGGGTACGCGGCGGCGCTGGCGCTGAGCTTTCGCGTCCCGACGATATTCACCGCCATAGCATTTGATTCCGGCGGCATCGCTTCGGGCGCCATGACGGCCACGTTCCTTATGCCGCTCGCGATGGGGCTGTGCACGGCCGTCGGCGGAAATGTGACGCGCGACGCCTTCGGTGTCGTTTCCATGGTTTCAATGACACCCCTTGTCACGATACAGCTTCTCGGCCTGCTTTACGCGCGCGGACTCTCCGCTGTCAGGGAAAGGGGAAATGTAATATGACGGAAGCGGAAAACTCTGCCGGCCCGTTTTGCAGCCTGAATTTCATCGTCGCCGTAGTTCAGCGCGGACACAGCGAGGAATACGCCAAGTTTTTCCGCCGGAGCGGGGCGAACCTGATATACAGCTGTCTGTGCGAGGGGACGGCCCAGAAGAAGATGCTCAGCCTCTGGGGCATAGAGAAGAAGGAGCGCCTGGCGATATTCTGCCTGTGTCCCGGGCGCGTCGCGGACGGCATAATGAAGAGGCTTGTGACGGAGATGCGCATAGACGCGCCGAACGAGGGCGTCGCCCTGATGCTCCCCGTCGAGTCCGTCGCCGGCGTTATGAACGTCAAATATGATCCCGGGGCCGGAACAGACAAAGAATTCACAAAGAGGGTGGCGGAAATGAGGTATTCGCTGATAGTTTCGATAGCCGAGAAAGGCCGCGTCGACAAAGTGATGGACGCCGCAAGGAGCGCCGGAGCCCGCGGCGGTACCGTCATTCACGCAAAGGGAACCGGCGCGCGCCTGGCCTCGAAGTTTTTAGGCGTCACGGTTGCGGAGGAAAAAGAGATGATTTACATCGTGGCCGGCAAGGAGTCGGAAGAGGCGGTAGTACGCGCGATAGCGCAAGAGGACGGCCCGGACTCAGGATCCGGCACAATCGCCTTCGTCCTTCCGGTGGAGCGGATAGCCGGATTTTCAAAGCTATAGAGAATATCGCGGAGGAACCGGCGGCAGGCAGACGAATTATTTACAACGGCACCGGGAAGGCATGCCGCAGCTTCGGAAATGATCGCGAACTCACGAAAGACGCAAGGAGCGTATAACGCCGGGTTTGGGACAGAAACGGAGCCTGATGTCCCGCGAGGAGAGCGGAACTCAGGGAGATTGC
>CAYVEQ010000079.1:0-3879 GCA_964450835.1 uncultured Synergistaceae bacterium
TTGTAATTGTCAAGCGGGAAGCGGCATTTGATATTTTGCCCTCTTTCTGATAAAATTCACAAAAATTCAGTTTTATTCACTTTGGGTGGGATAATCGGAATGTCAAAATCTGCATCGAATAAAGTTGTAATGACGCGCGGAGGCTATGAAAAACTGAAAGCCGAGCTCGTTGCTCTCCGCAGCGACGGACGCTCGGAAGTCGCTGCGAAGCTCGAAGAGGCGCGGGCTTACGGCGACCTCAGCGAGAACGCGGAATACCACGCCGCTAAGGAAGAGCAGGAAAAGCTGGAAAACCGCATCCTTCAGCTGGAGTCTCAGCTCAGCAAGGCGCAGATTGTCGAGACGGACGACATCGACACAAGCGCGGTGAGCCTCGGCACCACGGTAACGATCGACGACCTCGACGAAAAAAAGACTTTCGTCTACACGCTCGTCGGCACGGAAGAGGCAGACGTTAAGGAAAACCGCATCTCGGCGGCAAGCCCGGTCGGCAAGGCGCTCATAGGCAAGCGCGTCGACGAGGAAGCGATTGTCAGGACGCCGAGAGGCATGCGACATCTGAAAGTAACGAAGATAGAGTAAAATAAAATATAAAAGCGGGAGACGATCCCGCTTTTATATTTCTTTACTCGCGCGCTCTTTCGCCGCGTTCGCCGCAGTGCCGGTGTGCGTTTGCGTTCGCCGTGCTTTCCCGCGCTTCCCGTGCGCCGCCGCGCGCCTTCGCTTTGCTCTGTCGGTTTTCACTTTTCCGAGCGCTGCCGCATTGCCCGTGCGCATTCCGCTTTTCCTCACGTCCTCGCGTTCCCGCGCGCGCCGAAAACTCGCGGCGTTTATGCTCTTTCGCAAGCACGATTGACAAGCCGCCGGCTAGCCGCAATCCCTCTCGCGCTCCCCTTCCCATCGCGTCACGGTGCGCCGCCCTCGCGCCGCGGCTTTGTACGCGCTTCCCTGTGCTTCCCGTGCGCCGCCGCGCGCCTTCGCTTTGCCCTGTCGTTTTTCACTTTTCAGGGCACCGTCGCATTGCCCGTGCACATTCCGCTTTTCCTCACGTCCTCGCGCTCGGCGCACGTTCGCGTTCTCAACGCGCTTTTCCGACCCGCACACGCTCTCGCGCACGCCGCGCGCGCTCCCCTTTCCCCCGCGCCGCCGCTGAATTAAAAATTTTCCCGCCTCTCGCCGCGCGCGCGAAAACCCGCCGCGCCGTTAAAAATGGTATAGTATCGGCATGAAACAGGGAGATATTATTAACGTTACGATAGCGGGGCTGAACAGCGAGGGCGAAGGCATCGCGCGAGCCGGAGACGGCGGTTTCGTCCTTTTCGTGCCCGGAGTTCTGCCCGGCGAAAGCGCCGAAGTCCGGATCGTTCTGAAAAAGAAAAATTACGGCGTGGCGAAGGCGCTCCGCCGCTTCTGCGACTCGCCGTCGCGCGTGACGCCGCGCTGCCCGCTCTTCGGACGGTGCGGCGGCTGCCAGCTCCAGCACATTTCCTATGAGGCGCAGCTTGCCATGAAAAAGAGGACTGTCGCGGACGCCCTCGCGCGCGTCGGCGGATTTCCCGCCCCGCCGGTCGGCGACTGCGTGCCCTCGCCCTCCGAATGGAGATACAGAAACAAGGCCTCCCTCCCCGTGCAGGCGCGGCGCGGCGAAAATTTCGCGGCGGGCTTTTACAGACCCCGCAGCCACGACATCGTGCCCTACCGCGGCTGCCCCGTCCTGCTTCCCTCAATCGACGAAGGACTGCGAGAAATCGCGTCCTCTCTGCGCGCTGCGGGACTTCGCGGCGCGGCGGAAAACGACCCGCTGCGTTCCGGCCTGATACGCCACATAGTAATGCGCGCGGCGCGCTTCACCGGCGAAAAGCTCTGCGCCGTAGTCACCGCGCGCGCGCCCTCGGAAAAAGAGCGGGAGGCGCTGGCACGCGCCGCGTCGCGCGTGCGCGGCCTCTCGGGCCTCGTCTGCAACATCAACCCGAACCCCGGAAATTTCATCTGGGGCGGCGAAACTCTGACAATTTCGGGCAGCCCCGTGATAACGGAGAAGCTCGGCGGCTTTTCGTTCGACTTTGAGGCCTCGTCCTTCTTTCAGGTAAATTCCGAACAGGCCGAGGCTCTCTACCGCCGCGCCGCCTCTTTTGCCGCGCCCGGCAAAGAGAGCGAGGTTCTGGAGCTTTACGCCGGCGTCGGCGCTCTGACCGCCTTCCTCGCCGAAAGCGCGCGGCGCGTAACCGCAGTGGAAAGCTGGCTTCCCGCCGCGAAGCACATAAAACACAACGCGGCGAAAAACGGCCTCGACAACATCGTCGCTCTCACGGCAAAAGCCGAAGAAATGCCGGACGGCACATCATCGCGCCGCTTTGACGTCGTGGCGCTCGACCCGCCGCGCTCCGGCTGGGACGAGTGCGTCACACTGCCCTGCGACCGCATTACCGACTTCATCTTCAACAGCGGCGAGACCCGGCTGAACCTGCTCAGCATGGACACGGACGGCCTGCCGTTCCTGGACTTCTCCGGGGCGCATGAGCGGCTGAAGCAGGTGCTCGCGGACAGAACCCTCCGGAAGAAGCTGTGCCATGCGCTGAAGAGCAGCTTCCAATGGCGCGGGACACGGACGATACACTTCTTCCCGGACCGGGAGCCGCACAGCTTCACGTTCCGCGAAGAGCTTCCCGACGGCAGCACCGGCATCTGCGGCGGGCTCATCCTGCACGAAGACGGGGAAGCGCGGGAAATACTATTCCGGACACACCTGAAAAGGCGGGTGTATGAGAGCATAGCTTAAAGAAAGTGCGGACGTTCCGTCCGGCGGTGTTTGACTCCCCCTCGCGATCCGGCGACGGCGGAGAGCGGCCGACAGGCCGAAAGGCGATGCGCCGGAATTGCCGGCCCGAAATCGGCTGCAGGCAGACCCCATGGTCTGCCTTTTGTTTGAGGAAAGGAGAACAACTGAATGGAAAAGATTATTTACACCCATGATGAAGCCGCAGCGATCATAGAAATGTTCGAAGACATTCTCTGCAGATCCGGCATCAAAGTTCCGAGCCCGGAAGACGATGAACGGACAGACGATGTCGGGCTGTACGGATCGACGTATTCCGATCTGCTGGGCAATGTCGAATCCTACCTGATTGATTTTCCGGAGCGCGCAAAGGATGCGGAAATCATTCCGGACGTATTTTCAGGGAAATATTGATAATAGAACCCCCGGTCTGAAAAATCAGCCGGGGGAACTTTTTACACTCGATTTATGGCAACAAAGAATCCAACGTTCAACATCTGCCGCTTCACGCGAACATCAGTTGCATCAGGCCCTTCTTCAGCAGCTTCCATTGCGCCAGCTCCTGCTTCGCCAGGTCGATGGCGGCGTCCATGTCGGAGAGGAGAGAAGCGATTTTCTTCTGCTCTTCGAGACAGGGGACAAGGATTATATAATCATCTAATGCATCTGGTGATATGCGCTTCTGACTATTTGACGTTCCAGAAGACACAGAAGTAACATATTCTGTAACATCATCGGATCCGAGCCAGTAATATAAAAACAAATGAAGAACTTGACAATCAGAATAAAACGGTAGAAATTCAGCAGAACAAACGCCGTTTGAGGGTACTTCCTCGATGTTCCAAATCCTTTTTTTTCTAACATTTAACTTATTAAATAACACCATTTTTCTGTCAATACAAAGACGAACACTTTGCATCTCTTTTCCATAAATAAACCTTGGAAACATATTTTCATCATATGCCGGCATACTGAACTCACAATAAAGCTTATCAGGATAACTACGTGGATCCTCTGTAATACGCGACTTATGAACAACTGAAGAAAATTTCTTCTCTTCCCACTCCGGATATTCCGTCCCGTCCTCCCGCCGGAACCGCACT
>CAYVEQ010000080.1:0-3624 GCA_964450835.1 uncultured Synergistaceae bacterium
GAATACAACACCACCCGCATGAGCATTGAAAACTATCGAAAGAAGATAGAAGAATTGTTCAATGAATTGGATGTAATTTCGAGCGGGGGAGGGTATAGACTAAGTGATATTTTTGACTTGGTTTCCGAAAGAATTTCTCCGGAGCGTATATCGCAGAATAAGTATGTAACAACTGATACGATGCTGCAAAATTGCGGCGGAATACGGGAATATGCCGAAACCTTGCCAGCGGCCAATGTTGTGAAATTTGAAAAAGGTGATATTTTGCTCTCCAATATCCGCCCCTATCTTAAAAAACTCTGGTTTGCAACATTTTCCGGTGGTTGTTCAAACGATGTATTAGTCTTGCGTGTGAAGGATACGCATGTGATTTTACCCGAATTTTGTGCGGCCTATTTGAAACGCCAACCGTTCTTTGACTATATAATGCAAGATGTCAGCGGGGTTAAAATGCCGAGGGGCAAAAAAGCACATATTATGAGTTATATCATTCCCAAATTGGACATAAGAAAACAACTCGAAGTCGCCAGAGATGTGAATACTTTTGAGACACAAATTCAAGAAGCGGAAAAGCGGCTTGAAGCGTTATCGGGAAAAACAGAGGAAATTCTCAATCGGTACCTTAACTGATTACAAAGCCGCACAGGAAACTTTTCCCGTGTGGCTTTCTTGTATGCGTCTGCCTTGATTGAATCTAATCCGCCGGCTGGGATGGCTGACGGTTGAGGTTCAGCCCCGCGCACCGTCCGGCTGCCTGCTCTCCCGTCCCGTTCCCATAGGTTTGATATTTACGGAGTTTTCTCCATGTTCGATATTTGTGCATCGCCGGATGAAACCATGCGCTTCGGACTTCTGCGACGCGCCATAATAGCCTTGAAACGGTACCCTTTGTGCCCGTCGGCAAGCCGCGCTGCGAAAGTCCGGCGAGCTTTACGCAGTCTGCGATCCGCAGCGCGGAAGGCGCTCGTAGGCGGTGAAGAAAAACTTGCCGGTTTCTTCTGCCGCGCGTCTTAGAGAAGAAATCCGCTGAAAAACGAAGCCTCCCGTGTTTCTCCGGAAAACGCGTCTGTAACCCGCGCCCCGCGAATTATGTAAAGGCGAAGGGCCTGCGGCTCCTGCCGCGACTCTTTGAAAAAAAGCTCGCTGCGGCTTATGCCGCGCCGCCATCCCCGAGGCGCCGCCGCGCCCGTTGCCGCGAGGGCCGCCTCCATTGCCTCGTTCCGTGAGAGACGCGCGGGGATGATTTCCGTCTTCTGAAAGAGATCCGGCCTTTCGCGAAGCTCTATCGCGCCCCGGAGTATCTCCGCTTCGCCGCGATACGCGTCGACCAGCACCGTAACGTCCGTCACTTTCAGCCGCGCGAAGAGTCCGCGCTCGACCATGTTGGCGGTAAATATATAACACGGGGCGGCGATTGCTCTGTCGTCCGCTTCCGGCTCCGCCTTGAACGGCAAAAATTTTCGCGGGGTTTCTGACATCGGCGAGTTCTCCTTAAAACGGGGAATGAGAATAAAATAAGCGCCCTTTGCAGGAGTTCCAGCGCTCCCATGGCACCCGCGGGGTTCCGCTTATCGCTGCTTCCTTCCGGACCTGACGAGGTTCACGGGCCTGCGCCGCATGGGACTGGAACCCCTGTAAAAGGCGCTCGGCGGCGCGTTGACGCCGCGACAACTGAATTATAACCGATTTCGCGCGAATGTCAAAAGAGCGCTGCGGCCGGAAGCAATCGCAAAGGCCGCAGCGTTGTGATATACTTGCTTCGCGCGCGGCCGGCGCGCGAAAGGATGAAACGATGGAAAACGTGCCTTTGCTTGCAGGGTCAAACCCTGTCATTTTCTGGCTGTTCGTGGCGACGGCCGCGGGAGTGGCAGAAGCCGCGACGGTCGGGCTGTTCTCCGTGTGGTTTGTCATAGGCGCTCTTGCCGCCGCTGTACCGGCGTGGCTCGGTGCCTCTTTTAACGTGCAGGCGGCGGTTTTCATAGCGGCAAGCGCTCTCGCTCTTGCCTTCACCCGTCCTTTCTTCCGGCGCGTTCTGCGCGTCGAGCGGACGCCCACGAACGCTGACAGGCTCATCGGCGCGGAAGCCGTGGTCACCGCGGAAATAGACAACATCGTCTCGCGCGGGCGGGTGCTGGCAGACGGGCTGGAATGGGCGGCGCGCAGCGCCGACGGCCTGAAAATAGAAAAAGGCGCGGCGGTGAAGATTCTTGAGATCAGCGGAGTCACGCTGACAGTGAAAAGGACGCATAATGATTCGGAGGAGAAGTAGATGACGCCATTTTTTGTGTTCATAGTATTAGTGTTCGTGATTGCGGTCGCCGCGAATGTGCGGGTCGTTCCCCAGGCCAAGGTTTACGTGATAGAACGCCTCGGCACTTACCTCTGTACATGGGACGCTGGACTGCACGTCAAAGTTCCTTTCATCGACAGAATAGCCAACAAAATCTCAATCAAGGAACAGGTCGTAGACTTCGCGCCGCAGTCGGTCATAACAAAAGACAATGTAACGATGCAGATAGACACGGTGGTTTTCTTTCAGGTCACAGACGCCAAGATGCTGACCTACGGAGTTGAGTTTCCCCTCGCCGCGATAGAAAACCTGACCGCGACGAGCCTCCGCAACATCATTGGCTCGATGGAGCTTGACCACACTCTCACCTCGCGCGACTATATAAACACCTGCATAACCGAGACACTCGACAACGCGACGGATAAATGGGGCATTAAGGTAAACCGTGTCGAGGTCAAGAATATCGAGCCGCCTAAAGAAATCATGGCGGCGATGGAGCGCCAGATGAAAGCCGAGCGCGAAAAGCGCGAGTCGATACTGCTGGCCGAAGGCGAAAAACAGAGCAAAATCCTGATAGCCGAAGGCGAGAAAGAATCCGCGATACTGCGCGCCGACGCCGTGCGCGAGCAGAAAATCCGCGAGGCCGCGGGCGAGGCGGAGGCCATCCGCGCCGTGCAGCAGGCCGTGGCCGACGGCATAAAGATGATCAAAGAAGCCTCGCCCACGCGCGAAGTGATAGCGCTGCGCAGCCTTGAATCTTTTGAAAAAGCCGCCGACGGGAAGGCCACGAAAATCATAATTCCGTCGGAGATACAGAGTATCGCGGGGCTCGCGGCCTCATTGCGCGAGCTCGCGACACATGACGGCACAGACGCCGCAAAAGGCGCGAAAGAGTAGCTTTCCGAGTCCGCGGCGCGAAACAGCCGCTCCGCTATAAAGGCCGTCCTTTTTTTATAAAACCAGAAATAGTATGCATCGGCGGAGGATTTTATCGCTGATGCCGCCGGCAGTTATAAGCGAATCTATGGAAATAAAAACCGGAGCCGAGCGGCGGCGGTCAAAAGCCGCCCGGACACCGACATGACGCCTTCGGAATTGAGCCCCGCTTACGGCAGGGACGGATTTTATACGGTTGCCGGCGCTTCCCGTCCGATGAGCGCAAGACAAACAAAATGAAAGAGCCGCTGCTCTATGACAGGAGCGGATCCCTGTCCGCCGGCCCTGACGCCGGCGCGGTTTAAAACGGCGGTGACGGAGTCAGGCCCGTCCCGCAAGCCGCTGCCGAAGAGCGAGGCTCTTTCACTAAAGAGGCTCTGATTCTCAGCAAGCGCCCA
>CAYVEQ010000081.1:0-3553 GCA_964450835.1 uncultured Synergistaceae bacterium
TTGTTTTTTTATCGCGAACGCCGCGTGTCAGCCGCAGTTTTCGCAGTAGCGGATTATCGTTTCAACCGCGCCGTCTATGCCGCACCTGTCGGTGCAGACGCAGAGATCGAAGTCCTCCATGTGTCCCCATTTGCGGTCGGTGTAAAATTCGTGGTACTTCGCGCGCTTTTTGTCAATGTCGGCGATGAGCTTGCGCATCTCCTCTTTCGTGAAGTCAGCGCCCTCCGGCAGCATTGCCATCTTTCTTTTGACGCGCTCCTCCATGCTCGCGTATATGAAACAGTTGACGGGGTTCATGTTGCGCAGTATGTAGTCGGCGCACCTTCCCACGACGACGCAGGGGCCGCGCTCCGCGAGGCTGCGTATTATCTTGGACTGTCCCTTGTAGATGAGGTCGGAAGGAAGGTCGTGGTAGAAGACCGGCATGGCGAAGCCGGGCATCACGGGACATATCGGCTGTGAACATTTTTCCTCGTGCGCTTCGATAAAGCTGGCGTCGTATTTGCCGTCTTTCGCAAGCAGGTCGACAAGCTCTTTGTCGTAAAATTTAACGCCGAGACGCCGCGCGAGCCTGATGCCTATTTCATGACCTCCGCTTCCGAACTGACGGCTGATTGTGATTATCCGGCCGCTCATCTCCTCACGTCCCCTCTATGAGATTTATATGTTTATTATACAGTCAACCG
Source organism: uncultured Synergistaceae bacterium (assembly GCA_964450835.1). Taxonomy (GTDB): domain Bacteria; phylum Synergistota; class Synergistia; order Synergistales; family Synergistaceae; genus Caccocola. The sequence continues at coordinate 687 of CAYVEQ010000081.1, forward strand.
TGCGGGCGCGCGAAGCGCGGGAGAGCGAAAATTTCCGCGGGCTTCGGCTCCCGCGGCGAGAGCGCAAAAAAGGACGGCGCGCGCCGTCCTTTTTTTAATTTCTTTCGCTGCTTACCGGCGGATGAGCAGGACTGTCAGGTCGTTGACGTTCGTTCCCGTCGGCCCCGTCATTATGAGCCCGCCGCACTCTTTCAGCGCGTGGTACGCGTCGTTGTCGGCCAGCACGGCCGCGACATCTATTCCCTTTTCGCGGAGCGCCGCCATCGTCTCACCGTCGCAACAGCCGCCCGCGGCGTCTGTCGGGCCGTCCGTGCCGTCAGAGCCCACGGAGAAGAGCGCGACGTCTTTGATGCCGTCGAGAAGCGGCGCGGACGCGAGCGCGATTTCCTGGTTGCGTCCGCCGAGCCCTTTGCCGGTCAACTGCACTACCGTTTCTCCGCCCGCTATGTAGGCGAGCGATCTGTCGCTGTCTTTGTGGGTGCGCGCGATTGCCCCCATGAAGCTGCCCGCGTCCCGCGCGGTGCAGCAGAGTTCCGCGGTGAGAACGATCGGCTCGTAGCCCAGGCCGCGGCAGATTTCTTCCGCGGCGGCGCAGAGCTGGCGTACGCTGCCTGTTATCTGCGTTTCAACATTGTCGAGAGTCTTCGGCGTTTCTTGCGCTATGAGGCCCGCCGCTTTGTCCGTGAGTTTAAGGCCGTAACGCACGACTATGGCGCGCGCCATGTCGCAGGTCGAGCTGTCGGGGTAGGCGGGCCCCGACGCTATCATGTCGAGCGGATCGCCTAGTATGTCCGACAGGACGACTGAAAAGACCCCGGCGGGCGCGCAGAGCCGCGCGAAGCGGCCGCCTTTGACGGCGGAGAGCCGTTTGCGCAGCGTGTTCATCTCGACGATGTTCGCGCCGCAGGCAAGAAGCTGCCGCGTGATGTCCTCTAGCTCTTCCGCCGGAATGAGCGGCTTTTCAAAGAGAGCCGAACCGCCGCCCGAAAGAAGGAAGAGCACTGTGTCGTCCGCGGTCAGATTTTCGACGAGTTTGACGGCTTCCTCCGTCGCCGCGAAGGAATTGGCGTCGGGAACGGGGTGCCCCGCCTCGAATATTCTCACGCGCGGCAGCCCGCCCTTTGAATGGCCGTATTTGGTAATCACGACGCCCTCGTCTATTCTGTCGCCGAGTATCGCGCATGCAGTGGAGGCCATCTGCCACGCCGCCTTGCCGGCGGCGACCATGACGAGCCTGCCTTTGCCGAAAGAACGCCCTTCAAGCGCTTTCGTCACGGCGGTGTCGGGCAGAGCGGCACGCAGCGCTCCGGCTATAATTTTTTCCGCGTCCTGTCTTACGGTGCTCATTGCAAAAAACACTCCCTTCGTAAATTCGTCTGTGCGGCGCGTTCAGGCAAAATTATAAATCTGAAGGGCCGCCCGCGGCGGACGGCCCCGGATGTTTTCAAAGATGCCGGGACGCGCGCTATATCACGAAAATCGAGATGATGTAGAGCAGTATGATAACCGTGACGCCCATCGTCGCGGTCATGCCGGTCTGGCAGCGGTAAGCGTCGCCCGGCTTCATGTCGGAGAACTGGGAGACGACCCAGAAGTAGGAATCGTTCGCGTGCGAGGCGACCATCGAGCCGGCGCCTATCGCGAGCAGGACGAGGACGCGGCCTAACGGGCTGGTATAGCCCATTGTCTCGATAAGAGGAGCCATCATTGACGCCGTCGTTATCATGGCGACGGAGGAAGAACCCATCGAGAGCTTGAGTACCGCTGCGATGAGGAACGGAACAATAACGCCGAGGCCCGAGGTAAGGAGTCCCGTCGTCGCGTCGGCTATCGGAAGAAGGCTCAGTATCGCGCCGAAAGAGCCGCCCGCGCCCGTGATGGCGATTATCGAGGCGGAGTCGGTGACGCCCTGCGACACCCATTTCAGCGTGTTTGCTTTCTCGCTCTTGGGGATGAGAGTCATGGAGAGGAAGACTCCGAGCATAAGGGCGACTACCGGGTTTCCTATGAAGTTGAGGAAGGTGAACATGAAGCCCTCGCCTATCGGACGGCTCGGGAAGGAGACGATGGAGGAGAGGCCTATGAGGATAATCGGAAGGAATATCGGCGAGAAGCTGTGCAGCGCGCCGGGCAGCTTGCCGTATTTCTCGATAAGCTCTTCCATCGAATACTGCGAGTTTGCCGGTATGTCAACGGAGCTTGAAACTTTGTTCGCGTAGATGACGGCGACCGCCGTGGCGGGAATTGAAACGACGAGGCCTATCATGATCGTGAGCCCGAGGTCCGCGCCGAGCGTTCCTGCCATCGCTATCGGTCCGGGCGTCGGCGGCACGAGGCAGTGCGTCGCGTAAAGTCCGCCCGACAGAGCTGTCGCCATAACGGCGAGCGATTTGTTGCTCTGCGCGGCGAGCGCCCGGCTGATCGGCGAGAGCACGACAAAGCCGGAATCGCAGAAAACGGGGATGCCCGTCACATAGCCCATGGCGCCCATCGTGATAACGCTGCGCTGTTTGCCGACGGCGTTGAGAATGCTGTTCGCCATCGTGAGCGCGGCGCCGGTCTTCTCGAGAATTGTTCCGATTATCGTTCCGCAGAGGATAACGATACCGATATTCGCGAGGATGTTCCCGAAGCCGGTCTTGACCGTGGCGATTACCTTCGGCGCGTCAAAGCCGCACACGAGCCCCATCGCTATCGCGATGACAACCATCGTGACGAAGGGGTGAATGTTGAATTTGGATATGGCGATAATCATCACGACCACCGCGATGAAAATAACGCCGAAAATGAAAAGCGCTGACATTGGTGTTTCCTCCCTTTCGGATTAGATTGTATTAAAGGCTTTCGCAGCCGTTGCTGCCTTGACA
>CAYVEQ010000082.1:0-3125 GCA_964450835.1 uncultured Synergistaceae bacterium
GAAAGCGCCACAGCGTGTGCTGAATTTCTTCGTGCTGGGGCGCGAGGCAAAAGTGCTGAGTGTTCGGGCAAAGAAAGGGCGGTAAATGCACGGCGGCGAAATAAAGAGAACGCGCAGGCGAAGCGTCGCGGCCCAGACCGCCCGTTCGGGAAATTTACGCGGCTCTTTTGCCGCGGACCGCAAACGCGCGAAACTTTCTGACGCTGAGGCAAGCAGCGGACGTTTGCGGCACTCGGCAAAGCTGCGCGGGACTTTCCCGCGCCTCGGCGCGCGGTAAACGAGCGCGGAATTTCTTTGCGCGGGAGCGCGTGGCAAAAGCGCGGCGGGTGCGGCGCGGCAGCGGAGAGCCGACGGAAGAGCGCAAAAAAAGACGGGCTTTCGCCCGTCTTTTTTTGCGTTTGCAGCGTTCTGAAAGGGTTCTCCGTTAGAGGAAGAAGCCCTTTATTTTGAGTTCGTCCGCGACGCGCTTGATGGCAACCAGGAAAGCCGCGCGGCGCATCTTAACGTTGTGCTCCTGGGCGTAGTCCCAGACTCTCTTGAAGTTGTCCTTCATTATCGGGACAAGGCGGTTATTGTACTCCTCCTCGGTCCAGAAGAAGCCGGCGAGGTCCTGTACCCACTCGAAGTAAGAGCCGATAACGCCGCCGCTGTTGGCAAGGAAGTCGGGAACAACGATGATTCCGCGCTCGTCAAGGATTTTATCTCCCTCGGGACGCACGGGGCCGTTCGCGCCTTCGACGATGTATTTGCACTTCAGAAGGCCGGCGTTCTTCTCGCTGATAACGCCTTCGAGGGCGCAGGGCGAAAGAACGAGGCATTCCTGCTCGAGAATCTCCTCGCCGCTCATCTTAACGAGGCCCGGCTCCGAGTATCCGTCGAGGATACGTTTCGGGTGATGCTCGACATAGGCCTTCGCCGCTTCGACGTCGATTCCCTTCGGGTTGTAGTAGCCGCCGGTGATGTCGCTGATGCCGACGACTTTGCAGCCGGCGTTGTGGAGGAAGAGCGCGTTGTAGGTGCCTACGTTGCCGAAGCCCTGCACGATGACCGTGGCGTCTTTCGGGTCTACCTTCTGCCTTTTGAGCAGTTCAAGGACGCAGGTGGCGACGCCGAGTCCGGTCGCGGCGGTGCGCCCCTTGGAGCCCCAGTAAGCTACCGGTTTGCCTGTCACAACGCCGGGCTCCATGTGCCCGCGGAGCTTCGAGATGGTGTCCATAATCCAGACCATTTCGGGGCCGCCGGTGTTGACGTCGGGAGCGGGGACGTCTGTCCAGTCGCCGATGAAGGGAGCGATGCGGGCCGCGAATGTGCGGGTCATCAGCTCGCGCTCGCGCGGCGAAAGCTCAAACGGGTCGACGGAAATCCCGCCCTTGCCGCCGCCGTAGGGAATGCCGGCGAGAGAGCATTTCCATGTCATAAGGCTGGCGAGAGCTTCGCACTCTTCGAGGTTGACGTCCGGGTGGAAACGGAGACCGCCCTTCGCCGGTCCGCAGACCGTCGAGTGCTGCACGCGGTAACCTTCGAAAACTCTTACTGAGCCGTCGTCCATCTGGACGGGGATAGAGACGCAGATAGAGCGCTCGGGACGGCTTAAAACCTCGACGAGGCCGTCCTCAAGCCCCATCTCTTCCGCCGCGTCGTAGAAGTTCTCGAGAGCGGTGTGAAGAAGCACGTTTTTGGAAGTACGTTTCTGTACGGCCATACAAAAAACCCCCTTAGTTTTTTCGCCCTGTTCGGGCGCTGACATAAAATTAGCGTCTTTTGAAGACTTGTTTTTTACGCCGCTATTATTTTATGCACTAACAATTTTTTAGTAAAGAGGGGCACGGGGCGACAATAATGTGATAATTACAGAAAACAACATAAAATTTATATAATTTATCGAAAAAGTTTGTGAATAGCCGCGCTTGCCGGATAAAGCAGCATTTTTTTCAATAAAAATAATTTTTGTAACTTGTAATATCAAGTCGGAAGTCAGCGGCAAAAATTGATATTCGGACCCCGGGTCGTGTATGAGCCCGGTGCCGTCCGCAGCCAAGGCCGCGAAGCCGTCGGAGCGCATACGGCTTATCATGAAACGCGTGACTCTTGTATTCCCGCTTCGGGCGCGGCCTCCCGCCCGGAAGCCCCGCAGCTTTCGCAGTATTCCAGCCTGTGTATGCCTCGACGGAAGCTACTCCGGAACGAAGGTTAGGCGGGGGCGTGCGGTACTTCGCCGGCAACCGGCTTCCCGGAGTACCTGTCCGGCTGCTTCGGGCAAACCGGGGAATTTATCGTCCGTTACGGGGTAACCCTTCTTCAGGGCGCGCCTGCTGAGCCGCGGGAGAAGGGAGAGCCGGCTCTCTCCTTGTCATCCGTCATCCATTCCGCCGCACCGGCCAGAGAATCCCGGCTGTCCGGCCGTGTGCTGTTTGCCGCGGAACTCATTCGGCAGAGTCGGTCTGGATTTTTTGCCCGGCACAATTTTGCGGATAATATCGCGCTTTACCGGCGCTTGGCGATGCGCCGTGCTGGAAAGCCGGCAAGAGTTGAGATGCACGGGTGGCGCGGGCACGCGTTTTTAAGTGCGTTTAATCATACGCGTGTCAGCCATCACGTCTCTCAAAGCCTCGCGCCACATCGCCTCGCGTTCTTCGTCGCGGCCCGCGCAGGCGGGGCTTGTCGAAAGCACTTTTCTGAAGTCGACCGGCGGTGTCCCGAAGTATTTTTTGTATTTGGCGAAGGCGAAGCCGCCGTTGAAGATTACGCGGCGAATGGACGGATAGGCCGACAGAAGCGCGGGGATGTCGTTCGGCGTCTCGTCGCGGATTGCGCTGTCGGCGCTGCCGTCGCGCCGCGCGCGTTTCACCACGTCCCAGAGGGCGAGCCCGTGGCTCAGGATGAAACGGTAGCGCGCGTCGAAGTCCGCCTCGGGGCTCTTGCCCCATGCGCCGTAAATTGTTTTCCAGAAGCTGTTTCGCGGGTGCGCGTAGTAGCGTGCCGCGGCTATCGAGCGAACGCCGGGCAGCGAGCCCAGTATCAGTATTTTTGATTTTTCGCCAATCAGTGGAGCAAAACTCTCTTCCATGTTCTTCCCCTCTCGTCGCCGTGTTGCCGATTCTATTATAAGCTCAAGCGGGGCGGCG
>CAYVEQ010000083.1:0-3021 GCA_964450835.1 uncultured Synergistaceae bacterium
GCGCGGCCGGGTTCGGCCTGAGAGTCCGAGCGGCCCGCTGAAATTTTTTTATGAGTCCGGGCGCGATAAACGCCGCGAAAAAATCATTCCGATAGACGGCAGACAGGGATATATAGCATAATATACAGCGCGGATATTTCAGAAAAGCTCTTCCGCGCGGACGCACCCGCGCGGCAAAAGAAAAAACGGAGGTCATAATATGCCGCTTGAAATCGTAAGGAACGACATAACCAAAATGAAGGTGGACGCCATCGTGAACGCCGCCAACCAAAGCCTTCTGGGAGGCGGCGGGGTGGACGGCGCAATCCACAGAGCGGCGGGGCCGGAGCTTCTTGCCGAGTGTCTGACGCTCGGGGGGTGCGAGACAGGCGGCGCGAAGATTACCGGCGCCTACCGTCTGCCCTGCAAATACATCATTCACACCGTTGGGCCCGTCTGGCGCGGCGGAAACCGCGGCGAGCCGGAGAAGCTCGCCTCATGCTACCGCGCGTCGCTTGCTCTCGCCAGGGAAAAGGGCTGCGAGACGGTCGCTTTCCCGCTCATCTCCGCGGGTGCCTACGGCTATCCGAAAGAGAAGGCGCTGAAGGTCGCTGTCGGCACAATCGCGGATTTCCTCTTTGACAACGAGATGACGGTCTATATCGTAATCTTCGACAAAGCCGCCTATCAGATAAGCGAGAAGCTTTTCAGCGATATAGAGGAATATATCGACGACAACTATGAGGAGGAGCATACGGACAAAAGCGGGGAGTTTATGCGCCGCCTGCTTGCGGCGGGGAAACCGCAGACCCTCGATAAGACGAAGTCCGGTTTGAAGCGAGCGGAGCCGGTGGACAGCCTGGCGGAGGAGTTTTGCGGCGCCGAGGAGCTTAAAGAGGCAGTCGGCATGGTTGACGAGAGCTTTTCCGAGATGCTCCTGCGCAAGATAGACGAGCACGGCCTTACCGACGCGCAGTGCTACAAAAAGGCGAACATAGACCGCAAGCTCTTCTCGAAAATACGGAGCGACAGGCTCTATAAGCCGAGCAAGCCCACGGTGCTCGCTTTCGCGATAGCTCTCGGGCTTTCGCTTCCGGAGACGCGGGAGATGCTGATGAAAGCGGGCTTCGCTCTCTCGCGCAGCAACAAGTTCGACATCATAGTGGAGTTTTTCATAAGCCGCGGGAACTATAATATCTATGAGATTAACGAGGCGCTTTTTGCCTTCGATCAGAGCCTGCTGGGAGCGTGAAACTGTCGGCGACGGCGGGGCGCGGGCGGACCGCCGCCCCGAAATGAGGGAAGGGGCAATCCGGCCGCCCCGCTTCCTTTCTTTAGCGCCGCTGTTCCGGAAATACCGCGTCATTCGCGATTTGTCGCATGGCGTGCGACACGGATAAAAACCGGTTCCTCTAAAATTACAGCCGTAAGACAAAACAGCGCGGCTGAAAATTTTTCAACGGAGGAATGAAAATGAGAAAGAATCTGACAGAGCTGGTATTTATCCTTGACCGCAGCGGTTCTATGGGAGGGCTTGAATCCGACACGATAGGCGGCTTCAACGCTATGATTGAACAGCAGAAAAGAGCGGAGGGCGAGGCGCTCGTCTCCACGGTTCTCTTTGACGATGCAGCCGAGGTGCTGCACGACCGGGTCGATGTAAAATCCGTAGCCCCGCTCACGGATGAGGACTACCGGGTGCGCGGCTGCACAGCGCTGCTTGACGCAATCGGCGGCGCAATCAGCCACATCGGAAACGTCCACAAATACGCGCGGGACGAAGACGTGCCGGAACATACGCTCTTTGTCATCACGACGGACGGAATGGAGAACGCGAGCCGCGTCTATTCAAGAAGCAGGGTAAGGCAGATGATCGAGCGGCAGAAAACAAAATACGGCTGGGAGTTCCTCTTTCTGGGCGCCAACATCGACGCGGAGGAAACGGCAAGAGGCATCGGCATATCGGAGGACCGCGCCGTGCGGTACCACAGCGACAGCGAGGGGACGAAACTCAATTACAAAGTCTTGAGCGACGCCGCCTGCTGTCTGCGGACTTCCGGAAAAATCGGCGGAAACTGGAAAAAAAGCATCGAGAAAGATTACAAAAACAGAAAGCCCGGCACGAAAAAAAGCTGAAAACAACTGCGGCAAAAGGCCAGGGCGCCGCGGCGTCAGCCCCCGCGGTTCATAAAAAAGGAGAGTGCGCTTATGCTGGGAGCAATCATCGGGGACATAGTCGGTTCCCGCTTTGAGTGGAACAATCACAGAAACAAAAATTTTGAACTCTTCACGCCGGAATGCAAAGTGACGGACGACTCGATAATGACGCTTGCAATCGCGAAAGCTCTGCTTTCATGCGACGGAGAATACAGCAGGCTCGGCGAAAAAGCCGTCTTCTGGATGCGGAAAATCGGGCGGCGTTATCCCCGCTGCGGGTACGGCGGGAGATTCCGCAAGTGGATGTTTTCCGATAACCCGAAGCCCTACGGAAGCTACGGAAACGGAGCCGCGATGCGCGTCAGCCCCTGCGGGTTTATCGCAGCGGGCATGGAAGAGGCAAAGGCGCTCTCAAAAGCCGTGACCGAAGTGACGCACAACCACGAGGAAGGGCTCAAAGGCGCCGAGGCTGCGACAGTCGCCCTCTATCTCGCGAGGACAGGCGCGGGCCTTGAAGAAATCCGCAAAGCGATACAAAAAGACTACTATCCTCTTGATTTCACCTTAGACGGCATACGCGGCGGCTACCGCTTCAACGAAACCTGTCAGGAGACAGTGCCGCAGGCGATAGAGGCTTTCCTTGAATCCGCGGGCTTTGAGGACGCGATACGGAACGCCATATCAATCGGCGGCGACAGCGACACGCTGGCGGCAATCACAGGCGGAATCGCCGAGGCCTTTTACGGCGTTCCCGACGAGATCAGACAATCGGCCGAAAAATATCTGAACTCGGAGTTTCTGGGAATCCTGCGCGAGTTTGAAAGCCGGCAGTAAAACGGCAGCGCGGCAGAAGACAGGCGCCCCTCGCGGGCGCCTTGTTTTTTT
>CAYVEQ010000084.1:0-1257 GCA_964450835.1 uncultured Synergistaceae bacterium
CTTTATGAGGCGAGACGCGCTTGCCGTTTCGCCCCGCCGCCGCGCGGCGCTTATAAAAAGATTGCGAACCAGTAGCCGAAGGTGTCCGTCAGTATAGCTGTCCCGGCAGCGGCAAGCGCGGCGCCGGAAATTTTTTTTATCGTTTCGCCGTTCCGTCTGAGCAGCCGGAACAGCCCGCCGACGCGCGTGAAGAAAAGAGCCGTCAGTATATAGGGCAGGCCGAGCCCCATTGAGAAAACGAAAAGACAGAAGACCCCTTCGGCGACAGTCTCGCGCGCCCCCGCGAGCATGAGGGCGGAGCCGAGGAAGGGCCCGAGGCAGGGCGTCCAGCCGAGCGAGAAAGCCGCGCCGAAGAGCACCGCTCCGGCAAAGCAGCGCCGTCTCGCCTTTATCTCTATTTTCTTCTCGACGTCTAAGAATCCAAGGCGCAGCACGCCGAGAAAGTGCAGGCCGAAGAGCAGTATGACGGCGCCGCCCGCGCGCTGCAGCAGCAGACGGTGCGCGCCGAGCGCCCCTCCTATCGCGGTCGCCGTCGCGCCGAGCGCCGTGAAGAGCAGCGTGAAGCCGGCGACGAAGCCCGCCGTGTTCGTCACGCTCGCCCGTGGTCCGCGCTCCGTTTCGGCCGCGAAGTACATGAGGTAGACCGGAAGCATCGGCAGCATACACGGCGAGAGGAACGACAGCACTCCTTCGAGAAACAAAAAGGGGATTTCCCCTTTCACCTCACTTCACCCCGCGTAGAAGTTTAAGCAAAGCGTCTTTCGTGGTCGAGCCTTGCACGCGGCCCGCGACTTTGCCCTCGGCGTCAAGAACGAAGGTCGTCGGTATGAGGCGCACGCCGAAGAAATCAGCCGTTCTCTGTCCTTCGTCAAGCAGCACGGTCATCGTATATCCCGTTTCTTTCAAAAATTCCGCGACGCGCTCCGGTGTTTCGCGCACGCCGTCTGTGAGATCCACGGCAAGCAGGACGGCTTCGCCGCTTTTCCGCAATTCTTTGTCAAGCTCGTCAAGCTCCGGCATCTCGGCGCGGCACGGCGGACACCACGTCGCCCAGAAATTGAGAATGACCTTCCCGCCTTTGAAGCTCTCAAGCGACACGGCACGTCCCGAAAGATCTTTCAGCGCTGTGCCGTCGCTTTGCGCCGCGAGAGCGGGCGCCGCGACGAAAGCCGAGAGTATCAGAGATGCGATAACGGCAGAAAAATTTCCGCTCATTGGAATCAACTCCGTGAGATTTTTTGTCCGGCGAAATTATAT
>CAYVEQ010000084.1:1357-2872 GCA_964450835.1 uncultured Synergistaceae bacterium
GCGCATGAGCGACGAGGCATACGCGATAGCGCAGAACGCGGCCAACGCCGCGCGGCTTTATATTTGCAGGGGTTTTATATATAATCTTTCAAAGTTCCGTGAAGGGCGGAACGGAGGGGAAACGATGAAATTTCTTGCGCCGGCGAAAAAGCTGTTCTTTCACCGCGGGCCTGTCGATTTGGGAGAGGGGCACGTGCTTATGTCGCTCGCGCGTCTTTCCCTGCCCTCTGTCGGAATGGTGCTCTTCCATACTCTTTTCAACCTTGTCGACACGATTTTCATATCGTGGCTCGGCGAGAGCCACATGGTGGCGATCTCCTACACTTTCCCCGTGCAGATCGGGGTTTTCGCACTGCTCGAAGGAGTGGGCAACGGCGTGACAGCGCTTGTGGGGCGCAGGCTCGGCGAGAACAAATTGGGCGAGGCGAGGCGCGTTGCGCTCGGCGGGCTTGCTTTCGCCTATGTGCTGAGCATGCTCTGGCTGCCGTTCCTCTTTCCCGGCCTGTCGAACGCCTTCTTCCGCATGCTCGGCGCCTCCTCCCCCGGCATTCTCTACCAGGCGTGGCTTTACAATATGTGGATACCTCCGATGATGTTCCTCATCAGCTTCAGCTATATCGTGAATTCCGTTTTCCGCTGCCAAGGCGACACTGTGACACCGCTGCGCTTCTTTCTTATCGCGAACGGGCTGAACCTGGTGCTTGACCCTGTCTTTATCTTCCTCTTCGGCTGGGGCATGACCGGCGCCGCCGCCGCCACATTTATAGGCCGCGCAGTCGGGATCGTCTATCTCATCGGGAAACTGCGGAGCGACAGCTCCATTAAGCTCCCGCTTTTCGTGGTGCCGCGCCGCGCGATGCTCGCGATATGGCGCGACGTCACGGAAATCGGCCTGCCTGTCACTCTCTCGACGGGAAGTACCGCATTGGGTCTCGGCACGCTGAATCGTATGCTGACTTCCGCCTACGGCAACGTGGCAGTCGCCAGCTGGATGATTTCGATTCGTGTGGAGGACGTGGCCTTTGGCACTCTGGCGGGGGTGGTCAACGCAATCGTTCCCTTCATAGCCTTCAACTACGGGCGGCGCGACTGCGCCAGAATAAAAAAGGGAATCCGCGCGGGACTCGCAATAAGCTGCAGCGTCACGCTCTCTTTATGCCTTCTTCTGGCGCTCTGGCCGCATCCCGCAATCTCTTTGTTCCGTCCGGCCCCTGACGTCGCGCGTGCTGCCTCGCGGGCACTGCGGCTGACGATGGCGGGTTATCCATTCACCATCTACTGCATGGTGTACAACGCGTTCTTTATCGCGGTGGGACGCTCCATGTACGGCTTCATCGCCGAGGTGTGCCGCAGTATAGTCTTCCGTTTGCCCTTGGCATGGCTTCTCGCCGCCGCGGTATCGATGAACTGGGTATGGCTCTTTCAGCCTTTGTCTTTCGTCTTGGCGGCGATCTTAATATGGCTCTTCGCCTCGCGCCTGATGCGGAATCTCGAAAAAGAGCTTGACGGGACGTC
>CAYVEQ010000085.1:0-2807 GCA_964450835.1 uncultured Synergistaceae bacterium
AACGATAACACTAAACAAAGGTTGCGTCAATGCGAAAAAGAGAATTCGCAGACGCGATACAAAAAACGGGAACGGGCCAAAGCCCGTTCCCGCGATAAAAATCGCCGGCTTCACGCGAAACCGCCGGCGCTTTCTGCTTCGTTTATCTCATCACTCCGACGTTTGCCACGAAGCCGTTTTTGCCGACGGCAGCGCTCTCCGTCTGGCTGAGCAGGCGGCCGTTTACCGGGGAGATGATTTTTTCAACAGGGGTGCCGAAGCAGTCAGTGACAAAGCCGATCATCTGACCGCGGCGGACTTTTTCGCCCGCGGCCGCGGCCGCCGTGTAAAGGCCGGGACGATTAGCGTATATCCACTCCATGCTCTCGTATATCTGCGGGCGGCCGACGGGAGAGGCGGAGCCCTTTATCGTGCCGAATCGGCGCAGAACGTTCATTATTCCGGCGATGTGAAGGCGCGTCGTTTCGTCGCGGGCCGCCGTACCCGCCTGCACGGAGGCGGAGGGGATGCCTATTTTCTCGTAGACGTTCGCGTAGCATGTGTTTTTGTCCTGCCAGCGGCCCTCCGTTTCCGTTATTATGATGTTGGGCAGGCCGTAGTAGTAGGCTATCTCATGCGAGCCGTCGTTGAGCGCGCCGCTGCGGCCGCGGTGGTAAGCCGCGAAGGGGAGGGAAAGACAGGCCGGCAGTGTGCCGTGTAAATCCAAATGGAAATCAGCGCCTTTTATCTCGTCGAGAATCTTCGCGGCGACCGCCCGACAGTACCTGCAGTTGGGGCAGCGCGGAAAACAGCGGCCAAGATTTCCCATGTCCGCGCCCCGGCGCGGGCAGCCGGAGGCGAAAGGAGCCGCGTCGCAGACCGTGATAAATTTTATGCTCCCTTTTATATCAGACGGCGACAGCTCGCGGAATAGTCTTATGGCGGCAAAAACAGCACCGTAATCGCCTCCGTGAATGTCAGCCGTTATAACGGCCTCCGGTCCCGCCGATTCGCCGGAAATCACCGCGACGGGAAGGTCGACCGCCTGGCCCTCTCCGATGTCGAAGTGCAGAATTTCTTTCTTTTTGCCACCCATCTGTTCTTACCTCTTTTGTCTGCCGCCGCCCGCCGGCGAAGGGAGCCGGGCGACGCTCCGAAATCGCGGGAAACCGATAATCTGCGGTTTTCGACGAATATCTTTCTTTCGCCTCGATTTTCAAAGCGAAATGTCAATATGAAAACGAAAAAATTTTTCGCCCTAAGAAAACCGTTTTAGTTTAACAATTATGAATGGGGAGTCAATCGGACGCCTTGCAAATAACGAAATTTTGCATATTTACGGGGATCTTGTTATAATTTATAAGATGATACAGCTTTACGATAGCGGGTGAAGAGATGAAAAACCGAATGGCGCTGCGCTTCGACGGGGCGGGCGGGCTTCTGCTTGCCGAGGAGGATGGTTTTATCACCGGTCTTGATTTTCTGAAAGACACTCCGCTTCCCGAAGGGACGGCCGGCGCCGCGTCGCCCGTGCTTCTTCGCGCGAAGCGCCAGCTTGAGGAATATTTCGCCGGCTCGCGCCGTTCCTTCGAGCTTCCGCTCGCGCCCAAGGGCACGCCGTTTCAGATGAGATGCTGGGAGGCGCTTCAAAAAATCCCTTACGGCGCGACCGCGACCTACGCGGATATAGCGCGCGCCGCCGGTTCCCCGAAGGGATTCCGCGCCGCCGGGCTTGCCTGCAACAGAAATCCCGTTTCGATAATCATTCCCTGTCACCGTGTAATCGGCTCAAACGGCAGCCTCGTCGGTTTCGGCGGCGGGCTTGAGGTGAAGGCTTTTCTGCTGCGCTTTGAAGCCGCTGTGACCGCACGGCAAGCGAGCGCACAGCGCGAGAACTCGGGGCCGGGCGCGGAGCGCAGGTAACGGCCTGCGCGCGGCAAATATTTTTTCAAGCCGCTCTTTACGGGCGGCGTTTTTATTTTCAATGTCCGGCGCAGGATATGTGCGGCGGCCCGCTGACCGCACGCCGGCTTCGGTTTCGTCGCGCCCGGTTTCTCTGACGCATGTATTTAATAAAGGTCAAAAATTAGTCAGAAAAAGTATTGACAAAATTTGACTAATAGCTATAATACAGTACAAAAGATACGAGATGCCAATGGCGGCGGGAAACCGCGACGGCCAGGCGGCACCCGAAATTTTAAGGAGGTCAGTGATTATGTTACCGAGAATTTTCAGACAGAACAGTATTGACAATTTCTTTGACGATTTCACGACGGATTCGCCGTTCGGCTTGAGCCGCGATAATGCCCGCTTCGGCCTGATGAAGATGGACGTGAGAGAAAAAGAGGGGCTTTACACAGCGGACATAGAGCTTCCCGGATGTAAGAAGGAAGATATTTCCATCGAGCTGAACAACGGTTATCTGACCGTGACCGCCAGCGCCAACTACGCGAGCGACGATAAGGACGGCGAGGGCCGCTTCATCCGCCGCGAGCGTTTCACGGGACAGTGCGCGAGAAGCCTTTATGTCGGCGAGCATGTGAAACAGGAGGATGTAAAGGCGAAATTTGAAAACGGCGTGCTTTCGCTCACCTTCCCGAAAGAGGGCGAGGAGATAAGAAAGCGGGCTACGATAGAGATAGAGGGATAAAATCACGGAAGACGGGACGGCGCGAAGCCGCCCCGTTTTTTGCGCCCGCGAGAGGTTGGCGCGTGTGAGGCCGCGGCCTTGGCGGGTGCGTTTATTACTTGCGCACTTAGTTTCGGCGCCGCTCATGTGCGTCTTGCGCCGCGCCTGCCGCGTTTCCCGCGGGTAAGGAGCCGCGAAT
>CAYVEQ010000086.1:0-2543 GCA_964450835.1 uncultured Synergistaceae bacterium
GCGCAACAGTTTTGCGGCAATTCCGGCGACGCGCTTTTGTCTTGTCAAGAAAGGCGCGCCCGCGATAAAATTCGGTAAAGAGAACGCGCCCGGCAAAAGCGGCGCGCGGCCCGAAAGGCCGGAGGAACGGGGAGGGACGGACGGAAATGGAGAGAACGGTAAAAATCTGCATGGCGGGCTTCGGCAACGCCGGAGTGCGCTTCGCGCGCATGCTTTTGGAAGAGGAGCGGCGGCTCGCCGAAGAATACGGCTGCCGCGTGATACTCACGGGCGTCTGCACACGCAGCCGCGGCACCGTGATAAACCCGGAGGGGCTCGACATAGGGGCGCTTCTGATTATGAAAGAGGAGCTGGGGCGCTTCGACCCGGAGTACCCGGGCTTCGTCCCCGACTGCGGCGCGGAGGAGATGATAGCACGATGCGGCGCCGAGATATTTTTCGAGCTGACAACGCTTTCGATAAAAGACGGCGAGCCCGCCTCAAGCTACGTGCGCGCGGCGCTGGAACACGGAATGCACGCGGTCTCGGCCAACAAGGGGCCGGAGGCGTGGCGTTACGCGGAGCTTGCGGCTCTCGCGAAGGAGCGCGGCAGGCGTTTTCTCTTTGAGGCGGCGGTCTTGGACGGCACGCCGCTTTTCAACATGGCCCGCTCATGCCTGCGCGGGTGCGAGGTTACCGGGGTACGCGGGATATTAAACACCACGACGAACTTTATAATAGGTGAAATAGAAAAGGGCGGCACATTAGAGGATGCCGTCGCCGAGGCGCGGCGGCGGCAGTTTGCCGAGGCCGACCCCTCGATGGACGTGGACGGCTGGGACGGGGCGGCGAAGATCTGCGCTCTCGCCAACGTTCTCATGGGTGCCGGCGTCACGCCGCGCGACGTGAAGGTGCGCAGCCTGCGCGAGGTTACGCCGCGCGAGATAAAAGAGGCGCGCGACGGAAATCTCCGCCTGAAATACATCTGCGCCGCGAAACGCGAGGAAAGCGGCGCGGTTTCGCTCTCGGTCGCGCCCTCTCTCGTGCCGGCGGACGACCCGGCGAGCCTCGTCCGCGGCACATCGAACATCATCACGATAAGCACGGACATGATGGGCGAAATTTCGATAATAGAAAAAGACCCCGAAATAAAACAGACCGCCTACGGCATTTACAGCGACCTTCTTGAAATAATAAGCGAGGGCGGGCAAGTGACGGCATAAGAGCGAGGGGCGGTTTTTCTATAAAAAAACAGGCGCGGGGTTTTTCCCCGCGCTTTTTCGTTTACACGGCGCGCCTTTTCGCGAGTCCGCCTATCGCCCGCCTGCCAGCGGAGCGAGCTGTTCACATGTTTGAACTGCGCCATCTTTTCTCCTCCTTTCTTCGTTTGATAACAATAAAAGTGTGCATAGGCAATATAAAATACAAACAGATTCTTTTTCTTGTTTTTCCGAAAGAGGCGGACGGCCGGAAGAGGCCGCTTGCTTTACCGCGCAGCGCCGCTGAATTAAAATTTATAAAAAAATCGGAGGGAAAATAATGAAAGAGCCTCTTCTGCATATAATCAGCCACACTGACCTCGACGGCGTGGCGGCCGCAGCGCTCGCGTGGCACGCGAAAGGCGGCCGCGTGGCGCGTGTGTCGCTCACCGGTTACGGCGACGTCGACGCGCTGATCACGGAAACTCTGAAAAGCGGCGGCGAGCCTCTGGTGCTTGACCTCTTCTGCCAGAAAGAGCAGACGGTGGACGAGGTGGACAGGCTTCGCGAGGATATAGACGCTCCTTTTCTTTTTGACCACCACAAAAGCACCTTCGAGCGCTACGGTAACAGGAAATGGGTGCTCATAGACACGGGAAGCTGCGGCGCGCTTGTCTACTGGAACTGGCTCTCGCGCAGGGCGGATGACCCGCGCCTCAAAGATGTTCTCGCGCGTCTTGAACCGATCGTGCGCGTCGCGAACGACCGCGACCTGTGGCTCGGGCAGATGCCCGAAGGCCGTCTCTGGCAGGCGCTTGTCACAATGTGCGGCCACTGGGGCGTCTTCGCGCGGCTGGCGGCGAATCCCGACGCCGAGATGACGGCGGAGGAGTTTGACGGCGCGTCGGAGTTCACGGAACGGCAGGAGGCGCGCTTTTCCCTGGCGAAGGAACGCGTATGGCGCAAAGGGCGCGAGCTTGCCTTCCTCTGCGACGGCGTGCTCGAATACGGCGACGTTTCTGACTTCTGCGGGCTGCTGCTTGACCGCGAGAGCGACCCGCCAGCTGTCGTCGCCGTGGCCGCGCGCAGATTCGGAGGCGACTGGGCCGTCTCTATGCGAAGCCGCGGCGGACTGGCGGGACGCGTGCTCGCTTTGCTCAAAGACGGCAGAAAAGTGCGTGGCGGAGGACACGGTGACGCTGCCGCCCTCTACTTCCCGCGCGGCTACACGCAGGAGCAGATGCGCGACTCCATACTCGCCGCGATAAAAGCAGAAAAAGAACGGATGTCGTCGCCGAAAGTGACATTGGGTGACCTTTTCAAGGGGCTGGCGTAAAACAGACGCGCGGCGCCGAAGATACCGCG
>CAYVEQ010000087.1:0-2389 GCA_964450835.1 uncultured Synergistaceae bacterium
TATTCCCGGGCGGCTTTTTCAGCAGCGGGTTTTTCTCTGTATGTGGCGGCAAGATTCCTAAAATCCGCGAGGTTCGTCTCTCTTTCTTCGCGCGCTATCCCGACCAGCATGGTCACGCGGTCTCCATGGAAGAGCGCTCTCTGGTATATAAGGGTTTGCCGGCCGTCTTTTGTTTTCGCCGTTATCTCTACCGACGGAAGGCCGTTTAGCGTTTCTTCCGTGCGTGCGATTATCTCAAGCTCCGCGTCGCGTTCCACTTTGCGGATTTCCCGAAGGGCGAATTCCGCGCGCTTTTCGGGCGCCGGGTATTCGCCCTGAGGGGAGGAGACGACGAAGAGCGCGCCGTCCGCCGACTCTGTCGGGATTTTGCCGTCTTTTGTGTATATCAGCGCGCCCTGCCTTAATCCTGCGAAGCGGAACGGCGTGCCTTCGGGATCCACCGAGCCGCAGAGGCGCCGATCTGCGTCGTTCCCGGCTCCGTCCTCCCACCACGCGCTTCCTATCATGTCAAGGACGTATTGCGCCGCCTGCATATCTTTCGCGTTGTAAGAGCCGCTTATCATCCAGCATCTGTCCTCTCCCCGCTCGACTATCAGCACCCATTTTCCCGTCGTGCCGCCGGCGCTTTTCGCGAATATTTTCATAAGCCGCGCGCGGCTGCCGTTCCATATGTAGGGGTAGCTGGATTTCACTTCCATGTCGCCTTTTTTGAGCGCGTCGTGGGAGATTTCGTCCATCAGGCGTTGGAAGGGCATATGAAGCAGGAGGCCTTCGAGCGCGATTTTCTTTTTTTTGTCCGCTACGCCGTTTTCGATTTTTTCAAAGTTGTAACCCATTTTCGGCGCTATGGCCACCGGTATGTCGAAGAAGTTTTTATGCAGAGCCGTTTTTTCCGTATTGGCTATCTCCGGGGTTTCGGAAAAGCCCGGCGCCGGAAGAAGGAGCGCAGCCGCGAGAAACGCGAGGATCAGGCGGGATATTTTCATTCGCCCCCGTCTCCCTCGGGCGCGCCTTTTTTCAGCTCCGGCAGGACGCTCCCCACAATGTCTTCGAGCAGGCTCTTGACCGAGCCGAGATTCGTCTCTTTCTTGAGTTCCCGCGCGTAAGTCACGGCCTCTTCCGTGCCGATTTTTTCAAGGGCGGCGGTTTCGCTGCGCGCCGCTTCGAAATTCTTTTCTTTTATATAGAGGCTGCCCAGTTTGAAATGCGCCGCGGCGAAGGCGCCGTCCGCTTTTATCGCGCGTTCGTAGCATTCTTTGGCGGCCTGCGCGTCGCCTAATCCCTCGCGTGCCTCGCCGAGCGCCGCAAGGAGAGACGCGTCCTCGCCGAAGGTAAATTTCTCCGCGCGTTCAAACTGCGCCGCCGCTTCCGCAAAGTCGCCCGACGAAAGAGCGGCGTGCCCCTTTTCAAGAGCCCGGCGCGATACCGCCCCCGCTCCGAGCCATGCCGTGGCAGAAAGAAAAATTACGCATAACAGGGCGATTAAGACGCCCGCCGCGCCGAACCCTTGTCTTCTCATAGCGATGCCCCCGTCTTCCGCGACGCGCGGATTTTTTTGTCTGACGCTATTGTATCAGACAAATAAGGGGAATTTGTGGGGACTCGGAATGTGCCGGCGGCTTTGTCCGCCTTTGTTTTTCCGCGCCGTTTCGGTTTGCCGCCGCGCGTTTTAAGCGAAGGGAGTCCAGTTGTAGCGCAAAAGCCGCGCTCTGCCGCGGGACGGCTCGACGACGTTCATCCCGCAGTAGTCGAGAGGAAAGAAGAACATGTCGTTAAGGTCAAGTCCGAAAAGGCTCGCGACAATGCTCCATATCGTGCCGCCGTGGGCGACTATCAGGATATTGCCGCTTTCATGCGCGGACGCGATTTTCTCAAAAGCCGGCAGCGCGCGCCGCCGCAATTCCTCAAAGCTCTCGCCTCCGGGCGGCGCCGTTTCCGCGAAGCGCGTTCCCCGCCTCTCGTAGATTTCGCGGAACTGCTCGCGCACATCGTCGTAACACTTTCCCTCCCAGTCGCCAAGGTTCACCTCGCGAAGCTCGGGAACTTCCGCTGCGCGCGGCTCCGGCGCGACAAGCGCCGCCGTCTCCGCGGTCCGTCTCATGCCGCTGGTGTAAATGGCATCGAAAGTTATTTTTCCGCGCAGCGCAGCGCCGAGCCTTTCCGCCGCAGCCCGTCCCTCATCGGAAAGAGGGTAGTCTGTAGCGCCGTAGTAGACGCGCCCGCCGAAGGGAAGCTCCGGCCTCGCGTGGCGCATGAGGTATATTTTTTTGTTCACGGTCATTTTACCGGCTCCTTCCGTACGAACTTCCGTGCCGTTATTGTAGCATCGCGTTCCCCCGCCCGTTAAAATTTTTCCGGGCGGCGGGTTCTTCTGTGATTTTCAGGTTTT
>CAYVEQ010000088.1:0-2335 GCA_964450835.1 uncultured Synergistaceae bacterium
CGGATTGAAGCCCCCGGCTGCCATTTCAAAGACATAGACACGCCCGATGACTACGCAGAAATAACAGAAGAAAAGTCTCGCGCGAAGCGGCGATAGACGCGCCGGATTTGTCCGCGTTTCAGAAGTTCGCGCGCTCTGTCGCGGCTCCCCTGCCTTTCACAAACGCCTCCGGCGCGCCGAAAGTTCGCGCGTTTGCCGCTGTGCCGGCTTTTGCAAAATAATGAAATTTTTTATAAAAAATCCTGCCGCGCGAAGAGATTGCCCCCGCGCGGCATAAAAAACGTCAAGGAGCGCGACTCGTCTCCTTGACGTTTTTTTGCAGTGTCTTTCTATTCCTCCCGCGGGTCGTAGAGGCAATAAAGAGCCTGCGTGCCTTTGTCTCCGAAGCCGCCCTCGGCGAGCTCTTCGTAGAGCTCGCGCGTGAGGGTCAGAGCGGGAAGGTCGAGTTCCATTGCCTCTGCCGCTTCCTCGGCGAGCTTCATGTCCTTGATGTAATGCTTGATGAAGAAGCCCGGCTCGAAATCGCCTTTGAGTATTCTGGGGCCGTAGTTCGCGAGGCTCCACGTGGCGGCCGAACCTCCGCCGACCGCCTTGAGAAATTCGTCCAGGTCAAGGCCGCATGATTTCGCGAACACTATGGCTTCGCACATTCCGGTCATAGTTCCCGCGATTGCTATCTGGTTGCCGAGCTTTGCGTTCTGTCCGTCGCCGGCCTTGCCCATGAGCTTTATCGTGCGTCCCATAAGTTTGAAGTATGGCAGAGCCGCCTCGAAATCCTCTCTGTCGCCGCCGGCGAAGATTGTGAGCGTCGCTTCGCGCGCGCCTTTGTCTCCGCCGGTTACGGGAGCGTCGAGAATACCGAGGCCGCGCTTTTTGCCGGCTTCGTATATTTTGCGTGCGACGCTCGGGCTCGATGTGGTCATGTCGACGAGCAGCGCGCCTTCTTTCGCGTTGGCGACGAGCCCGTTTTCCCCGAGGTAGGTTGCCTCGACGTCTTTCGGAAAGCCGACGATCGTGAAGACAACGTCGCATTTTTTCGCGATTTCCGCGGGTGACTCCTCCCAGAGTGCGCCGTGCGCGACGAGATCGTCCGCCTTCGTCTTCGTGCGGTTGTAGACGTGCACCTCGTGACCCGCCGCGAGCAGATGGCCCGCCATGCTGCGTCCCATTACCCCGGTTCCTATAAACCCAAGAACCTTCCTGCCAGTCATATATCTCTGCCCCGCGCTTTTAATTTTTTTTCTCGCCGTCGCCGTGCAGGAGCACATTCAGGTACGGATGGCTCATTCTGACGCCGTTAGCTTTGTAGGCGTCGGGCACGGCCTCCATGATGTCAAAATAGAGATCCCAGTAATCTTCGGTGAGACACCAGACGCGCACCGTGTACTCAACGGCTTCTTTATAGCCGCTGACACGGACGAAGGGCTCGGGGTCCGCCAGGACTTTCGGAAATCCGGAGATTGCCTCTTTCAGCGCGCGCTTGACTTCCTCCCGCGGGCAGGCGTAATCGGCGGTGAATACTAGGTCGATGCGGCGCTCGCGTTCCTGCGTGTAATTGACTATTTTGGAGGCCGACACCTCGTTGTTCGGGACGTAGATTATCTTGTTATCCACCGTTACAAGCTTCGTGTGCATGAAGCCTATCTCGAGAACCGTTCCGCTGACGCCTCCGATCTCCACGAAGTCTCCGGCCCTGAAGGGCTTCACGGAGAGCAACACTATTCCGCTGGAGACGCTGGAGAGCAGGTTCTGCAGCGACAGCGAGACGGCCAGGCCGGCGACGCTGAGCAGGGCGACGAATGACGTGACCTGTATTCCCAGAGCGCCCGCGACTGTCACGAAAAGGATGAAGTAGAGAACGATTTTCAGTACGGTCAGTATGAAACGGTGAAGCGTTTTGTCGAAGGTCGATTTTGAAAGCGCTCTCGTAAAGGCCGACATCAGGATGCGTATG
Source organism: uncultured Synergistaceae bacterium (assembly GCA_964450835.1). Taxonomy (GTDB): domain Bacteria; phylum Synergistota; class Synergistia; order Synergistales; family Synergistaceae; genus Caccocola. The sequence goes on from CAYVEQ010000088.1 coordinate 1,955, forward strand.
ACGGCGAGGCCGCATATAAGATAGATAAGCGCGGGAAGCAGCGACGCAAGAGTGACCTGCTGCAGCATAGCGGGAAGTCCTTCCAGTTTTATGTCCAAGACAAAAACCCCTTTCCTTCGCGTGTGCGATGAAATTTGCTTTATTCTATCTGTCGCGCGGGGATTTTGCAACAGTTGCCCGACACAAAAAGCCCGTCCGGGTATCCGGACGGGCCGTGAAAGCTGGCTCCTCGACGAGGACTCGAACCTCGAACCTAGTGGTTAACAGCCACCCGCGCTGCCGGTTGCGCCATCGAGGAATAGTGTGTCAAAAATCTCGACAAAGGCTATTATAGCATTATATTTTTTTTCCGCAAGCGCTTTTTGCGGGAGGCTTTGTTTT
>CAYVEQ010000089.1:0-2280 GCA_964450835.1 uncultured Synergistaceae bacterium
CGTTCAAAGCCGCCCCGCTTGCGAAAAAAATAAAAACCGGTCGAAAACTCTATTGACAGGGCAGAAAAGGAGTAATATTATGCGTTTGTAACAATTAAGCAATTATTTAATTGTTGAAATAAGGAGAGCAACCGCAAATGAAAAAAACATACAAAATCGAGGTTGACTGCGCGGGCTGCGCCGGCAAGATGGAGGAAGCGGCCCGCAAGACGCCAGGCGTCAGGGATGCCGTCGTTAATTTTATGACTTTGAAGATGATTGTCGAGTTCGAGGAAGGAGCGGAGCGCGAAAGCGTCATGCGCGAGGTTCTGAAGAACTGCAAAAGAGTTGACGGCGACTGCGAGATTTATCTTTAATCGAAAGCGCCGCGCCGTCGAGTTGAGGAACAGGCGATGAATAAAAAACAGAAAAAGATGTTGGCGCGCATCGCGGCGGCCTCGGTCATGCTCACCGCGCTGCATTTCGCGCGCGCGGAGGGCATGACAAGGCTGGCGCTCTATCTCGCGGCCTATCTCATCATAGGCTGTGACATTTTAATCAAGGCGGCGAGAGGCGTCGGGAACCGTCAGATCTTCGACGAGAATTTCCTGATGGCGGCCGCCACTCTCGGCGCTATCGCTCTTGCCGTTTACGACAAAAGCGGCGATTACAGCGAGGCCGTCGCTGTGATGCTTTTTTATCAGGTTGGCGAGCTGTTTCAGAGTTATGCCGTCGGGAAGAGCCGCCGCAGCATCAGCGAGCTTATGGATATCCGGCCGGACTACGCGAATGTCGAACGCGGCGGCGAAATCGAGAGAACCGATCCCGGCGAGGTGGAGCCCGGAAGCATCATAGTCGTGAAGCCGGGCGAGAAGGTGCCTATCGACGGAGTCGTCGCGGATGGCGAGTCAATACTCGACACGAGCGCCCTCACGGGCGAGAGCGTGCCGCGCGGCGTGTCGCGCGGAGAAGAGATTATAAGCGGCTGCGTCAATATGACCGGTGTGCTGCGGATTAAGACGACAAAGGAATTCGGCGAGTCCACGGTCTCCAGGATTCTCGACCTTGTAGAGAACGCGAGTTCACGCAAGTCGAAGTCGGAAGACTTTATAACAAGGTTTGCCCGCCTCTACACCCCGGCGGTCTGCTTCTCGGCTCTCGCGCTGGCCCTCCTGCCTCCTGTGTTTCGCGCATTCGCCATGGGGCTGCCGCCGCGCTTTGACGAATGGATATACCGCGCGCTGACCTTTCTTGTCATAAGCTGCCCCTGCGCCCTTGTCATAAGCATTCCTCTTTCCTTCTTTGCCGGTATAGGCGGGGCGAGCAAGGAAGGTGTGCTCGTCAAAGGGTCGAACTATCTTGAGACGCTCTCTCAGACGAAAACAGTCGTCTTCGACAAAACCGGCACTCTTACGAAGGGCGTCTTTGAGGTCAACGCCGTCCATCACAACGAGATGGACGAGAAAAAACTGATAGAATACGCGGCGCTTGCCGAGAGCCATTCCTCTCACCCGATTAGCGGAAGCCTGCGGCGAGCCTACGGGAAACATATAGACAGGGCCCGCGTCAGCGACGTGCGCGAAACAGGCGGCGAGGGAGTCGTCGCGCTGGTCGACGGCATTCCCGTCGCCGCCGGCAACGGAAAGCTCATGTCGCGGCTCGGCGTTTCTTATATAAACTGCCGTTCCGTCGGTACGATAATACATCTCGCGATAAAGGGCGAATACGCAGGGCACATTGTCATATCCGACGTGATAAAACCACGCGCGAAAGAGGCAGTCGCCGCGCTTAAAGCCGCCGGCGTGCGCACGACCGTCATGCTGACGGGGGACGCGGACGCGGTAGCCAGGAAGACGGCGGAAACTCTCGGCGTCGACCGCGTCTGCGCCGAGCTTCTGCCCGCCGGCAAGGTGGAGAAGATCGAGGAACTGCTCGCCGCGAAATCCGAAAAAGAAAAGCTCGCCTTTGTCGGCGACGGCATTAACGACGCGCCGTCGCTGCGCCGCGCCGACATCGGCATAGCCATGGGAGCGTTGGGTTCCGACGCCGCCATCGAAGCGGCAGACATTGTGCTGATGGACGACGATCCGATGAAAATATCCAAGGCGATTAAAATTTCGCGCAAATGTCTCGGGATTGTCCGGCAGAACACAGTCTTTGCCATCGGCGTAAAACTTCTCTGCCTTGCGCTCGGCGCGGCCGGGCTCGCCAATATGTGGCTCGCGATATTCGCGGACGTGGGCGTCATGGTTCTTGCCGTGCTCAACGCGATAAGGGCGCTCTTTGTAAAGAACCTGTAAC
>CAYVEQ010000090.1:0-2063 GCA_964450835.1 uncultured Synergistaceae bacterium
CCTTTGACAAAATCGTTCGTCGCTTTGTTGTAACGAATCACGTTACCCTCTTTGTCCAGATGCCCCGTGATGTCTCCGCCGCAGGGCGATTCCGGAAGTTTCAGCGCCGCCGCCTCGTACTCTTCGGCGGTCTTAAACTCGGGATATTCATCGCGATGCGTGCGCCCGTTTTTCCAGTGGTTGTTCAGTTTCTGTTTGTTCCTGAACCCCCTCACCGTGAATGTATTCGCTCCGCGCGGCGAAAGCTCGTTGACTCCGCGAACTTTTTCAGGCTGTGATGTTTCGGCTTTTCCCTCTTGCTTTGACGAATGCTTTGCGTTGAGGTTGCTAAGCGCGTCGCGTTTTGTCTCGCCCTCGCGGATTGGAACGTTCGCGCCGTTGGCTCTGAAAAAGCCCTTGATTTCTTTCTTGTCGCGCCGTGCGTCTTCGACGAAACGATTATACCACGCTATTCTCCGCGCGGCTTTTTCTACCGCGTCGTCCATCGCAATCTTTAGCTTCTCCCACGCCACGGTCGGCGCGTCTTTCAGCGCGAGCGGGTGCTTGCGATACCACGCGGCGAATGAACGCGGAACAAATCGCTCTGCGGGCACGGCGTCTGCGACCGCGACATCCTTCCCCGCCCTGCCCTTGGGAACAAGAGCCACATGATTGCCGCGGATGTTCCGCATCACGATGTCGTAATGCTCGCCCTCAAACTCGCCGCTCTCCGGCTTCGCGTCGTACATGTAGGACGCGCTGATTTCCTTGAAATCCTCATGCTCGACCGCCGCTATCGCCGCTCCGTTGGTGATGTGGAGGTCGCAGTCAAGATAGGGCGCGTTCCATACGGGCCGCGAAACGGAGCCTACTCTGTGCTCCGTCTGCGGCTCCTCCGCGCTGTCCTCATGGTGCTGCAGCTGGAGCGGAAGCCCGTCAAACGTCTGCGCCGCCTTCTCTATCTCTTCGCCGGGCCGGTAGACGCTGTAGAACTTCTCCGGGTTCAGCCCGAGCTCCTCCCATCCGGGTATCTCCCAGCCGTAATACTGCACAACCTGCTCTTTCGTGACGTGGCACGAGCTGACGTGCAGAAAGCCGTTTTCGTCTTTGCGCCTGTGCGTAGGCTCCGCGTCGAAGCTCACGCAGGCCGTTGTTTTCCTGCCTCTGCTCATTTATCTCACCTGCCGCTGTTTTCAAAGTTCGGGCGCTCCGGCGACTGCCGCCGGTCTTTCCATCTGCCTTGTTCGTCAAATTTATCCGTATAATCCATCTCGGGCAGCAGCATCCTGTACAGGCACCGGCAGTTCACAAGCTCGCCGGGCTGTATCTTGCGCCGTACCTTCGGGTCGGGGTCGTACAGCCCCTCGGCGAGGTTAAAGCGCCTGCCGTCCATCTGCACGTGCGTACGGCGCGGCTCCTTGCTCCCGTATGTGTAGACCCACACCGCCTCTTTAATCCCCAGATGCTCCGCGTGCTTGCGGTCCAGCGCCGCCGTGACCTTGTTATTCTGGTCGCGGGCTATCATTTTCGCGCGCCGTTCCGTGATTTTGTAACGCGCCTGGAGTTCCCGCGCGAGGTAGTTCAGGTCTTTGCCGGTCTGTACGGCCACGCTGACAAGGGTCTGCACGTCGGTCAGATACTGCTGCGGTATCGACTTAATCAGACTGACATTCTGGATAATCGCGCTCTGCATAATGTTGTTCACGCCGCGGGGGATTTGAAAATCAACCGCGAACCCCGCGTCTTTCAGCGACTTCTGAAACCGCGCCCGCTCGGCTCGGCTCAGCCGTCCGATAAACCGCCGCGCGAGCTTATCCCCCAGCACTGCGAAATGTTTCTGCCAGCGGGCCATCAGCCGTTTCAGGTCGGCGGATATTTCCCGCGCCGGGCTTGCGTCCTGCGCCGTTACGATTTCGCTTTCGCGGGCGCGGTAGGACGCCTTCAGCCACCAGAGAACGCTGTCCTGCATGAGCCTGATTTCTTTTATCAGGCTCTTGCGATACCAGACCTCAACCCCGATTGACGGCCGAAGCGGAGGCAGAGTTTTCGGTTTCTTTTTCACGGCGTTCCTCCTTTCGCGCGGG
>CAYVEQ010000091.1:0-1927 GCA_964450835.1 uncultured Synergistaceae bacterium
TTACAGCGTGAAGTGATTGCCGATACTCGCCTGCCCGCAAAGATTCCGGGGAGGCGCGGCAGAAATCCGAAAACACCGCCGGATTAAATCCTCCGGCGGTTGCCTCGTTTTTCTGCTGCGGCGCGGACTGTTTCAGAGCGCGACCGGTATTCCGCCGTGATTCTGACACGGCTAAAGACTGGTCTTGCGGAGCCGAAATGCCTTTATTTCAAGCCTATTACTACTGCGATCCCAATCGTTTCTAATAAAAACAGTCCTGTTATTCAAGATTTAAAACGCGTAATTTAAGAGCTTCTAACGACATTTCAAGATCGTCTACTTTATCTTCCAGTTCATTTATTCTCCATTCAAGGTCGCCGTACTGATGCGCGGCCGCCGTCCGCGGAGCGGTGAGATAAGCGGTCAGAGCGGAAGAAGCGGCGACAGTGATAAAGAAACCTAGTATCAGCAGAACCTTCTCATATTTACGCATATATAATCCCCCTCTGTTTTCATTATGCTGAGCAAAGTAAACAACGCCGCGGTCGTCTTCCGTCCGGCGGCGCATACCCGCGGCTTACCGCTTCGTGTAATCCAGCGCGTGCGACCTGAAGGCGGTGCGGTCTTTTGAGTCCTCCTGTCCGTCTTTTATTCCGGACATATATTTCGCTGACTCCGACTTCATCTCAGATTTCGGCAGCCAGTCCCGTTCTTCGTTACGGCAGAGCGCCGCCGGTCTTATCAGCGGTCTGCCCGCCGCGGCGTTGACGGCGTCAACCGCTTTTGCCGCGGCGCGCCTTTTCGCGCTCACTTCGGGCTCTTCCGCGCCTTCCGCGAAGAGAGAGCCCTGTATACCCGCCGAGGTTTCCACGAGGTCATACAGAGCGACTCCGCATTTGTTGTACTTGTACCCCGGCTTGTAGATCTGTTTCAGCATGTCTTCCGCCGCTTTCAGAAAGTCCGCGTCGCAGAATTTCGGCGAAGAAAATCTTATGTCCGCCCAGTTGCTGTAGTTCCCGGAGGATTCTGCGAAGCGGCTGGTGGAGAGATAAACGCCCATCTTGTTAGCCATGAGGCCGTATCGCCTCATCTGAGCGCACGCCGAGGCGGTGAAACAGAGCAGCGGGTCGAGCAGTTCCCCGTACTCCGTCAGCTTCCTGCTGAATGTCCGCGATACCTGCACCGATTTCGGCGCTTTTGTTTCGGGCGACAGCCAGTGAACCATACTTCCCTGCAGCTCCCAGAGCAGAGACAGGCCCGTTATCCCGAAGTTCTTCTTCACCCAGACTTCGTCTTTCCGGCAGAAGTCCGCGACTGAAACAACGCTGAATCTTTTCAGAGCTTCCGCCGTTTTTCTCCCTACTCCCCATATGTCCGAGATCTGTATCCCGGATAAAAATCCGGTATCGGCACACATTTCAGGCAGTATGCGGCAGACGCCTTTGAAAGATTTATCTTTCTTCGCTATTTCCGAGGCGAGTTTCGCGTATGTCTTGTTCGGGGCTATCCCGACGGAGACGGGAATACGGCAGCTTCGCCATACGGCGTTTCTTATTTCCGCGGCGTAGCCCTCGGGATCGGATACAGAGGCGATGCTGAGATTGAAGAACGCCTCGTCGATGGAATAGACTTCGACGGTATCGGAGAACTGGCGCAGGCAGTCCATGACTTTTTGAGAGATGTGAGTGTAATAGCTGAGATTGGAGGACAGAACGCGGACGTTGGCATACCGGCAGAAGGATTTTATCTGGTAGTACGGAATCCCCATTTTTATCCCGAGAGCTTTAGCCTCGTTGGAACGCGCCACGACGCAGCCGTCGTTCGACGAGAGAACTATGACGGGGACGCTCCAGAGAGAACCGTCGAGTATGCGCTCGCACGATACGAAGAAGTTGTTGCAGTCGCAGAGTCCTATGACGGGATATTTTTTCTTTTGAGCCGGATATGC
>CAYVEQ010000092.1:0-1666 GCA_964450835.1 uncultured Synergistaceae bacterium
GCAGGCCGGCGGCATACTGCGCCGCGATGTCCGCTCCGGCGCGGAAGGCGGGCAGTGAGACGCTTTTCCCTGTCCGAAGCGGCGGCTTCGTAATCCGCTCCGCGACGACAACGCTCTCACACCGCGCTGTCTGACAGAGCGCCGCAACGCGAAGATACGCCCCGCCGCGCGGACCCCGCACGGCGCGAACTTTTGCCCCGTGCCGACAGATAAAAAGGAGATAAAAATGTCAGTTTCGGAAAAAGACGCCGCCGCGCCGGCGCACAGATTCGTTTCCTCATACCGCGAAGAACCGTGCGGCGGGCTTCGCCGCTGCCGCTGGGTCAACCTTAAGAACGAAAAATACGTCCGCTACCACGACTTTGAATGGGGGCGGCCCGTGCGCGACGACAGAAAGCTCTTTGAGATGCTGCTGCTTGAGTCTTTTCAGGCGGGGCTTTCGTGGGAGTGCGTGCTGAACAAACGCGAGGCTTTTCGGCGCGCTTTCGACGGCTTTGACTGGGAAGCCGTCGCCTCTTACGGCGACGAGAAGGTCGCCGCGCTCGCGCTTGACGCTTCGATTATCCGCAACAGACTCAAAATCAAAGCCGCCGTGCGGAACGCCGCCGTCTTCAAAGAAATCCGCGGCGAATACGGCTCTTTCTGCCGCTACCTCCGGGAACGCACGGGGGAAGATGTCATTGTGGAGCGGGGGCGCTCCAGCTCGCCTCTCTCCGACGCTATTTCAAAGGAACTGACGCGGCGCGGCATGAAATTCGCAGGCTCAACCATAATATACTCCTATCTCCAGGCCGTGGGGATAATCTGGTCGCACGACGAGGAGTGCTTCGTAAACAGACGCGCCGGGCTGTAAGGGCGTATTTTTCACGGAAGAGCGGAAGAGCGCTGTTACCCGCTCTCCCGTGTCCGCCGCGGCGCCGCTGCGCGGGAAATTTTCGCGGACTTTGCCGCCGCTGTCTGTAAGATAATTTTAGTCAGCAAATTTATACTCTTTTTGCCGTCACGACGGTCACGCCGGCGCGCGCGGACGGTCACAAAAAGGGCGGCCGTCCACAGGAACAGCCGCCCTCAGCGCGCGGGTTATCCGAACTTTAATCTTCTTCCCAGCCTACGACTTCGCCGGTCGCCGCATTGATCTTAAACTCATATTCGCGGTAATTGTAGAAAATCTCGCCTTCGTACACCTGAAGGCCGTCCTCGAAGTCAAGCTTCAGTTTGTGCACGTTCCCCAGAACCGCTCCCGGCACTCGGGCGAGCGCGATTTCAACCGCCTTCTCTCTGTCTATCAGCCCGCTGCCCGCAGCAGCGTTCGGCTGCGCGTGAGTCTCGCGCGAGAACTTGCGCACCGTGCCGTCCGCCGCGTCTATATCGTAATCATATTCGACGCTGCCGGCGTAGAATTCAAGTTCGTACTCCGAACGGCCGAAATCCATGTCGAGCTTCGTCTTGGTAAAGCGCGCCTCCTGCGCCGAAACGCCCGCGTGCTTTAACGCGATTTCCTTCGCCTGGGCTTCGGTTATCTGCGCCGCGCAGGCCGCACCGGCCGCAAGTCCGAAAAGCGCGGCAGAAACCGCCGCGAAAGCCGTAATTTTTCTCAATCGTACTCCTCCTTGGACATTGTCGCGTTCCGGTCCGGACCCGTTTTGTTCCGGACTCTTTATAATAA